>CAIYOC010000203.1 GCA_903927725.1 uncultured bacterium | reverse complement strand
CTCCTCGGGGCCTGCCCTTCAAGTTCGAAGCAGCTACGATCCGTGCAGGACTGAACTTCACGCTCCAGACATCGCTCGGTGCCGACGACCTGCTGGGTGAGATAGCCGGTGGCGGAACCTACGACTCGCTCCTGGCGCACACGGAACTCCTGCAGGTGTTCGGCCATCCCTGCCGCGTCGTGAGCCTCGATCGACTCATCATGCTCAAGCGCGCAGCAGGTCGCCCGAAGGACCTCGAGGCGATCGCCGAGCTGGAGTCGCTTCGTCGCCCGCTAGCCTGACCGCGTGCGTGACCACACGACACGGCGTGAGTTCCTGGGCACGGCAGCCGTGACGGCGGCCGCCGGGATCGCGGGCGCGTGCTCGAGTTCACGGCCCGGCACGCAGCCTGCTGGATCCACAGCACCCACTCCACCCAAGGGACCACGAACGATGCACGACTTCGCGCCAGCCGAACCCGAGTGGACCCTGCCCTATCCATCGCAGCGCATGCCCACGCTGGCGCGCCGCGGTATCGTGGCCACGAGCCAGGTGCTCGCCGCGCAGGCAGGCACCGAGATCCTCGCGCGCGGCGGCAACGCCGTCGATGCGGCGATCGCGACGGCCGCCTGCATGACCGTGCTCGAACCCACGACCAACGGGATCGGCGGCGATGCCTTCGCGCTCGTCTGGTCCCCCGCCGATGGCGGTCGCCTGCACGGCTTCAACGGTTCGGGCCGCACGCCGCGTGCGCTCGATCGCTCGCGCTACGGCGGCAGCACGATGCCCACGCGCGGCTGGGATGCCGTGACGGTGCCGGGCCAGGTGTCGCTGTGGGCCGACCTGCACCGGAACTTCGGTGCACTGCCGTTCGCCGTGCTCATGGAGCCGGCAGCGACCTATGCACGCGACGGCTACCCAGTCGCCGTGCAGACCGCGCGCCTGTGGGAGCGCGCTGCGTCAGCCCTCGGCGGCAACGCCGAATGGCGCCGAACGTTCACGATCGACGGTCGCGCACCGCACGCGGGCGAGTGCATCCGCCTGCCTGATCATGCGCGCACGCTCGAGCGCATCGGCGCGACCGCCGGCCGTGATCTCTACGACGGCGAGCTTGCGAAGGCGATCGATGCCATGGCACGCGCCGATGGCGGCGCCATGCGGCTCGATGATCTGGCTTTGCACACGACCGAACCTGTGGCACCGATCTCGATGGGATTCCGCGGCGCTCGACTGCATGAGATCCCTCCCAATGGCCAGGGCATCGCGGCGCTCATCGCGCTGGCGCTGCTCGAGCGCATGGGCATCGATCGCCACGGCGTTGATGATGCTGCGGGCACGCACCTGGCGATCGAAGCGATCAAGCTCGCCTTCCGCGAGGCGCACCTGCATGTGGCCGAGCCATCGTGCATGGTCGCCTCGACGGCGGCATTGCTGGATCCGCAGCGACTCGATGCGTTGGCGGCGCGCATCGATCCGGCTCGCGCGCAGGACTTCGATGCCGGCGTCCCCAAGCCAGGCGGCACGATCTACCTCTGCGCGGCGGATGCATCGGGCCTGATGGTCAGCCTGATCCAGAGCAATTACATGGGCTTCGGCAGTGGGCTCGTGGTGCCGGACACGGGCATCGCGCTCCAGAACCGTGGTGCGTGCTTCAACCTCGAGCCTGGCCATGCGAACGAAATCGCCGCCGGCAAGCGTCCGTATCACACGATCATTCCCGGGGTCCTGTCACGTGATGTCGGCACCCCGACGGTTCATGCCGCGAGCGAGGCGGTCGCCGACCCGATCGGTCCCTTTGGGATCATGGGCGGCTTCATGCAGCCTCAGGCGCACGCGCAGTACACGCTGCGCACGGTCGTGCATGGACAGAACCCGCAGGCGGCGCTCGATGCACCACGCTGGCAGTGGATGAAGGGGATCGAGGTGCAGCTCGAACCGGGCTGGCCGCAGGCCACGATCGATGGGCTGCGCGAGCGCGGACATGCCGTCACGATCGCCGCAGAGCGCTCGGTCACCTTCGGCCGCGGGCAGGCGATCGCTCGGCTCGACGATGGTGTGCTGTGCGGCGCGAGCGACCTGCGCGGTGATGGTTGCGCAGCGGGGCGGTGATCAGCTGGGGCGGCACTTGCGATGCCTTCACGGTGATTATTGGCTCTTTGGTCCATTCATCATAGTTTGTGTCTAAAACTCACATAGCGGCTCAGGGTATCGGTCAGCGCATCCGCGCCGCTCAGACCTCGACGTCGTCGCATCGCTTCGACACCCGCGTAGCGACCTCTCGAACCGCTGAACCGTCGGGGCCGAACGCGCCCCGCTGCTACCATCCCGCGCGACACGGCCGTCGCATCGAAAGAGCGGCGGCCGTTTTCTTTCCCCAAGGTCCCCGCCCATGCCCATCACCAACGCCCTGACCACGACCATCGAGCGCGTCTCCATCCTCGACGAGCACGGGAACTTCGACGAGAAGCTCGGCAAGGGCCTGATCCCCGACGCCGACCTGCTCAAGCTCTACGAGACGATGGTCACCTGCCGCATGATGGACGAGGTGGCGTTCAAGCTGCAGCGCTCCGGCCGCATGGGCACCTACCCGCAGAACATGGGCCAGGAGGCCAACAGCCTCGGCGCGGCCTACGCCCTCAACAACGACGACTGGCTCGTCACCTGCTACCGCGAGAACTGCGGTCTCATGTGGCGCGGCGTGCCGATCGACAGCATCCTCCTGCACTGGATGGGCGACGAGCGCGGCAACGCCATGCCCCGCCCGCACCACGCGACACCGATCGCCGTGCCGATCGGCACGCAGATGCTGCACGCCACTGGCCTCGCCTGGGCGGCGAAGTACCGCGGCCAGAAGCAGATCGCCTGCACCTTCTTCGGCGACGGCGCGACGAGCGAGGGCGACTTCCACGAGGCGTGCAACTTCGCCGCCAACCTCGACATCCCGGTGATCTTCTTCTGCCAGAACAACTTCTGGGCGATCAGCGTGCCCGGCCGCATCCAGTGCAGCGCACCGACCGTGGCGCAGCGCGGCATCGCCTACGGCATGCCCTGCCTGCAGCTCGACGGCAATGACCTCTTCGCAGTCGTCTACGGCGTGCGCAAGGCCATCGAGCACGCGCGCACCACGGGAAAGCCGTTCTTCATCGAGGGTGTGACGTACCGGCTCGGCGACCACACCACCGCCGACGATGCGCGTCGCTACCGCGACCAGGCCGAGGTCGACGCGTGGAAGGCGCGCGACCCGATCACGCGGCTGCGCAACTACATGACGAAGAAGGGCATCTGGTCGGATGCCAAGGACGCCGCGCTGCGCGAGGCCGCCGAGGCCAGCTGCATGGCGACGATCGAGCGCTGCGAGCAGGTCGAGCACCCCGTGCGCAGCGACGTCTTCAACTACACCTTCGCCGACCTTCCCGCCGATCTCGCCACGCAGCGCGACACCGGCCACACGCACTCGCTCGGCCAGGATCCGAGCCAGCTCCCGAGCGCGTCGAACGCGCGCTGAGCGGCGACCACCACCACGATCATCCACCAGGACCACACCATGGCGAACCTCACCCTCGTGCAAGCCATCAACCTCGCCCTGATCCAGGAAATGGAGAAGGACGACCGCGTCATCCTGCTCGGCGAGGACGTCGGCGCCAACGGCGGCGTCTTCCGCGTCACCGAAGGCCTGCAGAAGCGCTTTGGCGCCAATCGCGTCGTCGATACGCCGCTGGCCGAGAGCGGCATCATCGGCACGAGCATCGGCCTGGCCATGGCCGGCCTGCGCCCGGTGCCCGAGATCCAGTTCGAGGGCTTCCTCGGGCCGGCGTACGACCAGCTCTGCAGCCACGCCGCCCGCATGCGCACCCGCACGCGCGGTGCGTTCACCGTGCCGATGACGGTGCGCGTGCCGGTGGGCGGCGGGATCCACGCGCCTGAACTGCACAGCGACAGCCCCGAAGCGTTCTATGCGCACCAGCCCGGCCTGAAGGTCGTGATGCCCAGCGGTCCCTACGACGCGAAGGGCCTGCTCATCAGCGCGCTGCGCGATCCCGACCCGGTCATCTTCTTCGAGCCCAAGCGCATCTACCGCGCGATCCGCGAGGAAGTCCCCGAGGACGAGTACACCATCCCCATCGGCAAGGCCCGCGTCGTCTGCGAAGGCACCGACCTCACGGTGGTGAGCTGGGGCGCGAGCGTGATCCAGTGCATGCAGGCGATCGAGGCCTGCGGCCGCAGCGTGGAACTCATCGACCTGCGCACGATCTACCCCATGGACATGGAAACCGTCGAGCAGAGCGTCTCCAAGACCGGCCGCTGCGTGATCGTCCACGAGGCCCCGCGCACGTGTGGCGTCGGCAGCGAGGTCGCGACGCAGATCATGGAGAAGTGCTTCCTGCACCTCGAGGCTCCGGTCCAGCGCGTGACGGGCTTCGACACGATCATGCCGTACTACAAGCTCGAGCTCGAGTACCTGCCCGACGCCGCGCGCATCCAGCGCGGCATCGAAGACTGCCTTGCCTACTGAACCCACGCACGGAGGCGAACCATGGCCGGCCTGAAGCAACCCGACGACAAGAGCCACTTCCTGCTGCCCGACCTTGGCGAAGGCCTGGTCGAGGCCGAACTCATCAGCTGGCGCGTGAAGCCCGGCGATGCGGTGACGACCTCGAGCATTCTCGCCGAGATGCAGACCGACAAGGCACTGGTCGAAGTGCCGAGCCCATGGCCAGGCACCGTGAGCGAACTCTGCGGCAAGCCCGGTGACATCATGAAGGTCGGCAAGCCGCTCGTGCGGTACGCGGTCGCCGGCGCTGCACCGGCCGCTGCCTCAACCACGGCCTCCACCGGCAAGGGACCGGCCTGCGTGAGCGCCTCGGTCGCCGCCGGCGTTCCCGAGGCGGAAGGCGATCAAGGCACCGTCGTGGGCACGATGAGCGGCACGCTCACCGTGAGCGATCGCTTCGCCCGCAAGCCCGAGCACACCGTTGCCGCTGTGACCGGCGGCAAGGCGCTGGCCACCCCGGCCGTTCGCCGCATCGCCCGCGAGATGGGCGTCGACATCAACAAGGTTGCCGGTACTGGCCACAGTGGCCGCGTGACCGCGTCCGACGTGCACGGCTTCGCCGGTGGAGCCTCGAAGGCCGGCTTCGCCCCGCGCGCCGTTCCGGCACCGTTGCCCATGCCCGCCGTCGACAAGGACGGCGTGTCGCAGCGCATCCCGTTCCGCGGCGTGCGCCGCAAGATCGCCGAGAGCCTCGAGCG
The DNA here is from genome assembly GCA_903927725.1 of uncultured bacterium. Taxonomy (GTDB): domain Bacteria; phylum Planctomycetota; class Phycisphaerae; order Phycisphaerales; family SM1A02; genus SYIB01. The sequence continues at coordinate 2,921 of CAIYOC010000203.1, read as the reverse complement.
CAGCGTGCGCACCGCGGTGCACTTCACCGTGGTCGACGAAGCGGATGTCACCGAGCTTGACCGCAAGCGCCGCGAGTATTCGAAGGTGGCCGGCCAGAAGCTCAGCATGATGCCGTTCATCATGGCAGCCATCAGCCGAGCGCTCCGCAAGCACCCTTCGCTCAACGCCAACGTGGACGACGCCAACAGCGAGATCCTGATCAAGGGTGTGATCAATCTCTCGATCGCGGTCGACACCGACAACGGGCTCATGGTGCCGGTCGTGCGCAACGCCGACCAGTGCACGCTGGTCGACCTGGCCAACCAGGTCAAGGTGCTCGCAGGGCGCTGCCGGGATCGCACGATCAGTCGCGAGGAGAGCATGGGCGGCACGTTCACGCTCTCCAACGTCGGCAGCTACGGTGGCATGTTCGCCACGCCGATCATCAACTATCCCGAGGTGGCGATCCTGGCCGCAGGACGGACGAAGGAGCGTGTGCTCGTCAAGGACGGCCGCTTCTACGCGGGCCTGGTCATGCCCCTGAGCCTGTCGTGCGACCACCGCGTCGTCGATGGTGCAGAGGGCGCGCGCTTCCTGAACACCGTCGTCGGCTTGCTCGAGGACCCGTCGTCGCTGCTGTGAGCGGCGGCAGGGCGCATGCGCATCGATGTCGAGAGCTTTGACGACCCGCGGCTCGCGGACTACCGCGCGCTGCGTGACCGCGAGCTCGTCGGTGACGACGGCCGCAGCGGCACCTTCATCGGCGAGGGGCTGCTCGTCATCGAGCGGATGCTCGCGGTGCCCGGTGCCACGCGATCGATCCTGGCGGCTGAGCGCCGGCTCGCCGAGATCGATGCGCTGCTCGCACGGCATGGGCAACCCGAGGTCCCTGTCTTCGTCACGCGCGACCACCGCGTCGAGGCGCTCACTGGCTTCCAGATGCACCGCGGAGCGATCGCGTGTGGTGACCGCAGCTTGCTGCAGAGCCGCTCGCTCGCGGAGATTGAGCCCACGAGCGGCGAGGCGCTCGTGCTTGCCGCCGACGGCGTGGGTGACCGCGACAACATCGGCGCGATCTTTCGCGACGGCGCCGCCTTCGGCGCGCAGGGCGTGCTGCTTGGCCAGCACTGTCACGATCCGCTCTATCGCAAGAGCATCCGCAGCAGCATGGGGTACACGCTCAGCGTGCCGTTCCTGCACTGCGTGCTGCCCTCGACGCTCAGAATGTTGCGCAGGGACCACGGTTATTCCGTGCTCGGGACCGTCTGCCGTCCTGGCGCCCGACCCCTGCCATCCATCCGGCGCACGGAACGGATGGTCGTCGTGGTCGGCAATGAATTCCGCGGGATTTCCCCGGAGGTCGAGGCCGAGTGCGACGTGCTCGCCTTCATCCCCATGCGCGCGGGCATCGACAGCCTGAATGTCAGCGTGGCAGGCGCGGTGACGCTCTTCCACCTCGCGCACGGAAACGGGACGTCGCCGGGCGAAAATCCGATGGGTCGGGCCTGAACCGCGGGCACCCTGCCGCCGTACCGTTCCTCGGCCGGCCGTTCGGCCGTGGAGGAAACCCAACATCATGTCCAGCTTCATCCGTCCGTCGTCGCGCGCTGCCATGTTCGGCCTCGCGCTCTCGCTCGCTGCCACTGCACCCGTGCTCGCCACCTCGCAGGACGAGGCCGATCTCAAGCATGCACGCGCCCTCTCGAATGCCTTCCGCACTGCTGCGCGAAAGCTCGATCCGAGCGTCGTGAGCATCGTGTCGATCGACAAGGCTCCTTACAGCGCCGAGTCCGGCGCCGGCCAAGGCGGGCAGCAGATGCCCGAGATGCCGGAAGAGTTCCGCCGCTTCTTCCCCAACATGCCGGGTGCACCCGATGCACCGCAGCAGCGCGGCGGTCGCATGCCTCCTCGTATGGGCGAGGGCACCGGCGTGATCATCGACAAGGCCGGCGTGATCGTGACCAACAACCACGTCATCCGCGGTGCCGATGAGCTCAAGGTCATGCTGCACGACGGTCGCGAGGTCTCAGCCACCGTGGTCGGCGCCGATCCGGCCACCGACCTCGCCGTGATCCAGGTCGAGGCCACCGACCTGGTGGCTGCCAACTTCGGCGACAGCGAGTCGCTCGAAGTCGGCGACTGGGTCGTCGCGATCGGCTGCCCCTTTGGCCTCGACCACACCGTCACCGCGGGCATCATCAGCGCCAAGGGCCGCGACCGCGTCGGCCTGGCGCAGTTCGAGAACTACATCCAGACCGATGCGGCCATCAATCCCGGCAACTCCGGCGGTCCGCTCGCGGACCTCGAAGGCAACGTGATCGGCATCAACACCGCCATCAGCAGCCGCAATGGCGGCAACGACGGGGTCGGCTTCGCGATCCCGAGCGCGATGGTCAAGGAGATCGTTGGACAGCTTCGCGACGGTGGCCGCGTGGTGCGCGGTTACCTCGGCGTGCAGCTGCAGGAGATGGATGCCGAGACCGCGTCGAGCTTCGATATCAAGCCGAGCGACGGCGTGCTGATCGCGCGCGTGCAACCGGACACACCGGCCCAGAAGGCCGGACTCCAGGATGGCGACATCGTCGTGAAGGTCGATGGCAAGCCCACGCCGAGCTCATCCGCCTTCATGCGGATCATCGCCAGCCGGCGGCCCGATGCCGAGGTGAGCCTCGAGATCATCCGCGAAGGTGAACGCATGACCAAGCAGGCCACGCTCGTCGAACGGACCGATGAACGGCTTGCCGCCGGCGTGCCGATGCCACAACAGCGCAGCGGCGACCTCGCACGGCTCGGCCTCACGGTCGACGAGGCCGATGCCGACCTCCTGAAGTCGATGAACCTTGAGCGTGGCGTGGTCATCGCCTCGGTCAAGGAAGACAGCCCGGCCGCCGAGCGCGGGCTGCAGGCTGGTGACGTGATCACCAAGGTCAATGGACGTGAT
>CAIYOC010000202.1 GCA_903927725.1 uncultured bacterium | reverse complement strand
TCATGTGGCAGGCCGGCGGCGCGTTCACCAGCGTGGCGCTGGCCGATCTCCTTGTGCGCGACGGGTTCCTGCAGCGCCAGGCGCTCGCCTTCGACGGCTCCACGCCGCTGCCCACCGGTCCGCTCGCCACGAAGGCTCCACCGCTGCCCGGACGCGCCAAGAGCGTGATCTTCCTGTTCATGTACGGCGGCCCGAGCCACGTCGACACGTTCGACTACAAACCAGAACTCTACAAGTACGACGGGCAGACGATCCAGGTGAAGACCAAGGGCCGCGGCGGCGACCGCAACGAAGGCCGCATCGTCGGTCCCAAGTGGAACTTCCGCCAGCATGGCCAGTGCGGCGCGTGGGTGAGCGACCTCTTCCCGCACCTGGCGACCTGCGTCGACGACATGGCGTTCATCAAGAGCATGTACGCCGAGAGCCCGATCCACGGCAGCGCGATGCTCATGATGAACTCGGGCAAGCTGCTCGGTGGGTCGCCCTGCATGGGCTCGTGGGTGAACTACGGGCTGGGCACGGTCAACCAGAACCTGCCGGGCTTCGTGGTCATGCTCGACTCGACCGGCGGTCCCATCTCGGGTGCGAAGAACTGGTCGAGCGGCTACATGCCCGCGAGCTACCAAGGTTGCGTGCTGCGCGGGCAGGGCGATCCCATCCTCGACCTCGCCACGCCCGAGGACCGCACGCAGCGCGTGCAGCGCGCGGTGCTCGATGAGCTCAAGGACTGGAATTCGCGACACGCGCTCCTGCGCAGCGGCAATCCTGACCTCGAGAGCCGCATCGAGGGCTACGAGCTCGCCTACCGCATGCAGGCGACCGCACCCGAGGCCGTCGAGCTGGCCCAAGAGAGCAAGGACACGCAGGAGCTCTACGGCATCGACGATCCGCGCACCGAGGAATTCGGCCGCAAGTGCCTGCTCGCGCGGCGACTGGTCGAGCGCGGCGTGCGCTTCGTTCAGCTGTATGCCGGTGGTTCCCACAACGACGACAACTGGGATGCGCACGACGACCTGAAGAAGAACCACGATTACCACGCGGGCCGCACCGACAAGCCGATCGCGGGCCTGCTCAAGGACCTCAAGCGACGCGGGCTGCTCGACGAGACGCTCGTGATCTGGGGCGGCGAGTTCGGGCGCCAGCCCACCGCTGAGTACGCCATGGGCACGGGCCGCGACCACAACTCCTTCGGCTTCACGATGTGGATGGCCGGCGGCGGCATCAAGGGCGGCGTCACGGTGGGCCAGACCGACGAGCTCGGCTCGATCGGCGTGGGCGAGCGCTTCCACGTGAAGCACCTCCACGCGACGGTGCTCGACCGGCTCGGCGTCGATCCGAATGCCCTGACCTACTTCTACGGCGGGCTCGACCAGAAGCTCGTCGGCGTCGAAGGCGCGGGCCCGATCACGCAGCTGCTCGCGTGAGCCGTCCGGGCCATCGCCAATCGCGGGCCCCGATCAGACCGCGAAGTACTTCGCCTGCGGGTGATGCACGACGATCGCGCTCGTCGACTGCTCCGGATCGATCTGCCAGTTCTCGGTGAGCACGCAGCCGATCCGCTGGGGCTCGAGCAGGCGGAAGAGCTTTTCCTGGTCGCTCATGTCCGGGCACGCGGGGTACCCGAAGCTGTAGCGGCTGCCGCGGTAGTGCTGGGTGAAGAGCCGGCGAACCTCGGGATCGTCGTCGTGCCCGATGCCCAGTTCCGCGCGGATGCGCTTGTGCCAGAGCTCCGCGAGCGCCTCCGCGCACTCCACGCCGAAGCCGTGCAGGAAGAGATAGTCGGTGTACTGGTTGCGCTCGAAGAGCTGCTTCGCGCGGTGGCTCGCCTCGCTGCCCATTGTCACGCAGTGCAGGGCCAGCACATCGCGCGTTCCGCCCGACACCGGACGGAAGAAGTCGCTGATGCACAGGCGCTCGCGCCCTTCCTGTCGCGGGAACCTGAAACGCTCGACTTCGCGATCCTGGTCGATGGCATCGAACACGACGAGCTCGTCGCCATCGGCGTTGCACGGGTAGTAGCCCCACACGACCGCAGGTCGCAGGATCTTCTCGTCGCGGCACTCGGCCTTCAGGCGATCGAGCACCGGGTAGGCGTGCTCCTCGAGGAAGGCCTCATAGCGAGCGTCGTCCATGTCGCCCTTCTTGAAGCCCCACTGGCCACGGAAGAGCGCGACGAGATTCAGGTACGGATAGATCTGCTCGAGCGGAAGCCCTTCGACGAGTCGGTGGCCCCAGAACGGAGGCGCGGGAACCTCGACGTCCGTGCGCACGTGGCTGCGCTCCGCCAGCGCTTGGCCGCTGGCGGCCTGCTGGCGGATCGTGCGGCTCGCGACGACTCGGTCCGCGGCCTCGCGCTTGGCCAGGCGCTCCTCGACCTGGCGGTCGATCGCCTCGAGCGTGCGCGTCGCCAGCGCGTCGCACACCTGCAGCCCCTCGAACGCATCCCGGCCGTAGTACAGCGGGCCCTTGTAGATCGAACGGAGGTGCCCCTCGGCGTAGTGGCGCGTGAGCGCGGCGCCGCCGAGCATGACCGGCACCGTGATCCCCTGCCGGTTCATCTCGTGCAGGTTCTCCTCCATGACGGCCACGCTCTTCACGAGCAGGCCGCTCATGCCGATCGCATCGGCGCCGGTCGATCGCCACGCCTCGACGATCTGCGTGAGCGACTGCTTGATCCCGATGTTGTGGACCGTGAAGCCGTTGTTGGTCAGGATGATGTCGACGAGGTTCTTGCCGATGTCGTGCACGTCGCCGGCGACGGTCGCCAGCACGATGCTCGCCTTCGACGGGCCGCCCGTGCCGAGCCGCTCCATGTGCGGCTGCAGATGCGCGACGGCCTTCTTCATGACCGCCGCGCTCTGGAGCACGAACGGCAGCTGCATGCGGCCGGCGCCGAAGAGCTCGCCCACCACCTTCATCCCTGCGAGCAGGTCGTTGTTGATGATGTCCAGCGGTGCGTACTGCTGCAGCGCCTCGTCGAGCGATCCCTCGAGGTCCTTGTCCTCGCCATCGATGATGTGCCGCTGCAGGCGCTCCTTGACCGGCAGGTCGGCCAGGCTCTCCTTGGAGACCACAGCTTCCTCGCCCTCGGGGAAGAGCCCGATGAAGTGCAGCATGGGATCGAAGTCCGCGGGCTTGCCCTCGGGGCGCGATTCGCCGCGGCGGTCATAGACCAGCCACTGCGCGGCTTCCCAGCGCTCGGGCGCAATGCGGTCCTGCGGGAGGATCTTGCTCGCGTGCACGATCGCCGCGCTCAGGCCGCGCTGGCGGGCTTCGTGCAGGAAGACACTGTTGAGCACCGCCCGCGCGGCGGGCTTGAGGCCGAACGAGATGTTCGAGAGGCCCAAAATCGTGCCGCAGCGGGGAAAGCGCTTGGCGATCAGCTCGATCCCGTCGAGCGTCTCGAGACCGAGCCGGCGGTCGTCGTCGTTGCCGGTGGCGATCGTGAAGGTCAGCGGGTCGAAGAAGAGATCCTCCTCGGGCAGTTCCCAGCGGCCGGTGTAGAGCCCGTGGATCCGCTCGGCGATCTCGAGCTTTCGCGCGGCGGTCTTGGCCATGCCCGCCTGCGGATCCTCGTCGATCGTCAGGGCCACGCAAGCAGCGCCGTAGCGGCGCAGCATCGGGCAGACGCGCGCCATGCGCTCCTCGCCGTCCTCGAGGTTGATCGAGTTC
>CAIYOC010000201.1 GCA_903927725.1 uncultured bacterium | reverse complement strand
GCCGCACGCCCGCATCGCGCGCGCCCACACATCGCACAGCGTGGTCGTGTAGGCGTGGCCGATGTGGGGTCGGTCGTTGACGTAGTAGATCGGCGTCGTGATGTAGGCGCGTGCCATGGCTAGGCGATGGTATCGGTGCCTGTGTCCGAGCTCGGCCAGCCCTGCTCAGCGCGATCGCGCCGCGCTGCGCTCGGGTGCAGCGGCACCGGCAAGCACCTGCGTGAGCAGCGCGGCATCGTCGCCCATGACGACCCACAGCAGCCCATCGTCACGCCAGGCATAGACCGATGCCTCGTCGGTGCTGCCCATGTCACCCGCGAGTTCGCCGGATTCAAGGGGGACGAGCTGGCCGAAGCGATCGCAGACCGCGAATTGCCCGACATCCTCGGCAAGGCCGATCCAGACCTGCGTCTCGACACCATTGCCGTACGCCAGGACTGCCGTGTGCTGCGGAGCGCCATCCGTGTCCATGCGGATCGACATGAGGACCAGCCCGGTCGGCGCGAGATTCGGCATGGTGATGGGTCGTCCGAATGCCCGCTGAAGGCGAGCGGCCATCATGCCTTGGGATTCGACGGGGAGGCTGTCAGGCCGAAGGGGTTCGTTGGCACGGACCTCGCCGCGCAGCCGCTCCAGGCCCACGATGACCTCGCCGATGGGGACAAAGCCATCGTCCGAGCTGGACTGTCGCGCGCTCGGTACGACCAGTCCGAAGGTCACCGCCATGGCCGTCAGCGCCAGCACGGCGGCCACGGCCCAAGGATGTGCCCGATCCGTCGCAGGTTCACGCATGGTGCAACCTTATACTTTCAACGTGCTGCAGCGATCGCTCATCCCCGGACTCCTTGCGGCGATCGTCGGCGCATCTGCGCATGCCCAGAACACGCTCGACTCGAGCATCACGCGCAACGCGACATCGCGGCAGGGCACCGCCCTCGATCGGAACCTCCGGCGTGGATCGTCAGGGACGAACGAGTCCCGCCGATCCGGCTACAGCAAGGAAGAGTGCGACTACCGCAACCTCGTGGTGACGGGCGGGGTAGCAGGCGGTTCGCAGTTCCGCGGCAATGTCGGCTACACGGCGCCGACGGATTTCCGCGGTGGCAGCAACGCATTCCTGAACCCCGGTGCATCCATGGGCAGTTCGCGGGTGGGCTCGATCGAGGGATTCCTCGCTGGTTCGGCACTCAGCAACCCGGCGTTCATCAACAGTTCGCGGGCCCAGGACCGGTTCCTCCTCGCCAACGGGCTCGGCCAGTTCCAATGGCGTCCGTACCTGACGCCGGATCCGGTCGAACTGTCGCGGATCCCGGACTGGCGCCGGGTCGACAGCCAGGTCCGTCTCGACGATGTCGTGGGCACGCAGTCGCTGGCGGGCTACCGATCCGGTGCCCAGCAGTGGCGGCAGCTGGCGTATGCAGCCGATGACCGCAATCGCCCGAGCTACGCCACGTTCTTTCATCCTGTCCGGGGTGCAACGACCGTGGGCGCCGAAAACCGACCGGATTTCTTCGCGCCCAGTCCGTACGAGGCGGCGCAGGTCCGGCAGGACATCGACCGCGGCATGGTGCCTTTCGAGCGTGCCGTGACGGCGTTCGACCAACCCTACCGGCGTCGCCTCGATGAATCGGAACGCAGTGGCCAGCCGGTCTCGAAGGACTATCGAACGGTGATCGAGCGGCTGAAGGGTCGCGCGGCGGAGGATGCCAAGCAGCGACGTGAGCGTGACAAGACGCCGCCTGCTGCCTCGGGCGACGATGCCGCCGAGCTCCTGGAGTCGATCCGCGAGCAGCTTCGGTCGGGCGAGGCGGAGGCGGCCCCCAAGGACAAGCCCGCGGATGCCGACAAGGCGCCGACCGATGGCTCCGCGATCCGCGGTCCCAAGCCGCTCACGCCAGAGGAGACGGCACTGATCCTCAAGCATGGCATGACGATGAAGACCATCGACGCCGAGACCGGGCAGCGCGTCGACGAGTTGCTGCGCATGGCTGCGGCGCAGATGAAGCGTGGTGACTATTTCCTGGCCGAGGATTCCGCCCGAACGGCCGCCGCACTGGTGATGGACCATCCCACGGCGCTGGCGGTGAAGGCCAACGCGCAGATCGGTGCGGGCTTGCTGCGGAGTGCTGGGCTCACGCTGCATGATCTCCTGATCTCGAGTCCCGAGATGATCGACGTGAAGTTCGATCCGTCGTTGCTGCCCGACGCCGCGCGCCTGCGTGCCGTGCTCGCACGGGCCAAGGATGAAGCGCCACGGCAGGCCGATGCCTTCGATCTTGGCCTCGTGCAGGCCTACATCGGTTTCCAGCTCGGCGATGCCGAAGCCACGGCCGCTGGGCTTGGAGCGATGGAGCAGGCCGGCACCAATCCGACGCTGTCCAAGGTGCTGCGTGGCGTCTGGCTTGCCCCGCGCTGATCGCCTCTCCACGGCGTCATCGCGCAACTCCTGCGCAACGCACCTGCCGCAGGGCGATCAGCCCGGCCGCAACTGTGCGCTCGTCCGTGCACCCAGCGTTTCGTAGATCCGGCGTGTGCTGGCGGACTTGTTCAGCGTGTAGAAGTGGATCCCAGCCACGCCTGCGTCGATGAGATCGCGGCACTGCTCGGTCGCCCAGTGCGTGCCCACGCGCGCGACCGCCTCGTCATCGCTGCCTGCCCGCGCCAGGGCGCGCAGCAGCTTGGCCGGGTAACGCGTGCCGGCGGCGAGATCGGCCATGCGGCGCAGGCCCGACAGGCTCGTCACCGGCATGATGCCGGCAACGATCGGCACGCGGATGCCCGCCAGTTCGCAGCGCTCGCGCCAGTCATGGAACGCACCGTTGTCGAAGAAGAGCTGCGTGATGATCGCATCGGCGCCAGCGTCGACCTTCGCCTTGAGGTGGTCCATTTGCACGAGGGTGTTGGGGGTCTGTGGGTGCCCCTCCGGGAAGCCGGCCACGGCGACGCCGAATCGCGTGGCGGCACCATGGCGGCCCGCGTCGTTGAAGCGCTGGATCGCCCGCACGAGATCCGCTGCGTGCGCGAAGTCACCGACGGCGGCATCGGGCTGCGGATCGCCACGCAAGGCCAGCACGTTGCTCACGCCGGCCTCGGCGTATCGCGCCAGGATGCCTTCGATCTCGTCGGCACTATGGCCCACGCAGGTCAGGTGCGGCATGGGGTCGAGGCTCGTGTCTTGCCGCAGTCGCACGACCAGGTCATGCGTCTGTGCGCGCGTGGACCCACCGGCGCCGTAGGTCACCGAGACGAAGCTCGGTGCAAGCGCCTCGCACTCGGCGATGGTGGCGAAGAGGGCTCCCCATCCCGCCTCGGTACGGGGCGGGAAGTACTCGAAGCTCGCGCTCATCGAGGGGCCCGCGAGGATCTGCGCCAGGTGCATCGATGCAGTCTATGGCCGCTCGTGCGCGCTGCCGTACACTCGGGACATGTCGTCACGATCGCGCGTGCCACGGCCGGCGGCCCGCCGCCTGAGCCTCTACCTGCGGGAGCTCAAGCTCCGCGCGCGCGATGGCAGTGCCACGATCAGCAGCCGTCAGCTCGGCGAGGCACTCGGCCTGACCGATGCCCAGGTCCGCAAGGACCTGGCGCACTTCGGGCACTTCGGCCAGCCAGGCGTGGGCTACCGCTGCATCGACCTGCTCGAGCGGCTGCGCATGATCATGGGCATCGACCGTGCCTGGCCCTGCGTGCTCGTTGGTGCCGGCAACATCGGTCGCGCCCTGCTGTCGTACCGTCGCTTCGAGGAAGACGGCTTCGAGATCAAGGCCGTGTTCGATCGCTCGCGCGAGATCGTCGGCACCATGATCGCCGGCCACAAGGTGCGCCCGATCGAGGACCTGGTGCGCGGGGTCGGCACGCTGAAGGCCGAGATCGGCATCGTGGCCGTGCCGGCGGATGCGGCACCGGCCGTCGCGGCGATGCTGGTCGATGCCCGCATCCGCGGGATCCTGAACTTCACGCCCTGCCGGCTCGACGTGCCGGCCGCCATCTGCGTGCGCAACGTGGACTTCAGCGTGGCGCTCGAGCAGCTGGCCTTCGATGTCAGCCTGGCTGCGGCGCAGGACGACGAATCATGACCCGATATGCCCTTCTTGCCCTCGTGATCCTTCCCCTCGTGATGCTGGGCGGCTGCTCCGCCACGGTCGTCTCGCCGTCACCCAATGATGCGCTCCGCCGCGACATGCAGGCGGCGGTCGATCGATCGCAGGCGCTGGAGCGGGAGAATCAGGAGCTGCAGAACAAGTTGGCGGCCGCGATGGCAGCCGGGAGCTTCTCGCCCGAGGCGATCAAGGCGATGCCCACCGTGACGAGCCTGGTCCTCAACCCTGCCCCGGTCCTGGAGCAGCGGCCTGATGGTTGCTGGGTGGTCGTGCGCGTGGAAACCCATGATGGTCGCGGCCGGTTCACGCAGGCTGTGGGGACGATGGGGTTCCGGGTTCTGTCCTTGACGGCACCCGCCGGGGCCCAGCCACTCTTGGCAGAGAGCTTTGCGAGCCCCCTCCAGGTGCGTGAGTCCTACCGGGGCGGCGTCATGGGCACCTATTACTCGTTCGAGATCCCGCTGCTCGCCGGGGTGGCCTGCCAAGGACCGCTCAGCGTGCTGGTGGTCTACGAGGATGCACTCACCAAGGCCCGGATCGAGGCGGTTGGCCATACGGCTGC
>CAIYOC010000200.1 GCA_903927725.1 uncultured bacterium | reverse complement strand
GTCTCGCCGTCGCCTCGCAGCTGGGTCACTTCGGCGAGTGCGAAGAGGTGGCGCAGCGAGGTGAGCGTGCTGTAGCGGATGGAGAGCTCCAGGCTGCGCGTGATGATCTCGGGCCAGCCTTCCTGGATCGTGCGCGGGATCGAGACGCCGTAGTTGTTGATGATCACCCAGTAGCGCAGCTTCGGGATCGGCTGGCCGGGATAGAGGCGCTTCCAGGTCGCGCCGAAGGTTTCCGCGCGGCCGAGGGCACCGCCGTAGATGATGTTGCTGGTCGTGCCACCGTCGACGAAGAGCTGTCCGTCGACCTCGCGGGGTGGGAATGCGCCGGGAATCCCGGCGGATGCGAGCAGGATGTCGCGCGGGCGGCGCAGCGCGGCGATCCGCTGCGCCTCGTCCTTCGCAGCCTTCAGGTTCACCAAGGCCATTTCAGCAGCAAGACCGTAATTGAACGGCTGCGGGCTGCCGTCGTCCACGTTGGTCGTCTGCACGGTGAGCACGCGTCCCTCGGCAGCCTCGACGGCGATGCGCTCGAGGAAGTTCCGCGAGACGATCGAGTCGAGTTCGCGCTCGAGCCCCGGCACCTCGAGGAAGCTGGCGTTCTCGGGCAAGAAGAAGAGCAGGCCGCGCGTCTTGACCCAGTCCGGCTTTGGGTTGCGGTAGAACTCGTCGATCTTGACCAGGTCGTCCTGGGCGCCGAGGTAGGCGAACGGAGCGATCAGCGCACCGGTGCTCACGCCCGTGACGATGTCCCACTTGGGCAGCTTCATCGGCGGGTTGGCGGACTCGGACCAGCCACGCAGCAGGCCGGTGCCGTATGCGCCGAAGTCGCCGCCGCCGGAGAGCACCAGGATGTCGAGCGAGAAGTTCGGGTCCGCCTCACGCTCCTTGTGGGCGTGCCGGCAAAGCGATTCCATGATGCCTGTCTTCATGGCACCGGCGAACATCTGGACCTGGGCCCGCCGGGCGAGCAGTTCCTGCTCGGTCTTGACGGCGCGCTTGGGGGCGCCGCAGGCAGCGAGCAGGACGACGAGGCACGTGGCGAGCGCGGGGATCCGGTTCATGCGCCGGATCCTATCGGCGCCCGCGAAGGCTCAGGGCAGCGGACCCCAGAAGATCAGGATCAGTCCGAGATCCTCGCCGTTGATCATGCCATCACGCGTGATGTCGGCAATGGGATCCGAGCCGCCCCAGTACGAGAACATGATGCCGAGGTCGCTGCCATCCACGGTGCCGTCGCCGTTGATGTCCGGCGAGGCGGCCTCGTTGCAGATGTCCGCACGCCCGTCACCATCGGCATCGCTGCAGTCTTCGCCGAGGAAGAACGGTCGTCCGATCGAATCGGCATCGGCCTCGACAAGCACGGCGCATGGCCAGCTCACCGAGCACGATCCGCCCAGCGGGTGGTAGCGGTCGACCCACGACTGGCCTGGTGCACAGCCGGGCACTGGGATGCCGGCGGTTTCGAGCATCGTCGACACCGTGGCGCGCGCAAGCATGCGCTGCGCGTGGGGCTTGTGGTGCACCGAATCAGCCAGGCCCAGGTTCTGTGCGTCCGTCCAGAGGAAGGCCTGCTCATGCACGCGACGCATGTTGAAGGCGATGACGCGGGTGTTCGCCTGGGCCACGGCAGCAGCCACGCCCGGCAGTCGGTCATAGTCGGAACCCGGCGGCAGTTCGAGCCGGTGCGAATCGCTCACGATGAGGATCGGGAACTGCGGGTTGCCATGTGCCCAGCGGATGAGGTCGATTGCCTTCTGCAGGCGTGATCCCCACTCCTGTGCCGAGATGTACGAATCATTGGCCCCGAAGTGCAGGATGGCTGCATCCAGCCCGAGCGAGGCGATCACTGGCCCGCTCGCGCCATGCTTGGAGACGAAGTCACCGATGGCAGCTCCCCCCACGGCAAGCGGCTGCAGCAGCACGCCTCGCGACTGTGCCGCGTTGCGGAATCGTGCACCAAGTACATCCACAGGCAGTGCAGGATCGGCACCCAAGATCGAGACTTGGCGGAAACCGCTCGTTGGCTGCGGCAGCGTGCCGGTCGTGATCCAACCCACCGAGGCACCGTTGGCCGGCTGCCCCGCAAGTGAACCCTGCACGAGCGCTGTGGCGTTGTGCACTGGGTGGGTCGACTCGACGATGGAGCCGCGCCACTCGAGCGATCCAGCATTCGAGCGTCGAGAGAGCAGCACGTCGACCACGATGTCGGTTCCATCGAGGAACCATGGCGAGCCGATGCGCTCGGTGACGACACATCGCTCGGCGTTGGGCATGAGCACGGCATGGAAGGCATCAACGCCGTCAGCGGGACCGAGTCGCGCCTGCACGATCATGCCCGGTGGCACGGCGACTGGCGGGATTTGCGGCTGGGCGCCCGGTTGCCGTACGAGGTTGTGGCTGGCGGCCAGCCAGTTGGGATCGGTGTCCCACCAGTTCTGCTGCAGCACCACCGTTTCGCTGGCAGGACCGAAGGCCTCGACCAGTAGGGCGTTGGCCTCCATGATGTAGTGGCGACCCCACGTTTCGGGGCTTGCTTCCTGTGAGTCACCGAAGACCCCGATGCGCACGATGCCTGTGCTCGAGCCCAGCAGCAGTTCGCGGAGGAAGGATGGATCTTGGCTCGCGACGACCGGAACCTGCGGATAGCGGTCGTACGCAAGCGACGTCGACGATGCCCCAATGAACAGGGCAACCGCGCAACACGCTCGGATGGACACCGGGCCCGACATGGCCTCACAGCATGGCGTGTCGTTGGTGGTTGGGCAAGGCCGATCGGGTGAAAGGGCGGGAATCGGGGCGGCCGGATTTGAACCGACGACTTCTTGCTCCCAAAGCAAGCGCTCTACCAAACTGAGCTACGCCCCGAGGGGGTCGCAGTGTAGCCGCTGGCCTGCATGGGCCGAGCCATCACGACGGACCCTCGCCCGCGTTATCGAGTTCTCATCCACGTGGCGCATGCGGGATCGAGCGCCGGCCGATCGGAGCGGAACGGTCCGATGGGAAGCCCACGGCCATCGAGCAGATTGGCGCGGGTCGGGTTGTTCGACCACGCGTAGCGCACGGCGACCGGATCGACGACGTCTGGGCTCCAGACGAAGACACCCTCTGCATCGAGCCGTGCCGAGCCCCACACGAATCGACCATCGGCGCCAGCCAGGGCGAATCCGTCCGGTGCAGCGCCACCGCGCGCAGACAGCGCACCGCCGAGTCCATCGAACCGGACCATCATGCCGCGTCGGACGACACCATCGATCGATTCGCTCGCGGGCGAGCACGACACGACGGGACCCGCGCCCGGGTGCGTGGCTTGGCCGTAGGCAGCATCGAGTGCCCACAGCGCAAGCCGGCGACCGACCTCTCGCTTGTTGCGCGGATGGATGTCGTCGGCGTCACCGACATCGATGGTCACCGCAAGACCGACCTGGCGATCCTGCTGCGCTGCTTCGAGTTGCGCATCGCGAAGGAAAGCCCAGCCGCCTTGGGCCGGCTCGTCGCTGGGCTTCATGAATGCTGCGAGCTGGACCACGCCGAACGGCATCTGGGGCCGGTCGAACGCGCGACGCCAGCTCGACACGAGCGCAGGCAGCAGCGTGCGATACGCCTCGGCCTCGCCCGCATTGCTCTCGCCTTGGTACCAGATGGCGCCGCGGATACCGAAGGGAACAAATGGCGCGATCATCGCGTTGTACATGCCTGCAAAGCGCTGGTCGCGCTCGCCCGCCTTGGCCGGGTCGCTCGCGGCGGCCTCGTTGGCGCGAGCGAGTGCATCGCGCGTCACGGGGCAGCTCGAGAGCGTGCCCGAATCGATCCATGGTTCGATGCGGGTACCGCCCCAGTTGATGTCGAGCAGGCCGATCGGCACACCGTCGAGTGCAGCCTGCAACTCGGTCGCGAGGGCCCAGCCCACGGCCGTCACGTCACCGACGGTCTCGGGGGTGCAGGTCCTCCAGGCGGCCTGGGTGGTGAAGGCCGGCGCCGACGCGAGCGTGTGCGGCACCTTGATCGCACGGATCGTGGTGCGCTTGGCCGCGCGTGCGCGCTCGGCATCGGGATCGCCGCTCCCGTTCACGGTCCATTCCATGTTGCTCTGTCCGCCGCAGAGCCAGACCTCGCCAACCAGGACGTCCACGATCGACAGGTCGCTTCCATCGCCGGTCACGTGCAAGGATCGAGGCGCGGCGTTCGCGGTCTCGGCTGGCAGCATCACGCGCCACGAGCCATCGCTCCCTGCCGAGCCCTGCTGGGGATCGCCTTCACCCAGGCGCACGGTGACCTGCGCGCCCGGAGTGGCTCGTCCCCACACCACGATCGGCCGATCGCGCTGCAGCACCATGTGGTCCGTGAACACAGCAGGAAGTTCAATGCCGCCGAGCGCCGCGATGAGGAGAAGCGTGTGCATGGTGCACAGGCTATTCGCATGACGCGTCCGGCTGTGCGCGACTCGGCGGACGAACCCGATGACGACGCGGCCTGCTCCGCACGGAAACCGCTGGACCAACGGAAACGAGCGTCGATCGTCAGGGGACGGCGGTATCGCCGGCGGCTTCGCTCGTCTCGCGCGTGCCTTCGGCCTGGCCCGCATGCGGGTCGTCGTCGCTCAAGCCGCGCAGGCCGCGCAGCGTGGGGAAGCGCGCCGCGATCATGCCGACCACCACCAGCGTGCCGACCCCGCCGGACACCACGCTGAAGACCGGGCCCATCCATCGAGCGACCAGGCCGCTCTCGAAGCTGCCGAGCTCGTTGCTGCACTCGATGAACATGGTGTTCACGGCGCTCACGCGCCCGCGGAGTTCATTGGGCGTTCGTGTCTGCACCAGCATGTGCCGGATCGTGACGCTGATCGCATCAAGTGCGCCGCTGGTGATGAGCGCAAGCGCGGCGACCCAGAAGCTGGTGGACAGCCCGAAGGCGACCATGCAGGCGCCGAAGCCAGCAACGCTCCAGAGCAGTGCGGGCCCTGCGCGGCGGATCGGCGGCCGCGAGGCCAGGAACGCCGCCATGATCAGGGCGCCCACGTACGGCGATGCCTTGAGCACACCGAATGCGAAGCCCTTCTGGCCGATGTGCAGGATCTCGTCGGCATACATGGGCAGCAGGGCGGTCGCGCCGCCGAAGAGCACGGCGAGCAGATCAAGCAGGAGCGCGCCGAACACCACGCGCTCGCCGATGATGAACCGCGCACCAGCGACGAGCGACCGCAGCGTGAGCCCCTCGGTCGCCCGCGGCGCCGGCTCGGGTCGCAGGAATGGCGCCACGATCGCAAGCGAAGCGGTGAGTCCCGCCGCAACCAGATAGAGCTGCCAGGTCGATCCCATCGAATCGATCGCCAGGCCCGTGGCGATCGGCCCGCTGATCGCCGCAGCCTGGAAGAAGCCGCTGTTCCAGTTGACGGCGTTCTCGAGGTTGCGGCGCGGCACGAGCAAGGGAAGCAGCGAGCCGCGCGCCGGCCCGGCGAAGGCGCGGACGCAGCCGCTCAGGACCAGCAGCAGGTAGAACTGCCACACCGGCGCATCGTGAAGGTCCAGCCAGGCGAACGCCGCGCAGAGCGCTGCGAAGCATGCCTGGCAGACCATGATGATCCGCGTGCGTTCGAACCGGTCGGCGGCGTGCCCGGCCACCAGCGCCAGCAGCACGACCGGCAATGCCCGGCAGAGCCCCGTGATGCCGAGGGCGAGTGGATCGTGGGTGCGTTCCCACACATCCCACAGCACCGCCGTCGTGAGCACGTGCAGCCCAAGGCTGTTGAGCATGAACCCTGCCGCGAAGCGCCTGTAGTTGGCGTGCTGCAGGGCCTGGAACGCATCGTGCGGCATGGGTGGTCGGCGAGCCTACGGCCACGGCGCCTGACCGAAGGTTAGCATTGTGAACATGGACGCAACGGACCTGCGCCTGGCCTGTGCACGATGCATGTGCGTGGGGTTCCACGGGCACCACGTCGACGATGCCTTGGCCGACATGCTCGATCGCGGCGTGGGCGGCGTGATCCTGTTCGCACGCAACGTCGAGTCGCGCGAACAGGTCCGCGAGCTGTGCCTCGACATCAAGCGCCGTGCGCGCGGGCTCGTCTACATCGGCGTCGACCAGGAAGGCGGGCGCGTGCAGCGGCTCGTGGACGGCTTCACGGCCATCCCCTCCATGCGAGACGTCGGTCGCCAAGGACCGACCGCGGCGGGGCGTTGGGGACGCGCGATCGCGCGGGAGCTGCGCAGCGTGCACATCGACCTGGACTTCGCGCCGGTGGTCGATGTCGACAGCAATCCCGCGAACCCCGTGATCGGCGAGCGATCGTTCGGGACCGATCCCGGCACCGTCTCCGCATGCGCGGTCGAGTTCATCCAGATGATGCAGCTCATGGGCGTGGGTGCGTGCGCGAAGCACTTCCCTGGCCACGGCGACACCAACAAGGACAGCCATCATGATCTGCCCGTCCTGCCGCACACCATGGAACGGCTCGGCCTGACCGAACTGCCGCCCTTCGCGGCATCGATCGAGGCCGGCGTCGCCAGCATCATGACGGCGCATGTCCTCTTCGAGGCACTCGATCCGGGCGTGCCGGCCACGCTGAGCCGCCGGGTGGTGCAGGGCATGCTCCGCGACGAGCTCGGTTACGACGGCATGGTCTTCACCGATGATCTCGAGATGAAGGCCGTCGCCGATCGTTGGCCGCTTGGCGAGGCAGCGGTGCTGGCGCTCGGCGCGGGCGTGGATGTGGCGCTGGTGTGCCACGAGCACGCGCGGCAGGTCGAGGTCCATGAGTCGCTCGTGCGTGCGGCCGAAGGCGGAGCGCTCGAGCCTGCTCGCGTGCATGAGGCCGCACGTCGCGTGCGACGCTTCATGCAGCGCTTCGTGCGCTGATCATCATCCACCCGCGGGAACACGCGCGCATCAAGCCGCGCGGCGATCCCAGGCAAGCAGCCGCAGGGCGTTGAAGGCGACCACCACGGTGCTGCCCTCGTGCAGCACGACCGCGCCGCCGAGCCCGATGCCGCCGAAGGCTGCGAGCGGCACCAGCACGGCGATCACACCCATGGCGATCACCACGTTCTGCGTGATCGTGCGCCGCGCCGCCCGCGCCAGGCCGATGGCCCATGGCAAGCGGGCCAGGTCATCGCCCATCAGCGCCACGTCAGCCGCCTCGAGCGCCACGTCGCTGCCGCGCGCGCCCATCGCGATGCCCAGGTCTGCCGAGGCAAGCGCGGGTGCATCGTTGATCCCGTCGCCGACCATCGCCGTCGGACCGATCGTGCGCAGCTCGCGAACGCGCTCGATCTTCTGCTCAGGCATCAGGCCGGCTGCGATCTCGCTGATCCCCACCGCGGCGCCGATCCGGTCGGCGACGGCCTGGGCATCGCCTGTGAGCATCGTGATGCGCACGATGCCTGCACCACCGAGCTCGGCCATCACCGTTGCGGCACCCTCGCGCGGGAGATCCTCGAAGGACATCACGGCGAGCACGTGGCCATCCTCCACGACGAGTGCCACGGCTTGGCCTCCGGCGCGAAGCGCATCGATGCGATCCTGCACGCGTGCTGGCAGTGGGGTGCCATCCATGATCCGTGGCGACCCGAGCGCACACGCACGACCATCGATCACCGCACGCACACCCATGCCCGGCACGTCAACGACCTGCGCCGGCTCCAGGCGCGGGGCGCTGGCCGTGCGCGCAGCATCGCGGACAGCGTGGGCGTACGGGTGCGAACTGTGTCGATCGAGCGCCTCGGCGATGGCGAGTGCACGCTCATGGGTCGTGGCATCGAAGCACTCGATCGATCGCACCGTTGCGCGGCCGGTGGTGAGCGTGCCGGTCTTGTCGAAGGCCATGCAACGCAGCGAGCCCAGCGTTTCGAGGTGCGCGCCGCCCTTCACCAGGACCCCGCCGCGCGCAGCCCGCGCGATGCCGGCAAGCACGGCGCTCGGCGTGCTGATCGCCAGTGCACAGGGACTGGCACCGATGAGCACGGCCATGCCGCGCAGGAAGGCATCGTCGAAGCCATGGCCTGCGAGCATCATGCCGCCGATCACGGCCGGCACGGCAAGCAGCACGACCGGCGTGTAGATGCGCGTGAAGCGCGCCGTGAGACGCTGCGCCACGCCGCGGTTGGCCTGGCCTTCCTCGACGAGTCGCGCCATGCGGGCCATCATCGTCTCGCCGGCTGCCCGGGCCGCCCGCACGCGCAGCAGGCCTTCGCCGTTGAGCGTGCCGGCGAAGCACTCGTCGCCCGGGTCCTTGCGGACCGGCACGCTCTCGCCGGTCATCGGGCTCTGGTCCACGCTGCTGGTGCCTTCCGTGACCAAGCCATCGATGGGAAATCGTTCGCCCGGCCGCACGATGACGATGTCGCCGACCGCGAGTGCGCTCACGGCCACGCGCTCTTCCGTGCCGTCAAGCGCCCGTGTGGCCTCGGTCGGAGCGAGTTCGGCCAGTGCGGAGATGGCGCTCGACGCGCGCTCGGTCGCCAGTCCCTCGAGCCCGTGACTGAGCGAGAACAGGAAGAGCAGCACGCCGGCCTCGGTCCACTGGCCGATCACGCAGGCGCCGATGGCGGCAACCACCATGAGCACGTCGATGTCGAGCGTGCGTGCCACGACCTGGCGGACAGAGGTCTTCAGGGGATGCCAGCCCGCGATCGCGCACGATGCCGCCGCCAGCAGCCAGCTCCACGATGGCTCGGGATCCACGGCGAGCCCGATGGACCAGTGTGCGATGAGCAGCAGCCCCGCGATGAGCGAAAGTCGAACGTCGCGGTCCGCGATCATGGCACGCAGGAACGAGGCGTGCCTCATGGCACGCGGCCGCGGCTGTCCGCAGCAGGGGGCGCCGCTCACAGAGGCGTCTTCACGCCGCAGGCACGCAGCGCGCACCAGCCGAGCACGCCCTCGAGCACCATGAATTGCCCGGCGAGGATGAGCGAGACCCCCACGATCCACGGCCAGGTGCCATCGACCATGCCCGTGAAGCGCATGGCGACGAGGAAGAGACCCGGAGCCTCGATGAGCGCACCGGCGATGATGCGCGCCTTGCGCCCGCGCTGGTCGATGTTGCACTTCACGGCGCTGCCTCCACTTGGGCCATCGCCTTCGACTGGATCTCGTCGACGATCATGGACATGACGGCGCGGTCCTCCTCGCTGAAGCGGGACTGCGCCATGTACTCGGTCACCTTTTGCGCCAGTGGTGCGATGCCGCCCCAGATGCTGTCGTACGCGGCGCGGTTCTCCGGCGTCGGATCCTGGCGCGCCTTCTTGCGCGCCAGCCCGGCCTTCACCATGAGGTCGGCCTGCTTCTGCACGATGTTGCGGAAGTCGCTCCACTTCGACTCACGCGTGCGAGCGCGCAGTGCGGCGGTGGCTGCATCCTCGACTTGCCCACCAGCGGCCGCGCCGCCAGCACCGGCAGCGCCACCGCCCGATGTGGGGGCATCGCTGCTCAGCGAGAGGCCTTCGGCCGCTGGTGCCTGCGCGGGTGCAGGTTCTCCGACGGTCGAAGCGGGTGCGGCATTCGGATCGCGACGCATCTTCGCGCCACCGGCAGCACCATTCGAACCGGAACCCGCTTCACCCTTCGTGGAAGCGCCGTCGGTCGTGGTGCCACCCATGGCGATGTCGGAGGTGCTCGCGTTGCCGCCACTGCTTGCGGGTGCTGACGCGTTGGTTCCGGGAACGCTTGCCGGTGCCGGCGGCGGCGGTGTGGGGTCGTCGCTGCAGGCCGCAACGAGGAGGACGGTCAGGGCCAGATGGCGCTTCATGCGTTCCATTCTAGGGTCGAGCCGGGGTTTCCCGCGATCGGCGCGCTACGATCCTGACCATGCGCATGTCCAAGGCTCCACGTGCCTTCTCGCTCACCGAACTGCTCGTCGTCGTCGCGATCCTGGCGCTCCTGATTGCGCTCCTGATCACGGGCATCGCCGCCGTGCAGCGCACCGGCCGCGTCACCAAGTGCCTCAGCAACCAGCGCCAGATCGCGCTGGCCTGCGCGTCATACGCCAGCAGCAACGCGGGCCGCCTGGTGAACCCGCGGACCTCGGCTCCTGGCACAACCACGCTCACGCCCCCTGGCTGCCCGTCGATCTCCTATCCGACGGGGACCAGCAACAACGACTTCCATTCCTGGACGGCATCGTTCGCCCCCAACATGAATGGCAACACCGAGCTTGAAGCCGCCCTCACCAAGGGTGCGATCTATCCGTACGTGGGCTCGGTGCCCGTGTACAAGAGCCCGCTCGACCCTGGCGTCCGCCTGCGCAGCTATTCGCTCAGCGCCTTCGTGGGCTGCCACGTGCCTGATGAGTTCTCGGGCTACATCAGCTGGGAGCAGTTCTACGAACCCGAGAACTGCCAGAACCTGAACACCACCGCCATGTCGCGCATCCAGCAGCCGTCGAAGACGATCGCCTGCATCACCGAGGATGACAACGACGGCTTCAACTTCAACAACCAGGGCTGGGTGATCGATCCGACGAACTCGAACTGGATCGACTGGCCGGCGTTCTGGGATCCGCAGAACGTGACGTACGCCATGGTCGATGGCAGCACCGAACGCTATGAAATGTCGCGGCCGGAACTCCCTGGCCTGATCCAGACGTTCGGGCACTGGTACTTCGAGTCGGCCGTGAACGGGACGGGCTGGCGAGCCCGCCGAGACTGGTACCACTTCCGCACCCGTTGCCTTCCCGGCAACATCCCCAATCCGACGCCGTGAAGTGGTTCG
>CAIYOC010000199.1 GCA_903927725.1 uncultured bacterium | reverse complement strand
TCACCTGCAATGCACCGTGCGAACTCCAGCGGCGCGTCCAGCCTGACTATCTGCTCGACCTTGACGGTGTGCCACCAGCTGTCGCCGAAGTCGTAGAGGTACTGGAAGCTCTTGCGTCGGCCCAGCGCCTGGCTCAGGAGCACATCCTCCTCAGGCTGCACGCCGTCGGGGAACTCGCCTCCGGGCTCCGTCGCACCGTAGTGGTCCGGGCCGAAGACGAACTCGTGGACGTGTCCGCCATCCCACCCGGTGCCCCACAGCAGCGCGACGTGCAGCCGTGACAGGTCTATGTCCAGCGGCACCAACAGGCGTCGCCAGACCTTGGGGCGAACATCTTCGAGCTCGACGTACAGCTGCCACGCGTGCAGCTCACTGGCTGTGGAGGTCGTACCCATGCCGGCACTGTACCGGCTGGTGTCGCCGTGTCGCCTTGGTGTGTCGTCTTGGTGTCAGGCCGCCTGGGCGACGGCCGGCTGCTGCTGCGCCGCCTGGAGCAGTGGTGCCACGACCCAGGGCATCAACTCGTCTATGCGGTTGATGGGGTGCCCGGCGATACGCTGCAGCACGTGGGTCAGGTAGCGCTGCGGATCGATGTCGTTGAGCTTGGCCGAGCCAATCAGCGTGTAGATCACCGCCGCACTGTGGCCGCCGACGTCGGAGCCCAGGTGGAGGTAGTTTTTCCTGCCCAGCGCCACGCAGCGCAGCGCGCGCTCGGCAGCGTTGTTGTGCGCCTCGATACGCCCGTCGTCGACGAACCGCGTCAGCGCCGTCCAGTTGCTCAGCGCGTAGCCCACGGCCTGCGCCATCGGCGACTTGGCCGACACCTGGGTGAGCGTCTGGGTCATCCAGCCGTGCAGCTCCTTGAGCAGCGGCTGCGTGTCCTGCTTGCGCACCCGCTCTCGCTCGTCGGGCGGTCGACCCTTGATCCGGGCTTCGATCTTGAACAGCTCGCAGATGCGCTGCAGTCCCTGGTGCGCCAGCGTGCCGGCCGCCTGGCGTTGCCGCACGTGGATATCCCACAGCTTGCGGCGCGCGTGGCTCCAGCATCCGGCTTCGATGATGCGACCGGGCTGGCGATCCTTGCGGTACAGCGCGTTGTAGCCGGCGAAGGCGTCGGCCTGCAGCACGCCACTGAAGTGCTTCAGGTGAGTGGCTGGGTGCTCGCCCTTGCGGTCCACGGAGTACTGGAACCATACGGCCGGGTTGGCTTGCTGGCCGCTGTTGCGGTCGTCGCGGACGTAGACCCACAACCGGCCGGTGTGCATCTTGCCGCCCTTGCCTCCCAGGGCCCGGATCGGCGTGTCGTCGCCGTGGACCTTGTGGGCCTGCAGCACGTAGCGGCCGATCGTCTGGGCCAGCGGGCTCAGCAGTTGCGCGGCCTGGCCGACCCAGTCGGTCAGCGTGGAGCGGTGCAGGTCCAGGCCAGCGCGGGCGTAGATCTGGCTCTGGCGGTACAGCGGGGTGTGGTCGCAGTACTTGCTGACCAGCACCTGGGCCAGCAGCCCGGCGCCGGCCAGGAGTCGGTCCACCGGCCGGCTCGGAGCGTCGGCCTGGGTGATGGCCTTGCAGCCGCCGCACACCAGCTTGGGCCGTACATGGCGCACGACATGGAAGCTGCCGGGCTCGTAGTCGAGCACCTCGCTGATGTCCTGGCCGATCTCGCGCAAGGCCAGGCCACAGGCGGCGCAGCCGCAGCCGGCCTGGTGCCCGGACGGCCAGTGCACCACGGTTCGCCTCGGCAGGTGCGACGGCAGTTCACGCAGGTTCGGGCGCGGCCGCCCAGCGCGCTTGCGGCGATGCTCGTCCAGCGAGGCGACGTTGCCGCGTGCTTCGCGCGGTGGGATGACGACAACTTCCCCACCCACCAACTCGAGCTGCGGGTGTTCCAGCCGTTCGCTGGAGCGGCCGTACTTCATGCGCCGCAGGTAGGTGACTTCGAGCTTGAGCTTGTCAACCACGAGTTGCGCACGCCTGAGCTCATCCTGGAGGTGCTGCACCTGCGCGCCGAGTTCGGCGTTGCGCTGC
>CAIYOC010000198.1 GCA_903927725.1 uncultured bacterium | reverse complement strand
TCAGCGCACGCAGGCTGTCGACGCCGTCGAGCCCAAACCGAAGGCCGATGTTGCCCAGCCACGTGGGGAGCCAAGCTGTACCGCCGCTCCACTGGAAACCGGCCGCGGCGACGAGCAGCAACGCCACGCCCAGCCGCATGTGGCCTTCCCGGTAGTCAAGATCGAAGGAGCGCCCGCCCGACGATGCCTCGCTCACGATCCGCCCTCCAGGACGTCGGCCAGGCTCGCTCCATCCTCGTGGTCGGTGCAGACGGCCTCGACGACGCCGTCCTTGATGCGCATCACCACGGGAGTCTGCACCACGTAGTTGGGCCCCTTCAGGAACGTGCGGATCGCGCACTCCGTGCAGGGCATGGGCTGCTCGTTCGCGGGGTCGTGATCGGGAATCCCGATGAGCAGCGCCGGGCGCTTGAGCGATCCGACGAAGTGCGTCTCGAGGACCTCGTGGCAGTGCTCACAGTCGGCGCGGTAGAGCATGACGATCCACGTACCGCTGCCGATCGCAGGCGGAGGAGGGGCATCGAGCAAGGCCATCTCGGGCTGCGACGCGAGCGGCTTGCCGACCCAGGTCGCGAAGTCAGGGAGGTAGTACGGCTGCACCTGGCTCGGCCGAGCGGGCCAGGCCGATGCGGCGGCAGGTGGAGTGACGGCAGGGGGATCGACCGCAGGGGGCGTGATGGCGGGCGGGTTGGTCGCCGTTGGCGTGGTGGAGGGCTCGGTCGTCGTGCCGGTTGTGGTGCTGGCCTGGCCGCCGCTCGAGCCGCCCTTCGCGGCTGCGGGATCCTCGAGTTGCACGGTGCGTGCGGGCATGCCGAACGCGACGGCAATGCCCACGGCGGCCGCGAGCGCAGCGCGCCCACCGCCAACGATCCAGGAACGGTTCCTGCAACCACAGGCCTTGTTCGTGAGCATCACGCCACCAAGCAACGTGCCGTCGATGAGCAGCATGTACAGGGGATTCATGCCCGACTTGCCGAAGCAGCCGCACGAACCCTTGAGCACGGCCTCGAAGCCATCCTTTGCCCAGCCCGTGCCGATCAGCCAGAGCAGGATGACGCAGAAGAGCGCCAGGATGGCCGTGGCCAGCGGGCGAGCGATACGAGGCATGCACAGGATCATGCCGGCAATCACGAACTCCGTGGCGCAGATCGAGCGAAGGGCGAAGTCCATCCACGCCACGCCGACGAGTCCGAAGGTGCCATCGAGCGAGAGCACGGCATCGAAGATCGGCTTGGGCAGGTTGCGAGGGTCGTTCTCGACGAGCTTGGTGAGGGCACCCGCAGTGATCCACGCCGGAACGGCGAAGCGAGTGATGACGAAGCCGAGCCGGGAGCAGGGGGCGCATGCCGGAGCTGAGCCCGCAGTCGAGTCATTCGTGGCTGCCATGCTGCGGAGTCTACGCAGGCTGCGGCAAGGCGTTCGCGTCAGGATCGCTGCAGGAAGCGGTCCAGCTCGGCATCGAGTCCACGGGTCCCCAGGACGTCGGTCGATCCCGAGACGCGGATGCGTCCGGCATGCAGGAAGTCGACCGAGTCCGCGGCTGCCGCGACGAAGTCCATGTCGTGCGTGACGACCACCATGTTGGTGCCTGCATCCAGGGCGAGCTCCCGCAGGACGGCCATCACCTCGCGCGTGAGCATGGGGTCGAGCGCGGACGTCGGCTCATCGCACAGGAGCACCGTGGGCTCCATGGCGAGTGCACGTGCGATCGCCACGCGCTGGCGCTCCCCGCCGGAGAGTTCATCGGGTCGGCGATCCGCCAGATGCAGGGCATGCACGCGATCCAGGGTCATGCGTGCCCGTTCGCGGGCCTCCCCGGGATCGAGGCCGAGCACGCGATGGGGTGCGAGCCAGACGTTGCCGAGTGCCGTGAGGTGCGGGAAGAGATTCGGCTCCTGGAAGACCATGCCGACGCAGCGGCGCACACGGGGATCGTTCGAGACCACCGGTCCATCGGCCGCCGTCACGCCCTCGAACAGGATCGAACCGGCATCGGGTCGTTCCAGCAGCCCAAGGCAGCGCAGCAGCGTGCTCTTGCCGCTGCCGCTGGCGCCGATGAGCGCGTGCACCGTGCGGCGCTCGACGCGGACCGTGCAGCCATCGAGCACCTGGCCCGACTGCGGCCAGTGCTTGCGGAGTTGGCGGGCTTCGAGGGCGGGCGTGCTCATCGCGGAATCGGCTCCGGCAGGGCTTGAACGGCCCGAGCGCGCCGTTCAAGCGAGTGTCCGAACCAGTCGGCCAGCAGGCTGAGCACAAGGTAGAACGCCGCGGCGGCCACGAGCATGCTCGGCACGGCGAAGCTCGCCTTGCCGATGCCCAGTGCGACGGCGAGCAGTTCCTGCACGCCGATCATGCTGACGAGGCTCGAATCCTTGATCAGGCTGTTGAGGTCGTTGATGATCGCCGGCAGCGACAGGCGCCAGCTCTGAGGGATGACGATGAAGCGCAGCGTCTGCCGCGGGGTGAATCCCAGCGCGCCCGCGGCATCCCATTGCGAGCGGGGGATGGCCTGGAGCGCTGCCCGGTGGATCTCGGCCTCGTAGGCGGCGTAGTTGGCCGCCAGGCACACGATGCCGACGACGACCTTGTTCCACGTCAGCAGTTCGGGAACGCCCAACCACGTCCCCAGTGCCGGCAGCGAGTAGTACAGGAGGAAGATCTGCACGAGCAGCGGCGTGCCGCGCGTGACGAGCACGTAGCCGTGGCAGAGCCGGCTCAGCGGCTTCGGTCCATGCAGGATGGCGATCGCCAGCCAGAGCCCGGCAAAGGTGGCGATCGGCATGCTCACGACGGTCAGGAGCGCCGTCATCGCGGCGGCGCGTGCCAGCGACCAGAGGATGAGCGACCAGGGCAGGCCATCCGCCGGCGGCGTACCGATCGCCTCGGGAATCGCGGCCACTTCCGGGCCGCGCTCGGTTCCGAGTTCCCGCTGGGCATCGTTCCAGAGCCCCCAGCGCTGCAGGATCCGGCCGAGCGTGCCGTCGGCGCGCATCGCCGACAGGGCGGCGTTGACCTCCGCCAGGAGCGTGCCGTCGCTCTTGCGGACGACCACGCCGTACTCGCCGGGATCGAAGGTCTGCTCGACCAAGGCAAGGCGTTCATCGTGCCCTGCGAAGAAGCGCGCGATGAACGACTCCTGCAGGCAGGCGTCCACGCGCCCCAGGAGGGTTTCGGTGAAGGGGGCGAGCGAGTCGTCATACTCGACGATCAGCGAGCGAGGCACCCCGGCGGTGCGGAGGCTCTCGATGCTGGCGGAGCCGTTGAGCACGGCGATGGGGCTTCCCGCAAGGGCGGCCAGCGAGGTGAAGCGATCACGGTCCTCGGCGCGCACGACCAGCTGCTGCGCGTAGCGGAAGTATGGGGACGAGAATGCGACCACACGCGCACGATCAGCGGTGACCTCGAACCCGTTGATGAGCAGGTCGCATCGTTGCGCCTCCAACCCATCGATCAGCGCGAGCCAGTCGGCGCTGTACCGCTCGGCGCGGACCCCCAGGCGTCGTGCGAGGTCCTCGGCGATCTCGACCTCGAAGCCGATGACTCGGTCGGGGTCGGATGGATCCGGGAACGCGAACGGCGCGCCGCCGCTGATGTCGCAGCCCCAGCGCATGACGCCAGCGGCGCGCATGCTCGCCAGCCCGTCGTTCGCTGCGGCCACCGTGGTCGCGGCAAGGGCGAGGAAGGCGGCAAGGACGCTCGGCACGCGATTGATGCTATCGATCGCGGGGTACCCGCTGCATCCGCCGGACGTGGGGCGCGAAGCCGCGCCCATGCCTCGGGCCGGAACCAGACTCGTTTCCTCGCCGTCGATCGAAAGCGAGCGCCCATGGCACGGCAGCGGGCAGGCCCATGCCGAGGTTTCGGCCGAACCGTCGGTGGCGACCGACGCTCCGTGGGTGCTCGTGCTGCCCGATCAGCTCACCCAGGAGGTCGGCCCGCTGGCTCGTGACCCTCGCTCGGGCGTGATCCTGGTCGAGAGCGATGAATGGATGTCGCGTCGGCCGTACCACCGCCAACGGCTTGCACTGCTGCTGCTCAACTCGCGTGAGTTCGCTGAGGAGTGCCGCGCTGCCGGGCGGCGCGTTCACGTGGCTTGCGGCCGTGCTTCGATCGCCGAGCTCATTCGTGACGTCCATCGGTCGATCGGTGGCGCGGGCCCGATCCTCTGCATGCAGCCTGCCGAACGCGAGATGCGCTCCGAACTCGCGCCGCTGGCGGCCGAGGGCTTGCTGACCTTCGTGCCCCATCAAGGATGGATGACGACGACGGACGACTTCGGCCCCATGCCCAAGGGTGGCTGGAGGATGGATGCGTTCTATCGTCGCGTCCGCAAGCGGCTCGGGATCCTGGTCGACCCGGCTGGTCGACCCGAGGGCGGTGCATGGTCCTTCGATGCAGAGAACCGCGAACGTTGGGACGGCGTGCCTGCCTCGCCCGAACCACCGACCTTTGCCATGACGCGCAGGCGTGCGGATGTGGAGCGCGAGGTGCTCGAGCGCTTCGCGCACCATCCGGGAGTGCTGGATGTTCGCGCGCTTCCGGCGACGCTCCAGGACACGCATGAGCTGTGGTCATGGGCGTTGCGCGCGTGCCTGCCGCACTTCGGCCCCTTCGAAGATGCAATGAGCACTCGCAGCAGGGGTCTCTTCCATTCGCGCATCTCGCCCGTCCTCAATCTGCTTCGCATCCTGCCGCAACGGCTCGTGCGGGACGTGCTGGCGCTCGACATACCGCTCGCGTGCCGGGAGGGTTTCGTGCGGCAGGTCATCGGGTGGCGTGAGTTCGTGCACCACGTGCACGAGGCGACCGATGGATTCCGTATGGGCCTCGGCGGGGCTGCTGGTCCTGTGGCAGCTGCGCCTGGCGACGCGGGCTTCGTTCGCTGGTCCGGCGCATCGTGGACACCTGCGGGCAGTGCACCTGCGGGGGTCGACGGTGGTGTGCGGCCATCGTGGGCGGCCGGCTGCGGCGGTGGCGGCACCCCATTGCCGCCGGCCTTTTGGGGCGCCGCGAGCGGGCTTCGATGCTTGGATCAGGTCGTCGAGGGCGTGTGGGCCGAGGCCTGGAGCCACCACATCACGCGACTCATGGTGCTCGGCAACCTCGCCACCTTGCTCGAGGTGGATCCGCGCGAGCTCGCCGACTGGTTCTGGGTGGCCTACATGGATGCCTGGGACTGGGTCGTCGAACCGAACGTGCTGGCGATGGCGACCTACAGCGCCGGTGAGGTGATGACGACCAAGCCGTACGTCTGCGGCAGCGCGTACCTGCGCAAGATGGGTGATTTCTGCGATGGATGCCGGTTCACGCCGGGCTCGACGTGCCCGATCACCCCGATGTACTGGGCTTTCCTGAGCCGCCACGAGGCGTCCTTGAGGGAGAATCCACGCATGAGCCTGGTCATGGGAAGCGTGCGCAAGCGTTCGCCTGAGCAACGAAGCGATGACGAGCGCGTCGCCACGATCGTGCGCGAACTGCTCGTCCACGGTAAGCCGATCACGGTGGAGGCACTTCGATGAGTCGATTCACCCGTTCGAGCCCAATGCCCGCATCGCGCGGGGACCTGGCCCACTGGCACATGCGCGAGGGCGCGCTGCAGCGCATGCTGCCACCGTGGGAAGAGGTCGACGTCGTGAAGGCGCCTGTCCCGATGGTCGATGGTGCGATCGCCGAGTTCGTGCTGCACAAGGGACTGCTGCCGATCCGTTGGGTCGCCCGGCATGAGCACGTCGATCCTGCGACGGGGTTCGTCGACATCCAGGTCCGCGGTCCGTTCCGGCGCTGGCGCCACCATCATCGGTTCGAGGAGCGCGGCGCACTCAGCGCGATCACCGACGACATCCAGTACGAGCTTCCCGTGCCGCCGTTGGGATCGTTGCTCGGCGGCTGGCTCGTGCGCGGCGATCTCGAGCGGGCGTTCCGGTTCCGCCATCGGCGGTTGGCGAACGACCTGCAGCGACATCGCGAGTGCGCTTCGCTTGCTGGGCTGTGCGTCGGCATCACGGGTGCCAGTGGCATGGTGGGCCGGCAACTGCAGGCGTTCCTGACGACGGGCGGCACGAGCGTGAAGCGATTGATGCGCGGATCCGCGAGCGCCAGCCGCGGAGAGATCCAGTGGAATCCAGGCGGAGAACGTGTGGCGACGGCGCCCTTCGAATCGCTCGACGCAGTCGTCCACCTGGCCGGCGCCAATCTGGCGGATGAACGTTGGACGCCTGCACGCAAGGAGGTGCTGCGCGACAGCCGCATCGCCGCGACGCGCAACCTCTGCACGCTGCTGGCCGGCCTGGCACGAAAGCCCCGGGTCCTCGTCTGCATGAGCGGCGTGGGGTTCTACGGCACAGAGCATGGCCGAGCTGTCGATGAGCGCGATCCGGCCGGCAGCGACTTCATCGCGCAGCTCGCCCGAGACTGGGAAGCTGCGGCGCAGCCTGCCATCGATGCCGGTATCCGCGTCGTGTTCCTGCGGGCAGGCATGGTGGTCACGGCGGCCGGTGGTGCCGTCGCCAAGATGCGCACGCCGTTTCTCCTCGGTGCTGGTGGTCCGATCGGGTCCGGCAAGCAGGGCATCTCGTGGATCGCGTCCGATGACCTCTTGGGCATGATCGCGACGGCGATCGTCGATGGTCGCTGGGCCGGACCGGTGAACGCCGTTGCCCCTGAAGCGGTGGAGCAGCGGCAGTTCGCCAAGGCGCTCGGGCGCAGCCTGCACCGACCCGCGATCGCGCCGATGCCGGCCGCGGTGGTCCGCATGCTTTTCGGCGAGATGGGCGAGTCGTTGCTCCTGCGCGGTCAGTTCGCACAGCCCACGCGCGCCACCGAGCTTGGCTTCCGCTGGGATTTCCCGCTCCTGCGGGATGCCCTTGACTTCGAACTCGGACGCGCGTGATGGCACCATCGATCTGCTGGTTCTCGAACGACCTTCGGCTTGACGACCAGCCAGCGTGGCGCGCGGCGTGCGAGCGTGGCGAACCCGTCATCGCGCTCTACATCTGGGACCCCGCGGGCGAAGGCGTGTGGGCGCCGGGTGGAGCGAGCCGATGGTGGTTGCATCGTTCGCTCGATGCGCTCGATGCATCGATGCGTTCGCTCGGCGGCCGCCTCGTGATCCGTTCGGGGCCTCGTGCGGACGTGCTTCGCGACGTGGCTGCGTCGACCGGAGCCGACACCGTCTACGCCAATGAGCGGTTCGAGCCCGCAGCTCGCTCGGCCAATGCGGCGGCACAGCGCGCGCTCGGTTCGATCGGTGTCGGTGTCGTCTGGTCCAACGGCTCCCTGCTGCATGATCCCTGGTCGCTTCGCACCGGGACCGGCGTTCCGTACAAGGTCTACACCCCGTTCTCCAAAGCATGGCGCGGCAAGTGCCGACTCGACGCCGCGCGCGGTGCGCCCCGCGCGGTGACGTGGTTCGCGGGCGAGCTTGCCACGGAGTCTGTTGCGTCACTTGCCCTGCAGCCGTCCAAGCCTTGGGATGGGCAGTTCCATGCGCTCTGGACTCCGGGCGAAGTGGGAGCGAAGGAGCGCCTGAAGGCGTTCCTCGCGGGAGCGGTGTCGGGGTATGCCGATGGGCGTGACTTCCCCTCGCGCCCGGCAGCCAGTCGACTGAGCCCGCACCTGCATGCGGGTGAACTCTCGCCGCGTCGCATCTGGCACGAAGCAGAACGTGCGGCTGCAGCGCAGCCGGCATGGCGCGGTGCGATCGACAAGTTCCAGGCCGAAGTCCTCTGGCGCGACTTCGCCCACCATGTGCTTGCCAACTTCCCGCACACGGCGGAGCGACCGCTGCAGCCCGCATTCGAGGCGTTCCCGTGGAACGATGACCGCGCTGCGCTGCGGCGCTGGCAGCGTGGGCAGACGGGCTATCCGATCGTGGATGCAGGCATGCGTGAACTTTGGTCGACTGGCACGATGCACAATCGGGTCCGGATGGTCGTGAGTTCGTTCCTCGTGAAGCACCTGCGGCAGCATTGGCGTCATGGAGCGGACTGGTTCTGGGACACCTTGCTCGACGCGGACTTGGCGAGCAACTCGCTCGGCTGGCAATGGAGTGCCGGTTGTGGTGCCGATGCGGCCCCGTACTTCCGCATCTTCAACCCGGTGCTGCAGGGTGAGAAGTTCGATGCTGACGGGGCCTATGTGCGCCGGTGGGTGCCCGAACTCGCGCGCATGCCGGACAAGCTGATCCACAAGCCGTGGGAAGCTCCCACGGCCGTCCTCGCCGCGGCGGGAATCGTGCTGGGCGAGCAGTATCCGCGTCCCGTGGTCGATCACGCGACCGCGCGTGACGCGGCGCTCCGGGCGCTCTCGGCGATCAAGGCGCCAGCATCATGAGCGCGGCGCGCAGGATCGGGTGGCTTGCTGCGGTGTGCTGCACCACGACGTACGGACATCCATCGGTGCTTCCGGGGCACATGGCAGGCTCCGCGCCGGCTTCGACATCCAGCCAGTCTTCTGCCGCCACGCAGGATGCCAAGGCGAGGAAGGTCACGCCGAGCGCTTCCATCGGGCCGACCGTGAGCAAGGTGGAACTGGCCGCGGCGTTCCAGCGGCTCGAGGCTGCGGTCGCCGATCGACCTGCCGGCATGTCGCGTGCCGAGCTCAACCGCCGGTTCGATTCGCTGACGCTGCTCTTCTTCCAGAACCGGCTCGCCGAGGCCGTCGATGCGCTCGATGCACTCACGCTTGACGTGCTGGGTGAGCGGGATCCCGCCACGCGTGACGAACTGCTGCGAGCCATGCAGGTTCGCGTGGCCCCCGCGCGCAGCGCACTCCGCGACGACGAGGCCTCGATGGCCGTGTCCGTGGAGCTGCCGCGATCCGGTGCCGCGGTTCCGATCGTCCTTCGTGCCGGTGGCGGCGAGCCGCTCGAGGTCACGCCGCCGGCCACGGTCACCCTCGCGATGAGCGAGGATGCGGGACCTCGCACCATCGATGTCCGTCTCGCCAAGGACCCGTCGAGCGAGTGGATGCGGCTTCGTGCGGTCCCCGTGACCGATGCATCGCCGGATGAGTTGCGCAGCAAGGCCGAGCGTGCCATCGAACTCGCTGCCGCTGCCGGTCGCTCCTTGCCCGCGGACCTGGCTGAGGCCAAGGCGCGTGCCGCACTGCTGACCAACGACGCGTCGCCGCGCCGGACGATCCAGCTGGTCATGGACCAGGCGCAGGTCTGGTCCATGGTGAACGAGGATTGCGCCCGGCTTGAACGCGGTGATCCGCTGTTCATCGGGCGCCGTGGCGATCAATGGCGCACGATCGACGTGGGCGGCGTGAAGGTTCCGTGCCGGATCGTCGTGCCCGATTCGGTGCGCGCCGGATCCAGCCCGCCGTTGGTGATCGCGCTGCACGGCGCCGGCGGTGACGAGTGCATGTTCTTCTCGGCCTATGGGCGGGGCGAGATCGTGCGCCAGGCCGAGCGATTGGGCTGCATCGTGCTCGCGCCCAACACGACGGTCTTCGCGACGAGCCCGCTGCTCTTCGATGGCCTCGTCGACACGCTGGCACGTGAGTGGGGCATTGACCGCACACGGGTTTCCGTCGTTGGGCACAGCATGGGTGCAGCGGCGGCGGGCTCGATCGTGCGCGCTCGACCGACGGCATTCGCGCGCGCGGCGCTGCTGGCAGGCTGGGGGGGCTTCGGCGGGGTTCCCGGCACGGGCGGTGCAGCCATGGATGACGCGGCGATCGGCGGGCTCCCGCCGATCCGCGTCGAGCTGGGCGCGCTCGACCCGCTCATGGATGCGGTGCGCATCACGGGTTCGGCGCAGGCGCTGCGCGAGCGCGGAGCGCGCATCGACTGCACCGTGCACGCCGACGAGGGGCACACGATGATCGTG
Source organism: uncultured bacterium (assembly GCA_903927725.1). Taxonomy (GTDB): domain Bacteria; phylum Planctomycetota; class Phycisphaerae; order Phycisphaerales; family SM1A02; genus SYIB01. Next base: position 1,608 of record CAIYOC010000198.1, on the reverse strand, counting down.
CCCAAGGTGCTGCCTGCGGTCATGCAGTGGCTGGTCGCGCCGAACGCCGCCACGCCCGCATCGCCAGCAGCATCGCCAGCCCGAGCACGATGAGTTCCACCGTCACGATGCCTTCGGCGCCGTTCCACATTCCGCCCGCGAGTGCGGCGCCCGGGCCTACCACGTAGCCGACGCCGATCAAGGCCTCGTGCGTGCCGCCGGCATCGACGTCGGCGCGTTCCAGGCGCATCGCGTAGTAGAGCGCGCTGTAGTACAGCAAGCCGTGTCCGATGCCGATGGCGACCAATCCGGCGACGAGGGTCGCGGTGTTCGGGGCCAGCGCAGCCATCGTGAATCCGCCGGCAAGCGCCGTTGCCGCAAGGACCAGGCCTTGCCATCGGCCATGCCAGAAGTGCGTGACGGCAAGCACCGACACCGCGGCTGCGCGAACGAACAGCCAGAGCGAACCGAGCGGGGTGCGCCAGGCAGGATCGATCGACAGTTCCTCGATCGCGTACGGAAGGATCGGGCTGATGGCACCGATCACGACGTACGCCGTCGGCAGCAGCACCCGCGCGCTCGCGAGCATCGGCCGGTAGGACTCGGGGGCATCGTGGTGTTCCTCGCCGTGCGGTGCCGGTTCCCGCGGCAGGAATCGGAGGCACACGATGCTCAGCACGCTGATCGGCAGCACCGCCACCATGGCCCAACGTGTGTGGCCGGTCGCGTACAGCGGCGCCATGAGCAGCAGGCACGCGCCGACCGACACCATCCAGTTGATGCTCCAGAGCCCGATGGAGCGGCGCATGGCGTGGCCATCCTTGCCGCTGCTGACGTAGGCCTCGACGACCGGCCACATCATCGCGCCGGCAACCGAGAGCACCGTGGCGGCCACGACGAGTCCGATGCTCGAGCCCGGGATCAGCACCAGCGGCGCAGCCAGCCCCTGTGCCACGAAGATCCATCCGAGGAAGGCACGCGGGCTGACGTGGTTGCCCAAGCGCCGCAGCAGCGAGCCCGTCCACCATGCCGCAACGGCGTAGGCCAGCGCGGTGCCGACGTAGAGCGCCAGCGTCTCCTGCCGCGTGTAGGCGTATTCGCGCTCGACCAAAAAGCTCAGCCCGTTCCAGAGCACGCCGGTGCCCAGCGAATTCAAGCAGGTGATCGTGTGGAGCGCCCAGCCCTGCGCACGCGCGGAGGGCGCGCGGCAATCGCTCGATCCGGGGCTTTGGACAGCATCCGTGCTGGGCACGCGGCAAGGCTAGCGCGATCGGTGGGGGCCTTGGTACAGTCCTTGGTCGTTCGCTGTCTTGGTAGCTCAATTGGATAGAGCGTCGCCCTCCGAAGGCGAAGGCTGTGGGTTCAAGTCCCGCCCAGGACGTTTCGGTTCGATGCGCTGAGCGCGTCGATGAGCCATGCACCACGTGCGGGCTTCGCCGCCGAGCCTTCGTTCGGTGTGCTGCGTGCTTGCTCGTTCGTCGCGTCCGTCGCTCCTTTGGGGCGCCGGCATGCCTCGTTCGCTCAGACAGTCCTCGCCTGCTCAGAAACTGGCGCGGCAGTCAACCTGTGGTCACTGACTGGCACTGCGCGCCAGCTTTCCTCGCAGGCTGCGGAACTCGCTCGGCGAGG
>CAIYOC010000197.1 GCA_903927725.1 uncultured bacterium | reverse complement strand
TGGGCCGGCTGCGCCGGCCTCAAATCCCTTCACTCCCGCTCATCAACCCGATCCGATTGGCCCCAGCGCCTTCCGCGTCGTCGTTTCGGGGTCGGTCTGCGCGGCGCTGCGCGCCGCTGCGGCCTGCGGCCCCGCGGGCTTCTGGGCCGGCTGCGCCGGCCTCAAATCCCTTCACTCCCGCTCATCAACCCGATCCGATTGGCCCCAGCGCCTTCCGCTTCGTCGTTTCGGGGTCGGTCTGCGGACCATGGACTCCGAACTACTGCGCCGTGATTTGGCAGGATCCGTTTGGAGCGAACGCAAAGTCAGGCTAGGTTTCCGACCCGTGGGCCAGCCCGATTGGTGTTCGATCCGGGTCCGGCCCACGCTCCCCTTCCCTCCAGGATTCGTTCAACATGCGTTTGTTCCTCCCGACAGCCCTCCTTGGGCTTGCCGTGGCTGCCTCCGCTGATGCAGCCCTGACCGGTATCTGGCGCACCAACAACGCCTCAGGCGCTGCCACCACGCTGACGGGCTACGCCAGCGTTGCTGCACTGGGCGCCAATCAGAGCAATGGCCTCTCTGCTGCCATCTCACCCTCCATCAACGATGCGCGCTACACGTCGATCTTCGGCGACTTCGTCGAAGGCCAGACGGCTGACCCGTACATCTACAAGACCCTCTACAACTCGCAGGGGCGCATCAGCCAGATCGTGCGCTATAGCGCTTCGCCGAGCGACCCGCTCGCGAACCTGCGCGCGAACACTGGCGGCGAAGTGTTCGACTTCTCGGGTTTCGGCTCGACGGCTGGCTGGGATCGCGAAGATGACATGTGGGCCGACGGTCAAGGCAACTTCTACCGCAACGGCACCAGCTCGACCGGCAACAACGGCGTCACGAAGTACACCTCGTTCCAGGACTTCCTGACCAACACCAATGGCCAGTACTCCGCATACGGCACGACGTACGGCTGGAACGACCGGTTCTTCGCCTTCGAGGGCAAGTTCTACCGAACGAACACCGGCGGCCCCAACGGGAGCGTCAGCGGATTCGCCGTCTACAACAGCTTCCAGGACCTGTTGAATCGCAACGTGGCGCAGACCATCAGCAGCGCGAACTGGTCGTCCACGGACATCTTCATCCCGGTGCCCGCTCCCGGCGCGATCGCGCTGCTGGGCGTTGCCGGGCTCGTTGGTGCGCGTCGCCGCAAGTGACTCGCGTCATTCGATGATGCATGACCCGCGGGGTCGGCCTGGCGCCGGCCCCGCTGTCATGCATGCGCTGCAACAGGCACTCAGCCCCGCGCCAGCCGTGCACACGCACGATGACGTGGACACGTCACCAGGTGCTCGTTGAACATGCCGACCGCCTGCATGAAGGCGTGCACGATCACTGGGCCACAGAACTTGAAGCCCCGCTTCTTGAGCGCCTTGGCGAGCGCTTCGCTCTGCGGTGTCTGCGCGCGGATGTCGTCCGGCTTCGCCAGCTTCAGGTCGATCGTGCGGTGCCCGACGTGTTCCCAAAGCAGGTCGCGGAAGCTCCCGTCCCCTGCCTGCATCACGGTCATCCATGCCCGCGCATTGCCGATGGCGGCGTCGATCTTCGCCCGCGAGCGGATGATGCCGGCATCGCCAAGAAGTCGCTGCACGTCGCGCTCCGTGAAGCGCGCCACCCGCTCAGGATCGAAGCCCCTGAACGCGCGCTCGAATGCCGGGCGCTTGCGCAGGATCGTCAGCCACGACAGGCCGGCCTGGAACCCATCGAGCACGAGCTTCCCATAGAGCGCTCGGTCATCGGTGACCGGCACACCCCACTCGGTGTCGTGGTAGGCCACATAGAGCGAGTCGCTCCCGCACCACCAGCATCGTTCGGACGGCGTGGGCATGGCCGAAGGCTAGCTGCGTCAGGCCCTGCCGCTGGGACCGTTGCGTCACGTCACGGCGCGGGAAGAGGACGCCCATCGTCGGCTTCCACGCACCGATCCCAAGCCCGTGCCATGCCGAGCCACTGCACTGCGTCGGCGGTGATGGCTCGCTCAGGGACAGGAGCCCCAGCCGCCGAGCAGGATCGCCAAGTCGGGACCGGCCACGATGTCATCTCCGTCGAGATCCATGGGGCATGAACCGCACGAACCCCACGCCCCCAGCAACTGCGCAAGGTCGCTGCCCCCCACCTGACCATCGCCATTGATGTCGGCCGGGCACGAGGTCTTGGGCGGCAGCTCGACGATGAAACCCCTGCGCTGGTTGCCGGTCCACGTGTCGTCGAGCCCGATGCCTGGGCCATCCTGCAACGAGAAGAAGCACGCCGCATCGCCGAAGCCGCTTGGCTCACCAGGGTTCCAGGGATTCCACCCAAGCGACGAGCCGCCGAGCCACGTCCAGGCGCCTGACCCGACGTCCTTCCGCAGCCCGACCCACGGACCACCGTTGTAGGCGGTCATGCTCCACAGCGCTGGGAACTGCACGAGTTCACGGAAGACCACTTCCGCCTCCGCAGGCGTCTCGAGCACCACCAGCGTGCCGCCGATCGCCTGGGCTGATGCGGCTGCCTGTTCCCAGCTCACCCACATCGGGGCGATCACGGACCGGTATCGCTGCCCCGCACCGCCTTGATCCTCGCTCCAGGTCCACTCCTGCAATGAAGGTGGCGCATCGAACTCGATCAGCGCGTAGCGGAAGAGCTCACCCTGGTCGTTCCAGCTTCCGTCGGGGTAGATGCTCGCGAAGTCCTCACCGCCGACGTCGTTGGGTTCGCCGATGTTCCAGTTCGTCCACACCAGCGGCTCGCCGGTGATCCATCCCCAGCCACCGGCGGGCTCGTCACCCGGACCTTGCACGAGCCCGATGGCCGTCGATCCACCGAACTGCGGGATCTGCACGCCGCTGCGCACGAAGGCAAGCTCTGCCGGACTGGTGATCGTCGCGAGGTAGCCACCCAGCTCGGTCGCCCGGTCGGCGACCTGCGCGAAGCTCGTCGGCGAGGCGAACGAGAGCACCGCATACGAATGGCCGTTGCCACCAGACGATGCCGCCCAGGTGGCCGCAACCGTTGTTGGCCAAGGCGTCGTGACATCTGTGAGCGCAAGATCGATCTCGCCCTCGCCCCATGCATTCTTCCCGCCCACACGGATCAGGTACGTCTGGCCGGCGATTCCCTGGAATGCAACGCGCGTTGTTCCGCCGGAGCAGCCAACTGCATCGTCACCGCAGGCGAGCAGCATGCCGCCGCACGCGTCGTAGACGGCGATGCGGGTATCGAAGCCCGCGTGGCCGCAGGTCGACACCGCGATGCCGTTGTCGAACGGAGCGGTGCAGACGAACCACACATCGTTGGTGAATGCTCCCGCCGTCTGGACATCCTGGCACTCAGTGATGAGGAATCCACCGTCGGTGTTGCAGTTGCGGGTGGTGAACGGGAAGCGGCCGAAGGAGAGTGGCCTGGGCGCGGCGCAGTTGTCGTTCTCGGGAGCGATGCCGCAGAGCGCCGCCGCCTGGTTCACGCAGAGCACATCCCAGTCCGAGGCGCAGCACGACGGATCCGCGGAACACACGGCGGAGCAGCAGGCAATGTCGTTGCAGCCGGGGCCCTGGTGCTCCAGGCCACAGTTGCCCGCGCTGCCACAGCCGTTCGGCGGCGGCGGCGCATAGGTTCCGTTCATGGTGGTGCTGCCGAACGCCACCTCGGTGCGAAGCAGGAAGGTGACCCCGGGCAGCGAATCGACCGTGGTCTGACTGTCGATGGCGCCGATCGTCAGCTGCGACACCTGCATGAATCCGCCGCCGATGGAGAACGTTCCCCCAAAGGGCGAGAGCGAGTTCACGTCGATCGCACCCGCCGAGGACGAGAGCGGGCTGGTGATGGTGTAGTTGCCCTGCACGCGCCAGGTGGTCCCGAAATCCGCGCGTCCGGACGGGAGGATCGTCGCCTGCGACGGCGCCACCAACGTTGCGGAGAGCCCGGCCAGGTTCACGGTCACGGGGATGCAGCCGAAGACCGGGGAACAGAACAAGTCGTACTGCAAGGTGCCACCACCGAACCCGAACCTGCCTTCCTGGATCACGGCCCCGTCATGCGGCGGCTGGTTGGGGCTGATCGTGAACCGGCCATTGCCGTCGGCAGCCACGACGATCGAATCGACATCGGTCTCGCTGTCAACTCCGTCGGTGACGGTGATCGCGAGCGTGATGGTCGCGGTCGACCCCGGTGCGACCGCGACGGGAACGTCGAATCCAGCGTGGGCCCTGGACAGCGCCACCAAGAGTGGCAGCGTGGAAGCCAAGCTCCGGGAGAGACTTACCGCCGGAAGCGATCGGGTCGTCGTGTTCATCTGTTCTTTGTGGCAGTCCAAGGCCGCCAGAGCCATGGTGCGGATGTCAAGGTGATCCTCGAGCCGGGCGGCGCAAGCCCGCCAACCAGAAATGCCACGACATTATCCACGAGGCCCAGGTCGAGCCACCACGCCGCGCCGGAACCAAGGTCCCCCCAACGGGCGGAACAACCTTCCAGCTTTATCTTGATTTCGTTGGAACCAGCCCGGCACGGGGCTAGGTTGGTCGCGTCCCCCTTCCCTTTCCCCTCAAAGGCAGACCACATCATGACCATGTCGCACTTCGCCATGACCGGCGCGGCTCTTCTCGCAGCCGGTCTCGCGGCCTCCTCCGAGGCAACGCTCCTGTACGTCCGCTCATCGACCGTTGGTTCCTCCACCGTCTGGACGTCGTATGCGTCGTTGGAAGACATGGCGGCGAACACGGGCGGCACCAACGTCGGCTCGAGCTCGTCGATCCTGTCCACCGATGGGGTCTTCACGGACGGCACGTACGTCTACAAGACCACCAAGAACGACGGCGGGCTCAACTACAACAACACGTACGTCCGCTACAACTCGCTCGCGGACCTGAATGCGAACTCGGGTGGCTTCGCCATCCAGATGACGCAGGGCATGTACTACAACGAGGACGTGATCGCCAACACCACCAACGGCTGGTTCTTCCGCACGGCATCCTTCGACTCTGCAGCCAATGTCGGCATGTACGCGTTCAACACCGCTGCGGATCTCGTCACCAACTCGTACTTCTATGCCAGCGGGTTCGGTGGCGGAAATCAGAATGGCGACAACAGGTACTGGGCCGGCACCGGCAGCACCTGCTGGCGATCCGATGTCGTGAACGGCGTGGTGCAGAGCTTCAGCGTCTTCGCCAGCGGCCCCGATCTCTACAACAACACCCCGTTCCTCACCGTGGCCAGTTCCGCGGGCTACGGCGCCGACGTCAACTTCATGACGATCGACTCGTCCTTGATCCCCGCCCCGGGTGCAATGGCACTGCTGGCCGTTGCCGGGGTCAGCGCTTCTCGACGCCGTCGCGCCTGAGCGCAACTCGCTGCGCCTGAACCGTTGCACACCATGCACACCCTGCGGGGTCGGCCTCGAGCCGACCCCGCTGTCGTTGTCGAGCGGGTCGCGAGTGAGCCACCCGGTCGCAGGATGCTTGAGGCCTTGAGGCGCCCCGTTGGGGACAATGTTTCCTGATTCGTGGCGCATGGGCGCCCGGATCAGCTACAAGTGTTCCATGCTGGATCGCTTCCGTCGCCTGCTCACGACCGTCTTGGCTTTCTCCACCACCGCGGCAGGTCTCGGGCAGGGATCCACCCCGTGCACCGCGTCCATCGTGGAGAACTTTGGCGCGTCGCCCTCTGGCACCTTGTTCAGTCAGGCCCAGACCTTCTCCTTCAATGGATTCACCCGCCTCCGACCGGTCCGCGATGGCTTCCCCTCAACGTGGGGGACATGGCGATCCGCGCCGGTAGCCGGCACCGTGAAGGAGTTCACGGCGAGTTTCCGCTTCAGCCTGCGGAACAGCAACGGTGGCGCGGGAGACGGATTCTCGTTTCTCTGGGGCGACCTGTCGAATGCCTCGGGCAACCGCATGTCCGGGGGCGAGTGGGGCCTTCAAGGATTCAACGATGACGCGGCGGGGCTCAGTGTCGGCTTCGTCTCGTACACCGGCGCAGGCGCCAACGGCGTCAACGGCAAGTGGGGCGGAAGCCAGTTTGCGTTCACCCCGCTGTCCTTCGCGCCAGTGACCTGGGTCACCACCACGCAGGCCGTGGACAGGATCAGGATGGCCGTTGCGACGATCCATTGGTCCCGCACCACGGGCACTCGAGTCTCGGTGGCGTTCCCTGGAACCGTCGGCTCCACCATCTTCATCGACCAAGGTGCACAGCCGATGGCGAACATCGACCCGACCGGTTGGTCGTTCGGCTTCGCGGCGCGCAACGGCGCGGTCGACCAGGACGTGTACATCGGCGAACTGCAGATCAACGCCGTCGTGCAGTGTCCGCCCGGAAGCCCGGCCGACATCAACGGGGACTGCCTCATCGATGGCGCTGACCTTTCGGGTGTGCTTGCGGGCTGGGGACCATGTCCGGCCTCGCCGTGTGCCGGCGACGTTGACGACAGTGGAGCCGTGGATGGCGGCGACCTCGGGGCCGTGCTTGGCGCATGGGGCGACGCGGGCTGCACACCCCAGGTCTCATCGGATCGCCATCGAATGCGCCCCAAGGGAACCACCACGGCGCAACAGGGCTTCTGGGAGTACTTGCCCGTGGGCTACGCCACTCGCACGGACTGGCCGCTTCTGGTGTGCCTGCACGGCATCGGCGAGAACGGCAATGGCTCGTCAGCGGAGTTGATCAGGCTCACGGCCCATGGTCCCGCGAAGCTCATCGCCGCGAATGCCTGGCCCGTGGCCGCATCCGCCGCCGGAGATGCCTTCGTCGTTCTCTCTCCCCAGAACTCCAACGGCGGTTCAGGCGTGCCGCAGGGCTGTCACAGTCCCGCTGACGTGAGCGCCTTCCTGCAGTGGGCTGCCGCCAACTACAACGTGGACCCCTCCCGCATCTACCTCACCGGTCTCAGCTGCGGCGCCATCGGTACATGGGAATACCTGCGCACCGTCGGATCGAATGTGCTGCCGGCTGCCTTCATTCCCATCTGCGGGAACGGCATCAGCGCCTTCGACCAACGCGGATGCCTCTTGGGCAACCATCCGATCTGGGCCTTCCACGGCGATGCGGATGGAGTCATTCCGGTGGCGGGCTCGGCGGTCCCCATCACGGGCATGCAGAACTGTTCCGTGCCCAGTGCGGTTGATGCGCGACTCACCATCTATCCGGGAGTCGGGCACGATTCCTGGACGCGGACCTACGACCTGACCGCAGGCCACGACGTCTACGCGTGGCTGCTTACGCACCAGCGCACCACGCCGTAAGGGGCGCCCGGACCGCCGGGATCGAGGCATCGACCTCATCACCTGCTCCGCAACCGTGCTGCAGTGCGCTTGCATCCGGGGGGCGACAGCCAGCACGTTGCATCGATTGCGTTCCCCGAACTTGCCCAGCCGTGTTTCGCGGCTACAGTCCTTGCTCTGCATGGAAAAGGCCGACGGTCTGTCCCGTTGGCCCGATCGTGCGCTGGCGATGGTCAAGCAAGCGTTGCGACGCCTACCCCCACCAACACCTCGACAGGACCCCTCCTCATGAACCGAATGTCCTCCGCGCTCGCCTCCTTCGCACTCATCATCGGCGGCGTCGCCGGGACCGCTGCCGCCGAGGAAGTGTTCCTCCGGACGGATGGCTTCACGCCGTACACGTCGTGGATCAAGTACGCATCGCTGCAGGCCCTGGCGACGGATACCGATGGCCTTGCCGGCGGGAACATCGCTCCCGCGATTCCATCGAAGGATGCGATGTTCACCGATGGCGTCTTCTTCTACAGGATCACCTCGGACGCGGCAGGCGATGCGGGCCAGTACAACAACCTGTTCATCCGGTACAAGAGCTTCAACGACCTGAACTCCAATTCGAATGGCGAGACGTTCTACATGAACGGCTACGGCATGTACTACGACGACGACATCGCCGTCGACAATTCGAGCGGCCGGATCCTTCGCACCACGCGATACGTCGCCGACAGCACCGTGACCATCGGCGCGTACGTGTACAACAACTTTGCGGAACTGGTCGCCAACACGCCGTTCTACGCCGGTGGCTTCTCGAACCAGACCGTGGCCCATGACTGCAAGTTCTGGGCGTACAACGGCAAGTGGTACCGAACGAACGTCTCCGGAGCGACAGGCAGCACGGTCGTGACCGGGGTCAACGTCTACAACAGCTCCGAGGATCTCTACAACGGCGTCGTGGCGCAGACGATTGAGAGCTCGCTGGGGGCTCCGGGATCGATGCGCTTCCTCACCATTGACTCCTCCATGCTCCCCCCGCCGCCCTCGTCGTGCCTTGGCGACATCGATGGCGATGGCGCGGTCGGCGGCGCAGACCTAGGCATTCTCCTGAGCAACTGGGGCGTCTGTCCGGAATGAACGCCGGTACGGGCCGCGTCAGCGGCCTGAGCCTGTGACCAACAAGGCGCGCAGACGGTCCTCGGGATCTCTGCGCGCCTGTTTCTTGGTGCCGTCCCCCTGCGATGCGGTCGTGGATGCCCGCGAGCAGCGACAGGCACTTCAGTCCGGGCGGCGTTCCGACCAGGCGCGTGCGATGCCGAGCCAGAGCAGCGTGTTGCCGATGAAGCCGGCGACGCGCGCGATCGGCAGTTCTACGAAGGGCACGCCGGCACCATCGGCGATGGCGAGCAGCGCAGCGAGCGCCGTGCCCGTGAGCAGGAAGCCACCCACGCAGGCAATGCTTGGCGACACGGGGTTCCTGGGCAGGAGCCACATGGATGGAATGCTACGACGGCGACGACAGTCTTGCGAAGCGTGGTGCCATGGGGCCGATCGCCACGACCCTCATGCCTTCAGCGGTGCCCGGTGGCCGACCGGCTGGGCGGGATTCCCGAGGTAGATGGTCCACGGCGCAAGGTCCTTGAACGCCACGGCTCGCGCACCCAGGATGACGCCGTCACCCACGGTCACGCCCGGTCCGACGAACGCCTCGGCAGCGATCCAGCAATCGGATCCGATCACGATCGGCGGGCGCAGGAGCACCATCGAGCGGCTGCGGTGGTCATGGCTGCCGGCGCACACATGGGCCCGCTGCGAGATCGTGGAATGGTCACCGATCCGCACAGGCCCGAGGCAATAGAGGATCGCGCCGTCGCCGACCGCCGTATCCATGCCGATGCTCAGGTTCCATGGGCACTCGATGCGGACGGTCCGACGAAGCCGGCACGTGGGATGCAGCGATGCCCCGAACGCGCGCAGCAGCATGCGCCGCCAGCCGTAGCAGGTGTGGAAGCTCCAGGCGAAGAGGGTGGACTGCACCAGTGCCCACGCCAGGCGCGCGAACTTCTCGCGCAGCGTGTAGGGGCTCGGTGCCGCCATCATCGGGACATCACCGTCCATGGCCTGCACCCCGTTCGAGCTCACGCACCTTCAGGCCGATCTCCCAGAAGTAGCAGGCCTTGAGGAACGCGTAGGCGAAGCCTGCGTGGCCATCCATCCACCCACCCCGGCGGAAGTAACTGTCGAGGAAGTAGGCAGCCGGCAGCCAGCATGCACCGATCGACCGGTACTTTCGGCGCTGGCGCGGCGTGAGGCCCGGATCCGCGAGCCGGCCCTCGCGGCGAAGCATGGCCGTGCGCTGCGCTTCCCATGAGGAGTAGTCGTTGTGCTTTCGCAGCCAGTGCTCCAGCCCACGGTCATCACGATGGTCGAGCTGGCAAGTGAGTTCGCCGATCGTGCCCTCAAGGATCGGGTGCTCGTGGATCTCCATGTCGAGGTGGCTCCAGCGATCCTCTTCGATGCGTTCGTACTCGCCGGCACCGACACGGAAGAGCGCGAGCTTCCGATTGACGTCGCCATGGCGCAGGCGCTTGCCCAGAAACCAGGTGTCGTAGCGGATCCAGAATCCGGCATGCGAGGTGGCTGGCAGCGTTCGGGTGAGTTCGTCGCAGAAGGCATCGTCGACGAACTCGTCTGCATCGAGGAACAGCACCCACGGCGTCGCGGGCGCGTGGTGCCGCAGGAACCAGTTGCGCTTCTTCGGAAAGCGACCGTCCCATACGAAGTCGATCACCTCGGCTCCGTTCCCGAGCGCGATCTCGCGGGTGCGGTCGGTGCTCTTCGAATCGATCACGACGACGCGCTCGAATCGCGCCAGCCGTGCCAGGCACGCGGGCAGGTTGCGCTCTTCGTTGCGCACGGGAATCGCGACCGTGACCGGGAGCCGATCGGGCATGACCCCGTCAGTATCGGCACTGCGATCGCGCCCCCTCAACCCGGTCACGGAAATCGGTGCACTGGTGACCACTTATCACCACCCCCCGGGGCGTAGGATCGCCCCATGGGTTCCCTGAACACCGCGATCATCGGCGGCGGCGTCGCCGGGCTGGGCCTTGCCCGTGGGCTTGCCCACCGTGGCATGCCGGTCACGCTCTTCGAGCGCTCGGAGGCGTACGGCGAGCGAGGCTTCGGATTCATCCTGCTGGCCAACGGCTGGCTGGCGCTTCGCGGACTGGGCATCGAGTTCGATCCGCGTGAACTGGGACAGTCGCTCGATCGCGCGGCAATCCGTGCGATCGATGGCACGGTGCTGAAGGACGAGTCGCTCGACGGCGCCGTGGCGGTGAGCCGCTTCGACCTGCTCTCGGCAATCATGCATGGGCTTCCTTCCGGTGTGGTCGAGCTCGGTCGCGACTTCACGGGTTTCGAATGGGATGGCCAGCGCGCGGTCGCTGCCCGCTTTGACGATGGCTCCGCCTTCGAGGCGAGCGCGTTCGTCGGTTCCGATGGCGTGCGCTCGCGCTGCCGTGAGTGCGTCGCACCCAGCCATGCGTGGCAGGCCGGTCGTGTGAAGGAGATCGTCTCGTCGATCCACGCTCCGGCACTTGCCGCCGAGCTGGGCACCACCTTTCGCAAGGTGATGCACCCCGGCGGCGGTCTGGCCGTCGGACTCGTGCCCGCTGGCCGCGGGCGCGTGATCTGGTTCGTGCAGTTCGATGCGCAACGCTTCCAGCCGCCGGCACTCGGCCAGGCCATGGACTTCTTCCGTGAGCATCTCTCGGGGTTCCCCGCCGATGTCCATGCGGCCATCGAGGCGACCGACCCCGCAACGCCGCACGTCTGGCACACCGTGGACATGGATCCCCCGCCATCCATGGTCCGCGGCAATGTGGCGCTCATCGGCGATGCTGCACACCCCCTGCTTCCCTTCACGAGCCAGGGCGCCAACAGCGCGCTCGAGGACGCCGTGCTGCTGGCCGACTTGATCGCCCGGTGCCGCAGCCAGGGCGACGTGGCCCTGGCGATGCGCTCGTTCAATGCCGTACGGCACCCGCTGATGGTGCAGTACGTCGAGGGCGGCCGAGCCATCGCCAGGCGATTCGTCGAGCCGATCGATGGCGCCGTTCCCCTGCCGCTGCTGACATGAGCACCTTTTCCGACACTGCCGTCAGGCTCGACCTGCTTCGGGAGCGCGCCTTCAACCTGCGCTGGGCCGAACAGCCGCGCGAGGTCATTCCGCTCACTGCAGCAGATCCGGACTTCCCGGCGGCGCCCGCGATCCGCGACGCCATCGTGCGCTACGTGCAGGACGGCGTGCTCTCCTACGGTCCTGCGCAGGGCTTGCCGATCTTCCGCGAGAGCGTGGCGAGCTACCTGCGCAACCGGCGGGGCGCACCGGTCGATGCATCAGGCGTGATCGCCGTCAACAGTGCCGCCGCCGGTCTGGCGATGGTGGCGCGCCAATGGCTGGCCACCGGTGACGAGG
>CAIYOC010000196.1 GCA_903927725.1 uncultured bacterium | reverse complement strand
GGTGTAGTACTTGGGACCGAACTCGCCGCGGCCGGCGCGCACGATCAGCCATCCGATCACACCCATGCCGATGAGCACGTGGATCCCGTGCAGGCCGGTCATGGCGTAGTAGATGGCGAAGAACAGGTGGGTGTTCGGCGGCATCGTGGCATCCTGCAGGTGCAGGGCCTCGTCACCGTGCGTCGCCGGATCGGCCGCATGCTCGGCCGCCTTCGCATCGATCACTGCGGGTGCCATGCCCGTGGGCCCCTCGGCCGGCGGGGCGATGGCGGTCTGCTCGCCGGCAGGCATTTGCACGAAGGCCGGCGCAGCAGCCTGCTGCGCGGTCACCGTGCCTGCAGCCATCGTCGTCTGTGCTGGTCCGGCAGGCACCGGCGCCTTCGACGCCAGCTCGGCCTGCTGCAGGCCGCCATCGTCGGTCACGGGCTTGTAGAAGCCCTCGCCCCAGACCAGGTGCACATGGAACTTGTGCGTGTACTCGAAGTACTTGATGACCATGAAGCCCGCAGCGCCGGCCATGGTCAGCCAGAGGCAGAGGACCAGCGCCGCCTTGCGGCCGGTCTGCGCGAAGTACACGCCCATGGCCATCGTCAGGCTGCTCAGGATGAGCACGCCGGTGTTGATGCCGCCCATGGTCGTGTCCAGATACGCGCTCGCGTACTTGAAGACCTCGGGGTAGCGGTTGCGGAGCACCGCATACGCCACGAACAACGCCCCGAAGAACAGCACTTCGGTCACGAGGAAGACCCACATGCCGAGCTTGGCGCTGTCGAACTGCTGCGCAGGCGTCTCGAAGTGGTGGGCCAGGAACGGGTACTCGGCGTTGTGGTGGCCATGGCCACCGCCATGGTCATCATGACCCTTGGCTGCGTGGTGGTCGCCGGCGGATGCGTGTGCGCTCATCGGTTCAGGCCTTTGCCTCGGCGGGCTTCACGGTGACGTAGCCCTCACCGCGCTCGTCCCACTTCAGGTTGGAGAAGTCGTAGGGCTCGCCCACCTTGGGGGCCTCGTGGAAGTTGTAGTAGGGCGGCGGGCTCGCGCATTCCCACTCGAGCGTGGCACCGCCCCAGGGGTTCGCGGGCGCGCGCTTGCCGCTGACCAGGCTCTGCACCAGGTACATCGCCGTGAGCAGGAAGCCGCCGGCCATGATGTACGAGCCGATCGTCGAGATCACGTGGTAGATCTGGAATTCGGGCTGGTAGTCGTAGTAGCGGCGCGGCATGCCGTGGCTGCCGAGCATGAACTGCGTGAAGAAGGTGACGTTGAAGCCGATGAACACGAGGGTGCAGGCGGTCATGCCCAGCTTCTCGTTGTACATGCGGCCGGTCATCTTGGGCCACCAGTGGTGCAGGCCGCCGACCATGGCGATCAGCGCGCTGCCCATCATCACGTAGTGGAAGTGGGCGACCACGAAGTAGGTGTCGTGCAGGTGCACGTCGGTGTTGAGCGTGGCCAGGTGCAGGCCGGTGAGCCCGCCGATCGTGAACAGGATCAGGAACGCCAGTGCGTAGAGCATGGGCGTGTTCAGCGAGATCGAGCCCTTGTAGAGCGTGCAGATCCAGTTGAAGACCTTGACTGCGCTGGGGATTGCAACGCTGAAGGAGATCGCCGAGAACAGCGTGTTCATCAGCGAGCTCTGGCCACTGGTGAACATGTGGTGGCCCCACACGAGGAAGCTGAAGATCGCGATGGCGACCGAGCTGAAGGCGATGAAGCGGTAGCCGAAGATCTGGCGGTGGCTGTGCACCGCGATCAGCTCGCTGATGATGCCCATCGCCGGCACGATCATGATGTAGACGGCCGGGTGGCTGTAGAACCAGAAGAAGTGCTGGTAGAGCACCGGGTCGCCGCCCATGGCCGGGTTGAAGATGCCGATGTTGGCGATGCGCTCGACCGCCACGAGCGCCAGCGTGATCGCGAGCACCGGGGTGGCCAGGACCTGGATGAGCGCGGTCGAATACAGCGCCCACAGGAAGAGCGGCATCCGGAACCAGGTCATCCCCGGCGGACGCAGCTTGTGGATCGTCACGATGAAGTTCATTCCCGTGAAGATGCTCGAGAAGCCCAGGATGAACACGCCGACGATGACCGGGACCACGCCGCCGGCGGTGGTGGTGGTCGAGTACGGGGTGTAGAACGTCCAGCCGGTGTCGAACGAACCCATCACCAGGCTGACGACGGTGCAGACCGCGCCGGCGATCCACAGGTGGTAGCTGAACAGGTTCAGGCGCGGGAAGGCCACGTCCTTCGCACCGAGCATGACCGGCAGCACGAAGTTGCCCAGCGCCGCAGGGATGCTCGGGATGATCACCAGGAACACCATCACCGCGCCGTGCAGGGTGAAGAAGTGGTTGTAGGTGTCGGCATCGATGAAGGTGCGGCCCGGCGTGAGCAGCTCGGTGCGCACGAGCAGCGCGAAGATGCCGCCCACGAGGAACGACAGGAGCACGCTCGCCGTGTACATCACGCCGATGCGCTTGTGGTCGAGCGTGAGGATCCACGAGAGGAAGCCCTTGTCGTGGGTCAGGTAGTTGTCGCTCTCGGGCGTGTCGTAGGTCGGGGCCGCAGGGCGGGCTGGCAGGGTCGTCATGTCTGGTACCTCGTGTGTCTCGGGTGCTTGCTCAGTGGTGTGCGGGGCTCACTTGGCGCTCGCGGTGGGCGCCGCCGCCGGAGGGGTCTTGAGCCATGCTCCGGTCTTGGGGTCAAACTCGTCGAGCTTCTTCATCATGCCGATCAGGGCATCGATGCCCTTGTCGTTGATCTGGCCCTTGAAGGTGGGCATCACGTTTCCGTAGCCCTGGACGAGGTGCTCGCCCGGGTTGTAGATGCTGGCGCGGATGTAGTCCTCGGCGGTGGCGTACTGCTTGCCCGCGCCGATGAGTCCCGAGTACGTGGACCCTCCGGCGAAGGCGCCGTTGCTGCCCTCGCCGCCGCTCACGCGCGCCCAGATCCCCTTCCAGCTCGGCCCGATGCCCTTGGTGCCATCCAGCGAGTGGCACTGCACGCAGCGCGCGTAGAGCTTGGGGCCGGCCTTCCAGTACAGCTCTTCCTCGGGAATCTCGTCGAGCCAGTTGGCCTGCTTGGTGGTCCACGCGTCGAACTGCTCCTGCGGGAGCACATAGACGCGGCGGTTCATGTTGCTGTGGCCCGTGCCGCAGTACTCGGTGCAGAACAGGTGGTGGCCATCCGTCGGCTGGTCCATGCCGGTCGGGAAGTCGCTCTGGAACCACAGGTAGGTGTAGCGACCCGGCACCAGGTCCTGCTTCACGCGGAACGCCGGGATGTAGCAGGAGTGCAGCACATCGCTGGCGCGCATGACCAGGCGCACCGGCTTGCCGGCGGGAATCACGAGGTCATCGGACTGCGCACCGTTGGGGTACTTGAACTGCCAGCCCCACTTGTAGGCCGTCACGTTGATGTCGTAGCTCTCCTTCGGCGGCGTGCGAACGTCGAGGTAGCCCTGGAAGCCGAAGATGAAGAGCACGATGCAGATCAGCAGCGGCCCGACGGTCCAGGCCAGCTCGAGGGGGCCGTTGTGATCGGGGCCGTCAGTGCGGAACTTCGTGCCGACCTTGTGGCGGTACTTCCAGACGAAGTACACCGTGAGCACGGTGTTCAGCGCCAGGAACGCCCACATGATGAGGTTGATCCACCACATCATCGAGTCGACGTTGGACGCGTGGGCGCTCGCGCCGGTCGGCATCCAGAAGGTGGGCGGGGTCGGGCCGTCAGCGGCCTGGGCCAAGGTGAGCATGGTCAGCATGGACATCATGGGAATCTCGTCGGGTTCAGCAGGCCACCGCCGTGGGCGGCTGGAGTCGTCGGGAGCGCCGTTCTCGCAGCAGGGCCACGCCGACGGCCGCGACGATCGCGACCACGGTCAGCGCACCACCAAGCTTCACGAGACGGAATACGAAGGGAACGTAGGAATTCGTCGAGGCGTCGTACTGGAAGCACCAGAGCATCACGCGATCCATGCTGCTGCCGATGGTGCCCTCGCTGCCTTCGACGAGGGAGAGCCGGAAGGTCTCTGGCGGGAAGCGCACGCCGTGCAGGTAGCGCGTGATCACGCCCTTGGGCGAGACCACGATCATGCCGCCCGGGTGCGAGTAGTCGCCATTGTCGAGGAGCTTGAACCGGAAACCCACCGCCTCGGCGAGCACGTGGGTCGACTCGACCGGGCCGGTGAGGAAGTGCCAGCCCTTCTCCGAGCCCTTGCGTCCGTACTCCGCCACGTAGCCGGCCTTCTTCGCGCGGGCGAGTTCGGCGTCCTCCGAGGGGTTGATGCTGACGGCGACGATGTCGAACTCGCTGCCGACCGTCCAATCGATGCCCTGCAAGCCGCGGACGGCTTCGTTGAGCACCAGGCTGCACATCATGGGGCACTTGAAGTAGCCCAGGTGAATGAGCAACGGACGCCCCGGCTTGAGCAGGTCAGCCAACGTCACGCTGGTGCCATCGTCATCCGTGAAGCGAAGGTCCATGGGCACCGACTCGCCGAGGTGCTCCACGAACTCGACGCCTTCGAGTTCCTTGGGGAGTTCGTTGCTGAGCGCAGCCGATTCACCCGGCGCCAGGACAGGACCGCTGCCCTGCCCCATGGCCACAGCCGGCAGCATCGATGCTGCGGCAAGGGCGAGGATGGCGAGTCGGCTCTTCACGGTGGAACGGTAGGTTCGGTCAGGGGTTGGCGGCCGCAGGAACTGCAGGTGCCGGCGCCGCGGAAGGCTTGATGCCCTCGGCCACGAGCGCCTCCATGGCCTTTTCGACGGGAATGCGGATCGTCTTGCGTTCCTTGCCTGCGGCGTCGGTCATGGTGTAGGAGCCGTAGCCCCCCAGCAGCGCCTGCTGCTCGGCCTTCAGGGCAGCCGGGCCGAGGTCCGGAGCGTCCACGACCTTGGCCGTGAACTCTCGCTCGGCAGCGATGAAGTAGACGCAGCACACGAAGACGATCGTCGCCACGATCAGCAGCGTGCCGACGATCGAAACGACCCACGTGCTCACGGGTTCGGGGTCGTCGATCTGCGCGGCAGGATTGGCAGGTGCGGTGGACATGGGTATGGCTCAGATGTTCTGGAACGCGATGCTCTCGGCCAGGCGCGGATCACGCACCGGGACGAGGTGGTTGCGGGACAGCGTGCGCGCGGTGCGCCAGGCGAACAGGCAGAGCATGCCGCCGATGGAGCAGAGCGTGGCGAGCGTGAAGAAGCCCACCGGCGCATCCTTGTGCTTCTCGGCGAGCTCGGCATAGGTCGTGGCATCGGCCAAGCCCGCCGGGATCACCGGGACGATGAGCCAGTAGAGGTCGACCGCCGACATGAACAGCATCCAGGCCGACGCCACCGCGAGGGTGACGTTCCAGCGCTTCATCCATCGGCTGATCATGAAGACGAACGGCACCACGAAGTGTCCAGCGATCAGGAGCCAGCTGAACACGGTCCAGTCGCCCATCTGGCGGGCCATGAACCACGTGGTCTCTTCCGGGATGTTGCCGTACCAGATCAGCATGTACTGGCTGAAGCCGATGTAGGCCCAGAAGACGATGCCGAAGGCGAAGATGTACTTGCCCAAGTCCTGGAGATGCTCGCGCGTCACGATCCCCTTGAGCGCACCGAGCGACTGCAGGCGGATCGTGACCAGCGCCATGGCGCTGAAGCCCGCGGTGCAGCAGACCGTGAAGAAGTAGATGCCGAACATGGTGCTGAACCACGTCGGGGTGAGCGACATCATCCAGTCGAACGCGGCAAAGGTGACCGTCAGGCCGAAGAGGATGATCGACGGGCCCGAGAGCTTCTGGAGGCGGTCGGTCGTCGCGGTGCCACCGGCGGCATCCTGCGCCGTCGAACCCTTGAAGAAGATCGTGGCGAGCACGGCCCAGACCGCGAAGTAGATCGCGGCGCGCAGCACGAAGAAGTTCGGGTTCAGCCAGCCGGCCTTCTTGAGCACGTTCTCGTACTCGGCCGGCTCATGCTGCTGCATGTGCTCCAGGTTGGCCCACGGCCAGAGCACGTCCAGGCCCAGCGCGTGCGCGCCGGGCTCCTGGTGCTGACCGCCCTTCCACCACAGCCACAGCAGCGGCAGCATGAACGGGATCCAGAGCCAGCGCAGGTTGGCGGCAAGTGCCTCGGCCGGACGGCGCACCGCCACCGACCAGCCCGCACGGGTCAGGAACTGGATCATCGTGAAGAACAGTCCACCCAGCGAGATCGCCAGGATGAAAGTGAACGACACCAGGTAGAGCTTGGCCGTGGCGTTGGCGTTGCCGCCCTTCCAGGCGAGCCATGCGGCCGCGGCAAGCAGCACAATGGCAGCGGGCAGCAGCCGACCACCGATACGGGCGATCGCAGCGTCAGCGCGCGTGTTTGAGGGGCCGAGGTCGGCGTGATCGTGCGAGTGGCTCATTGCACCTTGCTCCGTTGGTCAGGCGGGACATCCTGCAGCTGCGCATCGAAGCTGCGCTGCAGGGCCTTCACGTATGCCACGATCGCCCAGCGATCATCGGTGGGGATCTGCGTTCCGTAGCCGGCCATGTTGCGGATCCCGTGCGTGACGGTGTTGAAGAGCTGGCCGACCGGCTGCACCGTGACGGTGGGGTCGTGGATGTTCTTGGCCGGCACCCACACGGTGCCGTTCACCGGTCCGGATGCGTTCGAGACCAGCTCGAGCGCGCGGCGATTGACCGTGCCGTTGCCCTCGCCCGCGTAGCCGTGGCACGCGGTGCAATAGATGTTGAAGCGCTCCTGGCCGCGGCGCAGAAGATCCATCGACACCGGAAGGTCACGAGGCATCGTGGTGGCCCACTGTCCATCGACGACGCCGAAGTTTCGGTGCGTGTCTTCCATCGCCTCGTCGCGGGCGACCGTTCCCGCCGGCTGCGGACGGGCCGATCGTCCATCGGCGAACAGCGCCGACTCGGTCTGGGGCTTGAACTTGGGCTGCACGTCCATGTCCAGGAACGCATGCAGCGGCGGCTTCTCGCTCGTGGTGTTGCGCGACTGCACCGCCAGCACCGGCGGGATCAGCGCGGCGCAGGCCGCAACGATGCCGAGGTAGAAGAAGATCTTGGGGGGCATCTGGATCATGACTCGACCACCTCCACGCTGGAGGCGCCCAGCGACTTCAGGAACTCGCCCGTCTTCGAGCGCAGGAACTGCGGGTCGCGCGACTCGATCGAGATGAAGAAACGGTCATCGGTCGCGCGTCCGAAACCGGGGTGCTTGAGCAGCGGGTGATAGAGCTCGGGCAGCTGGTTGAAGGCCAGCATGCCGAAGGCCGTCGTCAGCGCGCTCAGCAGGATGGTGAGCTCGAACATGACCGGCACGAACGCCGGGAACGAGAGCAGCGGCTTGCCACTGATCAGGAACGGGTAGCCCGTGACCCAGACCAGAGCCCAGATGCTGAAGTCGAAGGAGTTCGTGAAGGACTGCAGCAGGAAGCCCAGCGTGCAGCCCGCGGCACCGGCGCCGAAGACGACCACCGGGAGGATCGTGCGGCTGATGCCCATCGCGTGATCGATCCCGTGGATCGGGAACGGCGAGTGGCAGTCCCAGTATCGGTAGCCGGCCTTGCGGACAGCTTCCGCCGCATGCATGAGCTCGGCCGGATTGGCGAAGCGGGCCACGAGTCCCCAGGTCTGCGCGACGGAGGTTTCCGTCGAGGCCGGGGCCGTGGTCGATGATGGTGTCGCGAACGTCGTCATGTCTGTGGTGCTCGTCTGGTGTCGTCAGGGCTGGCCGGGACGTGGATCCTGGAATGCGGGCTGGGAGCCGACGGGCGCGCCACCGTGGTGGCCGTGCGAACCGTGCCCCTTGGCATACCCCTCCCAGTGGGGATTGGCCTCGGGCATCACGCTCTTCACTTCCGCGATGGCAATCATCGGCAGGTAGCGGCAGAACAGCAGGAACAGCACGCCGAAGAGGCCGAACGCGCCCAGCATGGTGGCGATGTCGACCCACGTCGGGATGAACTCGTCCCAGCTCGTGGGCAGGAAGTCGTTCGCCAGGCTGCTCACGATGATCACGTAGCGCTCGAACCACATGCCCACGTTCACGAAGAGGCTCAGGACGAACATCGCAGGGATGCTCGTGCGGACCTTCTTGAACCAGAAGAGCTGCGGGGTGATCACGTTGCAGCTCACCATGATCCAGTACGCCCACCAGTACTGGCCGAAGGCGCGGTTGATGAACGCGAACTGTTCATACGGCGCGCCTGAGTACCAGGCGATGAAGAACTCCATCGAGTACGCGTAGCCGACCATGCACCCGGTCACCAGGATGACCTTGTTCATGTTGTCGAGGTGGCGCATGGTGATGAGGTCCTTGAGCCCAAAGAGCTCGCGGGCCGGAACGGCCAGCGTGACCACCATGGCGAAGCCGCTGAAGATCGCGCCCGCGACGAAGTACGGCGGGAAGATCGTGGTGTGCCAGCCGGGCAGCTGGCTCACGGCGAAGTCGAACGACACGACCGAGTGCACCGAGAGGACCAGCGGAGTGGCCAGCGCGGCCAGGAGCAGGTACGCCACTTCGTAGCGATGCCAGTGGCGGGCGCTGCCGCGCCAGCCGAGGGCGAAGAGCCCGTAGGCGAACTGCTGGATCGTGCCCTTGGCCCGGTCGCGAAGCGTGGCCAGGTCGGGGATCAGGCCGATGTACCAGAAGACCAGCGACACGGTGAAGTAGGTGCTCACCGCGAAGACGTCCCAGAGCAGCGGGCTGCGGAACTGCGGCCACATCTCCATCTGGTTCGGGATCGGGAAGAGCCAGTACGCGAACCACACGCGGCCGACGTGGATGCCCGGGAAGATGCCGGCGCAGATGACCGCGAAGATCGTCATCGCCTCGGCGAAGCGGTTGATGCCCGTGCGCCACTTCTGGCGGAACAGGAAGAGGATCGCGCTGATCAGCGTGCCTGCGTGGCCGATGCCGACCCAGAACACGAAGTTGGTAATGTCGAACGCCCACATCACCGGGTTGTTGAGGCCCCAGACCCCGACGCCCGTGAAGATGAGGTAATTGACCGCCACGCCCAGTGCGCCCAGCAGCATGAGCGACACGCCGAAGGCGACGTACCACGCCATCGGCACGGTCGGGTGCTCCGTCACGCGGCAGACCTGGTTGGTCACGGTGTGGAAATCACCCGTTCCCAGCACCAGCGGCGCGCGCTGGCCGGGGGACTCGATGGTGTTGTCCATGCCACTGGCCGGCACGGTGTGCCCCTGCATCGACGACGACGACGCGCTCATGATTGCTCCTTGTCATGCGCATCGTGGCCGTGCGTGCCGTGACCATGACCATCGTCCGCCGCGGGGCGCTCGATGGCCGGGTTCGTGACGCGCGCGACGTAGCGCAGGCGGGTCTTGGTGTTGAGTTCCTCGAGCATCTGGTAGCTCGTGGGCTGGCGGTGCAGCCGCGAGACCTTGCTGTTGGGATCGTTCAGGTCGCCGAAGACGATCGCTCCGCTCGGGCAGGCCTGCTGGCACGCCGTCACGATCGCGCCATCGGCGACCTTCCAGTCCGGGCTGCCGGCCGAGCCGCCCTTGCGGGCCCACTCGTTCTTCGACTCGATGCGGGCGCGGTTGATGCGCTGCACGCAGAAGGTGCACTTCTCCATCACGCCGCGGATGCGCACGGTGACGTCCGGGTTGAACTGCAGTTGCAGCCAGCGATCGGGACCCTCGCTGATGTAGTACTCGGGCTGCGTCTTCAGGATGCCTTCCTGACGATCCGGGGTGCGCTTGTGGTAGTTGAAGAAGTTGAAGCGGCGCACCTTGTAGGGGCAGTTGTTGCTGCAGTAGCGAGTGCCGATGCAGCGGTTGTAGACCATCGAGTTCAGGCCATCCTCGTCGTGCACCGTCGCGGCGACCGGGCAGACCTGTTCGCACGGTGCGTTCTCGCACTGCATGCAGGTGACCGGCTGCACGGCATAGCCCGTGGGCGAGCCCTGCGGCCCCTTGAAGTAGCGGTCGATGCGCATCCAGTGCATCTCGCGGCCACGCTTGACCATCGCCTTGCCCACGATGGGGATGTTGTTCTCGGCCTGGCACGCGGTCACGCAGGCGCTGCAACCGGTGCAGGTGCCCAGGTCCACGCTCATCGCCCAGCGGAACTTGGCGCCGTCGAGGTTCGACTCTTCCCAGAGCGACAGGCGATGCACGACGTGCACGCGGTGCTTGGCGAAGTCGGGGTGATCACGGTACTCACCGAGGGTTGCCTCCCGCACCAAGCCGCCCAGACGCTCGGCCGCGCCGTCGGCGGGCACGTTGGGCTTGAGCGCGGAGACGGTGGCATCGAACGGATTGATCGCACCGTGATCCTGGGTGTGGGCGAACTCGTAGGTGCCCGTTTCCTTGGTGAGCTCGCACGCGCAGCTGAAGGCACCCGGAACCATGGCCGCGTAGCCATCGAAGCCGCAGCCTTCGGCGAGTCGGCCCGCCGCTGCGGTCCGGCCGTAACCGAGCGCGAGCGACACGCAGCCTTCGGCATGGCCAGGCAGCACCCAGACCGCGGCAACCACGGAGCCGGCAGAGGTCTTCACGCGCACCATGCTCGCGGCCTTGAGGCCCATCGAGGTGGCCATCGCCGGCGACATGAGCAGCGCGTTGTCCCACGTGATCTTGGTGACCACGTCAGGCAGCTCCTGCATCCAACCGAGGTTGGCGAAGCGACCGTCGTGCACCTTCGAATCGAAGAAGAGGCAGAGCTCAACCTCGCCCGCCGCGCTGACCGGCGAGGCCGCGACCTTGGCGGCGTCGACCGCAAGGGCCGACTGGCTCTTGGCGTTGGTGCCCGGCCACCAGCCTTCGCTCAGCGCAGCGCGCCAGGCCACCTCGAAATCGGCGCCAGCGAGGCCGCTCTTGCGTGCGAAGACCTGTCGCGTGAAGTCGTAGCCCGTGCGCGGCTCGTGGCCAGCCACGCGCAGCAACAACTCGACGGCCGACAGGCCGCCCGCTTCGGCGCCCATCATCGGCATGATCAAGGGCTGCTGGATCGAGAGCGTTCCATCCCACGCGGCACCGTCGCCCCAGCATTCGAGCGGGTGCGCCGAGGCAATGACCCAACTGTGAGCACACGCCACCGATGACTCGTCGTTGCGGTACGCAAGGCGGACCACATTCGGGATCTTGGCGATCAGGCCGGCCACGCCGAGCGACGCCGGCGCGTCGTAGGCGGGATTGCCGCCGAGCACGACGAGCGTGTCGATCGAGGCGGCGTCGCGGGCGAACTCCGCGATGCCAGGGGCGGCTGCCGGCGCGGGGATGTACGTGACCGTGGTTCCTGCTCCGCCGAGCTTCTGGTTGATCGCGCAGGCGATCGCGTGCACGGCGGCAGGCTGTGTGGGACCAGCGACGACGAGCGCACGTGCGCCGGCTTCCTTGAGGTCCTTGAGCAGCGCCTCGACGATCTTCGTCGCCTGCTCATCGAGCTTGGCATCGGCGGCGGTCGCGCAGCCGGGCACAGCGCCGAGACGGTCCGCGACCATCGCGGCGATCGCCTGCACCTGCGAGGGCTTGACGGCGATGCGCTCATCGGCATTCATGCCGGTGAGGCTGAGCCGGCTCTCGACGCAGTAGAGGCGCGTGATCTGCTGCTGCTTGGGGTCGGTCGAATCGAGTCGACGGCCCTTGGCGTAGTCACCGGCGAAGCGGACGCTGGCAGGATGATCCACCAGGAAATCGCTGCCGAACGAGACCACGACCTTGGCCTTGCCGAAATCGGGCAGGACTCGCTTGGCGGCACCGAAAGCGATCGCGGTGCCGGCCTGCTCGTGCAGCTGCGCAGCAGGCGCGTGCACGTAGACGCGGGCCTTCGGGAAGGCCTTGCTGACGAGTTCGATCGCGCGCGTGTGGACCTCGCCGCCGATGGCTTCGGACAGGATCGCCAGTCCCTCGCCCTGCTTGGCGCGAAGCGCGTTCGCGTGCGTTGCCCACCAGCCATCGAACTCGGGAAGGCTCGACGGTGCGCCCTTCTGCGTGGTCGCGCGCAGGCGATCCGGGTCGTACAGCTCGAGGATGCGCGCCTGCGTCATCGCCGACGAACCGCCACTCGCCGAGGGGTGGCGCTCATTGCCGTCGAGCTTGATCGGTCGGCCTTCGTAGCTCGTGGCCATCGCCGGCACGGCGACGCCATCAACCTGGAGGCACGTGGCGAACGCCACGGGGTGGCCTGCAACGCGATTCTCCTGGCCTCGAGCTGCGGGAACGATCTTGGTCTCGGGCCAACGCAGGCAGCCGCTGCTGGCGACACCCGCAAGCGCGAAGCTCGCGCCCATCACCTTGATGAACTGCCGACGGTCCTCCTCGGAAGCCTCGCTGGCGCCCTCGGGGAACTCGCGGTCGAGGAAGCTGCGGAACTCGGGAGTCTGCTGCAATTCCTCGACACTTCGCCAATGGGCGCGGCCCGTGGGAGCTGGGGCCGAAGGCGCGTCGGCGGCGCGGGTCTCGCAGGTGCTGCTGGTCGTAGGGTCCATGGGTGGTCGGCTCTTGGGTGTTCGTGGTGGAGCGCAGCGCGCGCGGTCAGCGATGGCAGGTCGAGCAGTTCTCGCTCGGACTGATGTGGTAGAGCTTCTTGAGCGCCTCGCGCTCCTCGGCCGTCATCTCGGTCCGCTGGTCCCAGGAGAGCTGGGTGATGCGATCGAGCGGGCGCAGGTTGTCGGTCGGGTTGCGATGGCATTCAAGGCACCAGCCCATGCTCATGGGTGCAGCCTTCTGCACAACCTCCATCTGGTCGACACGGCCGTGGCACTCGACGCACGACACGCCGCGATTCACGTGCGCGCTGTGATCGAAGTAGGAGTAGTCCGGAAGGTCGTGCACGCGAGTCCAGAGCACCGAGAGGCCGCTCGCATAGCTCTCGCGCACGGGCTTCAGCTTGGGGCTGTCCTTCTGAACCTGCGTGTGGCAATTCATGCACGTCTGCGTGGCGGGAACGCTCGCGTGCGCGGCACGGTCCACGGTCGTGTGGCAGTACCGGCAGTCAAGTCCGAGCTGGCCCACGTGCAGCGCGTGGCTGTACGGAACGGGCTGCGTGGGCTTGTAGCCAACCTCGATCGTCTTGGGACTCCACGCGTAGGCGATGAGGAAGACGATGTACAGCGGTGCGATCGCGCCGCCCACTGCCACCAGGGGCAGGACGGCGTTCGACCAACGGGGGAACAGGAATCGGCTCATGGGTAGAACCCCTTTGTGAAAACTTTCACGAAGAGGATCCCATAGGTTAGGGCCCCCCGCTTGGAAGAGTCAAGGCAAGGGAAGCCTGATGAGGCGTTCTGTGAATTATTATAGGACGTTATTGAGCCATCCGACCCTCGGACCGTTAGCCTCGTCCTGTGATCGATACCCACTGCCACCTGACCTTTCCCCAGTTCATCGACCGGGTCGATGAGGTCATGGCCAACGCCGTTTCGGCCGGAGTTGCACAGGTCATCACGATCAGTACGTCGAGTCCCGACGCCGTCGCATGCCAGCGGGTCGCCAACGCCCACCCGTTGGTCTGGTTCTCGGCTGGCCTGCACCCCCTGCACTGCGACGATCCCAACGATTGGAGCCAGATGCAGGCCTGCGGCGCCGATCCACGCTGCGTGGCCTGGGGCGAACTTGGCCTGGACCGCTTTCACCGGGAGCCACCCCTCGATCGGCAGCGAGAGGCGCTCGATGAACATTTGGAGCACATCGTCCACTGGACCGCCCAAGGGCTCGCCAAGCCGATCATCATCCACTGCCGGGATGCCTTCGATGACCTGATCCCCATCCTGCGGGCGAGCGGCCTGCCGCCGGCTCGCTTCGTCTTCCACTGCTTCACCGCGGGACCGCGCGAGATGCGGATGCTGCTGGAGTTCGGCGCCCACGTGTCCTTCACCGGCGTGGCGACCTACCGCAATGCACCCGCGCTGCGCGAGGCGATCAGCATGGTTCCGCTCGACCGGATGATGGTCGAGACCGATGCACCCTTCCTGTCACCCGAGCCTGTGCGATCGATCCGGCCCTGCGAACCGGCCTTCGTCGTGCACACCGCACGCGCCATCGCAGCCTTGCGAGGATTGAACGTCGCCGAACTCGAAGCGATCCTCGACCGCAATGCACGCTCCTTCTTCGGTCTTCCCACGCCCGGTGCAGCCGACGCGGCGTCGTAGGATCCCACCGTGCCCTTGGACCAACGCGAGCCCGATGATGCGGTGATGAGCTTCGGCGATCACCTGGAAGAACTGCGCAAGCGGCTCTTCCTGGCTGCGCTCGTGCCGCTGCCGCTGGCGATCGGGCTGTTCTTCGTGGCGCCCCAGATACGGGCCATCCTCACGGATCCGGTGCTCGAAGCGCTGCGAGCCGAGGGCCTGCCCGCCCAACTCCAGGTCATGTCGCCGATCGAGTCGCTCGCGGTCGACATGAAGCTCTCGCTGATCGGGGCGATCCTCGTCAGTCTGCCGTGGGTCCTCTACCAAACCTGGCGGTTCATCTCGCCCGGGCTCTACGCGCACGAGCGACGATTCGCGCACTTCCTGGTGCCGCTCAGCACGCTGCTGGCGGCGTGCGGACTTGCGTTGATGTACTTCGCGATCCTGCCCCTGATGCTCCGGGGGCTCATCGCCATGAGCGGCAACATCCCGACGCTGGTCGAGGTCACGCCATCGAGCGAGGCGGTCGGCCCCACGCTTCCCCTGCTGTCCGCTGATCCGGCTGCGCCGGCGCCAGGGAGCTCGTGGGTCAACACGACCGAACACACGGTGCGCGTGGCGGTGCCCTTCGGCGACTCGGGAACGCAGGCCGAGATCCTGTCACTGCCGATGGTGCGCCCCGGAACGCTGATGCAGGTCTATCACCTGTCGAACTACATCAGCCTGATCATCATGCTCGCGCTGGGCACGGCCCTGAGTTTCCAGGTGCCCGTCGTGACGCTGCTGCTGGGCTGGATGGGGCTGGTGGATGCGCCGATGCTGCGTCGGTGGCGAAAGTTCGCCTTCTTCGGGGCGCTCGTGGTGGCAGCGATCGTCGGCCCCGGCGACATGCTCAGCCTGCTGCTCCTGACAGGCCCGCTCTACCTGCTCTACGAACTCGGCATCCTGCTGCTGGTCTTCGCACCGGCAAGCCGCGTGGCCCGAGGTGCTGTGACCCGCGGCCTGGTGGGGCTCGACCGTGGCAACGGTGACGATCGCTCCGACGAACGCTGATGCGCAGCCACCAATCCAGGATCAGGCGACGTCGGCGGCGGCGGCCGGCAGGCACGACCGTGACCGACCTGCGCATGATGCGACGGGCCCTTGAGCTCGCGCGTTTGGCCGCTGCGGCGGGAGAGATTCCCGTGGGCGCAGTCGTCTACCGCGATGGCGAGGTGCTTGGTGAAGCCGCGAACAACCGCGAAGCATCCACTGATCCCACCGGCCACGCGGAAGTGGTGGCCATGCGCCAGGCAGGCGAGCGCCTTGGATCCTGGAGGCTCATTGGCTGCTCGATCGCCGTGACGCTCGAACCCTGCAGCATGTGCGCCGGCGCCTTGGTCAACGCACGCATGGCTCGCATCGTGTTCGGAGCGAGCGACCCCAAGGCCGGGGCCTGCGGCAGCCTGATGAATGTGCCGCAGGACACCAGGCTCAACCACCGGTGCCCGGTCGTGGGCGGCCTGCTCCGGGGACCGTGCGCGCAGGAGCTCAGGGCGTTCTTTCGCCGCCGACGAGCCGAACGGCGGGCGGCCAGCGCGTCTGGATAATCAGATTCGCGTGAAAGAATCCCTTCGCTGCAACTTGCGGAGCCCCCATGCGTAACCGACGGTAGAGGACGTCCGGGCGCTTCGCCCGTGCGGAGGGAGAGAGGGCATGAAACAACGAATGATTCGCGTCGCCACGTCGTGGCGCCTGGCCTCGTGCTTGGGCGCCGCTGTTGCTTTGGCGATGTCCGTGAGCGAGCGGGCTCCCGCTGATCTCATCACGCGCCCGCAGGCGCCCACATCCGATCAACCACCGCCGCCGATCGACGAAAACGGCATCATCGCCGAGCGTCGCCTCGGCGATCGGTCTGTGTCGTTCGGAGCGACCGAGGCCGCGGCCGAACGACTCATCAAGGCGCAGTTGCCGG
>CAIYOC010000195.1 GCA_903927725.1 uncultured bacterium | reverse complement strand
CTGAGCAGGGCTGGCCGAGCTCGGACACAGTCACCGATACCATCGCGCAGCCATTGCACGCGCCTACATCCCGACGCCGATCTACTACGTCAACGATCGACCCCACATCGGCCACGCCTACACGACCACGCTGTGCGATGTGTGGGCCAGGGCGATGCGGGCATGCGGCGAGGACGTCTTCTTCCTCACCGGTACCGACGAGCACGGCGTGAAGGTCGAAAAGAGCGCTCAGGAACGCGGCATCAGCCCCAAGGCCCTGGCTGACGAGAACAGCGCCGAGTTCCGCCGCGTCCTCGGCACGTTCGGTCTCTCAAACGACGACTTCATCCGCACGACCGAGCCACGGCACGAACGGCAGGTGCAGGAGTTCGTGCGCCGCCTGCTCGCCACCGGTGCGGTCTACGCGGGCGAGTTCGAGGGCTGGTACGACGAGAGCCAGGAGGAGTACGTCACCGAGACCCGCGCGAAGGAGTGCAACTACCTGAGCCCAGTCAGCGGCAAGCCGCTGGTGCGCGCGAAGGAACGCAACTACTACTTCCGGCTCAGCGCGTTCCAGGAGCGGCTCGAGGCCTTCTTCGCGGCGAATCCAGGCTTCGTGCGGCCCGAGGCCCGCTTCAACGAGGTGAAGGGACGCCTGCGCGACGGCCTGCAGGACGTGCCGATCACGCGCACGAACTTCACATGGGGCATCCCGATGCCCAACGACCCCGAGCACGTCATCTACGTCTGGATCGATGCGCTCTTCAACTATGCCACGGCGCTCGGCCTGGCTGAACCCGATGGCGGCGCGCGGCGCGACTGGTGGCCGGCGCGCTACCACGTGATCGGCAAGGAGATCCTGTGGTTCCATGCCGTGGTCTGGCCGGCCATGCTCATGGCCCTCGAGCTGCCGCTGCCGACCTGCGTCTACGCGCATTCGTTCTGGATCAGCAACGGCCAGAAGATGTCGAAGTCACTGGGCAACTTCATCGACCTTGCCACCATCGAGCGGTACGTCGCCGCCTACGGGCTCGATGCCTGGCGATGGGCGATGATCACGCAGGGGCCGCTGGGTGCGACCGATGCGGATTTCGTGCCAAAGCAGTTCCACGAGCTCTACACGGCGCAGCTGGTCAACACGTATGCGAACTGTGCCAGCCGCACGAGTGCGATGATCGGCAAGTACTTCGACGGCACGCTGCCGTGCCCACCCGATGGCGACCGCCCCTCCTCCGTGGCCCCGGGCGCTCCGACCTGGAGGGCACTGGTCGAGGGAGCGCGCGATCGAGCGCTCGCCCATTACCGTGCCTTCGAGCTCGACCAGGCCGCTGATGCCGCGCTCTCGATCATCCGGGCCGTGGATGCCAGCATCAACGAGACGCAGCCCTTCAAGCTCGCGAAGGATCCCGCGAACCTGCCTGAAGTCGGGGCGATCCTCGCGTGCTGCGCCCAAGGTGTCCGCGCTGCGGCCGCACTGCTTCAGCCGATCCTCATCACGAAGGCCGATGAGGTGCTGGCCTCCTACGGGGGCGCGACGCCGAGCGATCTCGTCCGGGATGCCGCATGGGGCACCTTGGCTGCCGGAACCACCATCACCAAGTGCGCGCCGTTCATGCGCGTGGACGCGCCGCCGGCCTGACGACAAGACCAATGAAAAAGCGGGACGGTCGAGGGGACCGTCCCGCCAAGGC
Organism: uncultured bacterium; assembly: GCA_903927725.1. Taxonomy (GTDB): domain Bacteria; phylum Planctomycetota; class Phycisphaerae; order Phycisphaerales; family SM1A02; genus SYIB01. The sequence goes on along the minus strand of CAIYOC010000195.1, from coordinate 5,656 downwards.
GCGCCGCATGGCGCGCGGAGGGGGGAAGAGGTTCGGATCAGCGCCGCCGCATGCGCGCCACGGACACGCCGAGGACGGCGAGCGCCATGGCACCGGGCGAGGGCACCGCATTGAAGTCAAGGTCGATGGCGATCGCATCGAGCGCCATGCCGGCGGATGAGGTGAACTCGAGCCGCCACTGGCTCACGGCACCGCTCGAGAGGTAACCATCGATCACGTCGAAGCGATAGGCGCGCGAGCGATAGATGGAACCGTCGTTGAAGACTTGCTGGTCCCGTTCCTCGAGCTCGAGCGGAGCGATGAACGTGACGGCACCGTCTCCGGACACCAGGCGGAGCTTCATCTGGCTGGACTCGACGCACCCATCCCAGGTCGCCAAGTTCACGACCACCGAGCGCAGGCGCTGGGTGGAGAACTGCCCGCCGACGAGCTTGATGTCGAGGCCGGCGTCGCCCGCCCGGATGTCGCCGTCGGCATCGAGCACCGATCCAGCCCCGAAGTTGAACAACGAGCAGCCGCAGAACGAGCCTGAGCGATTGGCCGAGTTGAACCCGCCGAAGCCGCTCGAGAACGATTCCCAGCCGGAAAAGACCGTATTGGTCTGGCCGCGCCATGCCGGCACGGCTTCATTGACGATGGCACCCTGCGCCAGCGGTGCGATAACCACCGCGGCGATAGCCGCTCCCATAAATAGATACATCCCTCTTCTCCTCTCCTAGTTTTTGCGATTCGAACGGAACCGCTCCGAAATCATCATGTCGCGGGAACCGCCCCGGGGAAGCGCAGTGTGGAGAAAAATCGCGAATTCGGTGCAACCGCAGTTTGACCCGGTTGCGCGCGGAATTTATGCGCGGTTCAGTACGACTTGGCCCAAACCACGCGACGAGCGCTCGGCTTGCCGCTGAAGGGGCACGTCCCCGGCTCGGCATCGCCGTCGATCGGGATGCAACGCACCGTCACGCCGAGCTCGTCCTTGATCCGCTCTTCGATCGCAGGATCCCCGCAGAAGTGCGTCATCGCGAAGCCGGCATGCATCGGCGTGGGCTGGCCTTCGGCCACCGCGGGAGCCGCGAACCACTCACGGAACTCGGCTTCGGTGTCGATGCGCCGCGTGTTCGCTCGGCGGTGGTCGACCGCACGCGCCAACAATCCATCCTGGATCTCCTGCAGGAGCGCAGCGACACCGGCCACGAAGTCCGCGCGCTTCACGGCTGCCTTCTCCTTGTGACCACGGTCACGGCGTGCACAGAAGACGCTGTCGCTCTCGATGTCGCGCGGGCCCACCTCGAGTCGCACCGGCACCCCACGCTTGATCCACGTCCATGCCTTCTCGCCGCCGCGGATGTCACGGTCGTCGATCTCGACGCGCACCGGCTCCCCGGCGAACGAGACTGCCGAGAGTTCCTTCGCCAGCGCGCGGCACCAGCCAAGCACGTGCTCGGCCATCTCGGGCTTCTGGATCACGGGCAGGATCACGACGTGCGCCGGTGCCAGCCGCGGCGGCAGCACCAGTCCGTCATCATCGGCATGGGTCATGATCATGCCGCCGATCAGGCGGGTGCTCACGCCCCACGAGGTCGTCCAGGCATGTTCCTGCACGCCGTCCTTGGACTGGAACTGGATGCCGCTGGCCTTGGCGAAGTTCTGCCCCAGGAAGTGGCTCGTTCCCGCCTGCAGTGCCTTGCGATCCTGCATCATGGCTTCGATGCAGTAGGTGCGCACCGCGCCAGGGAAGCGCTCACCCTCGGTCTTCTCGCCGCACACGACCGGCATGGCCATCCACTCCTGCGCGAACGTCTCGTAGACGCGCAGCATGCGCATGGTCTCCTCGACGGCCTCGGCTTCGGTGGCGTGCGCGGTGTGGCCTTCCTGCCAGAGGAACTCGGCCGTGCGCAGGAAGAGACGCGTTCGCATCTCCCACCGCACGACGTTCGCCCACTGGTTGATGAGCAAGGGAAGATCGCGGTAGCTCGCACCCACTTGGCGAAGGTGGCGCCGATGATGGTCTCGCTCGTCGGGCGGACGATGAGCGGCTCCTCGAGCTCGCCATCGGGGATGAGCTTGCCATCGGGGCCGGGCTTCAGCCGGTGATGCGTGACGACGGCGCATTCCTTCGCGAAACCCTCGACATGGTCGGCTTCCTTCTGCAGGAACGACAGCGGGATGAACAGCGGGAAGTAGGCATTGCGGTGGCCCGTTTCCTTGAACATGCGGTCCAGCGCCCGCTGCATGTTCTCCCAGATCGCGTACCCCCATGGCTTGATGACCATGCAGCCACGCACCGGGCTGTTCTCGGCAAGGTCCGCTGCGCGCACGACCTGCTGGTACCACTCGGCGTAGTTCTGCTCACGCGTGGGAGTGATCGCCGTCTGGGGCGCGCCGCCCTGCTTCTGCTGCTTGCCGTCGCTCATCGTGCTGCTCCCATCGTGGTGCGTCCATCGTGCCGCAGCCGCCTGGCTGCGTGAAGGCGCGGCACACTACGGCTTTTCAGGCGCTTCGGCGGGAGCGGCCGCAGGCGCCACCAGCTTGGGAGCTGGATTCGGCGATGGTGCATCCTTCGAAGGCGCTGCAGGCGAGGTCACTGCAGGCGCAGCAGCAGCGGCGGGCTCGGCACCGGGATTGTTGCAGCTCGGCACACGGCTCTCGGGCAGGCGCCAGCGCTGCAGGTAGGTCACGCGGTACGGCGCCAGGGCCGCACCCTCGAGGTGCACGGTCATCAGCTGCCACAACCCATCGGCGTTGCGCCACAGCACATCGACCTCGGCGAACGAGCCGTTCACGCGCACTCGCTCGACGCTCCACACTCGCTCGCCGTCCTTCGTCATCGCGACGGCGCCGGGTCCGAGCAGCGTGGACACCTTGTTCCACACCGTCTTCTGCATGCCAGGGGGCAGGTTCCACACCAGCGGCACGCTCGGGTCCGTGGCTGCGTGCGACGCATCGAGCGCACGGGCCATGACCTGCGGCACCGGATCGAGGAATGGATCGAGCTGCTGCCACCCGTCTTGCTGCGGATAGGCGGCCTTCATGTTGCAGCCGCCGAGCATGGCCGGCAGCGCGAGCAGGATCAAGGAGACGACGATCGATGCAGTCCGTTGCATGCGTGGTCCTCCGGCACAGGGCCGGCGATGCTTCCGGCACGGGGCCGGCGTCGATCAGGAATCGACCTTGGCGATCATCCAGTACTCCAGTTCGACTGGAGCCTGACGACCGAAGATCGTAACAAGGACGCGGACCAGGCCCTTGTCGGGCAGGACCTCGTCGACCGTGCCCTCGTAGTTCTGGAAGGGGCCTTCGCGGATCGAGACGTTGTCGCCCTTGACGAACTCCATCTTGACCTGCGGCGCTTCCTCGGGCTTGCGGCTGTCGAAGAGCATCTTCTCGACCTCGGCCGGCGACATGGGGGCCGGGCGGCCCGAGGTGCCGACGAAGTCGCCGACGCCCGAGGTTTCCTTGATCATGAAGAAGACGTCTTGCGGGATGCGGCCATCGGGCTCGAGGCGCATTTCCACGAAGACATAGCCCGGATAGAGCTTGGTCTCGGTGACCTTCTGCTTGCCGCCCTTGACGGTCTTGGACTTTTCCGTCGGCACCATGATGCGGCCGATCAGGCGCTCCATGCTCTCGATCTGCACCTTGCGCAGCAGCGAGTTGCGGACGCTGTCTTCCTTGTTGCTGGCCACGCGCAGCACGAACCAGTCCATGCCCTCGCGGTACATGGGCAGGTCGGTGGCCGGGTCGACGACATTCGACGGCGCCGGCTCGGGCGTGGTGTCGCTGCCGAGACGGATGGTGGCCACACCCTGGAGCGAGCGCAGTGTGGGAGCGTTGGCCGCCGACGAGCCCTCGCCGGGGCGGAGCGTGCGCAGGTTGCGGCTGGAACCGGCATCACCCTGCGATGCGCCCTCGGGCGCGCCGTCGTGGGCTTCGGTCATGGAGTCGTTCTCGTTCATGGATTGCCTTTCGGGGAGCGGATCAACCGCCATCGACCTGCAGCACGCGCAGTTGCTGGAAGAGCCAGAAGAAGCCCCAGTCGAAGAGCTGGCACAGGCCAGCCAGGACCAGGCTCACCACGATGACCACGATGCTGGAGCCGACCACTTCGCGGCGGCTGCTCCAGTTCACCTTCTTCATCTCGGTTTCGGTCGCGATGAAGAAGTCCACCGAAGCGGGACGCACGGCCACCAGCCACCACGCGGCGATCGCCACGAGCGTGACCAGAAGCAGCGCTGCGCCGCTCTGCACGTAGACGGTGGGGACGCCCCATTCGGCGCCGGCCAGGGCTTCCCACAGCCAGTAGCCACCGAGCGTGCCGAGGATGCCCGCCGCGACGGCGGTGCCCAGGCGCGTCCAGTAGCCAAGGCCAGACTTGTAGATGCTGAGCGCCATGAGGTGGCTCCTGTCCGGTCCCCATGGGGACCCATGATCCGAACACGCCGAGAGGGGATCGAACCCACGACCTGCGGATTTGGAATCCGCTGCTCTACCAGCTGAGCTATCGGCGTAACCGAGGCTTGATGCACGAGCGATGCACACGCGGCGGGGCTGGACCCGCCGCACGCATCACTTGCGCTTGATCTTGTGGAGCGTGTGCTTGCGCAGCTTGGGGCAGAACTTCATGAACCCCTCCTTCACCTTGTCCGAGATGCCGCCCTTGACGCGGATCTCGGCCCGGTAGTTGAGGTCGCCCGTTTCGGTGCACTGCAGCCACACGAACTCGCGGTCGAGGGACTTCTTGGCCATGTCGATGCTCCTATCGCCGGGAACCCGGCATGCGGTGCCCTGGGCCGGGGATCACGCCCCGGCCCAGGACGGCCGCAGAAATCACACGAGGATCTTGGTGACGACGCCCGAACCGACGGTGCGGCCGCCTTCACGGACGGCGAAGCGAACGCCCTCTTCCATGGCGACGCCCTTGCCTTCGAGGTCGACGCGCATCTGGACGTTGTCGCCCGGCATGCACATGTCGGCGCCGATGAGTTCCTCGATCTTGCCGGTGATGTCCGTGGTGCGGAAGTAGAACTGCGGCTTGTAGCCCGCCTTGAACGGCGTGTTGCGGCCGCCTTCTTCCTTCTTGAGCACGTACACCTGCGCGGTGAACTGGGTGTGGGGCTTGATCGAGCCGGGCTTGCAGATGACCTGGCCACGCTCGATGTCCTTCTTTTCCACGCCGCGGAGGAGGCAGCCGACATTGTCGCCCGCTTCGCCGCTGTCGAGGGTCTTCTGGAACATCTCGACGCCGGTGACGGTCGACTTCAGCGCGTCGGGACGGAGGCCGATGATTTCGACTTCGTCGCCGACCTTGATCACGCCGCGCTCGATGCGGCCGGTGGCCACGGTGCCGCGGCCCTTGATGCTGAAGACGTCTTCGACCGACATGAGGAACGGCTTGTCCTTCTCGCGGACCGGGGTCGGGATCCACGTGTCGATGGCGTCCATGAGGTCGGCGATGCACTTGTTCGCGGCCGGATCACCGGGGTTGGTGAGCGCCGGGAAGGCTGCGCCGCGGACGACGGGGGTGTCGTCGCCGGGGTAGTCGTACTTGCTGAGGAGCTCGCGCACTTCCATCTCGATCAGGTCGAGCAGTTCGGCATCGGCGATGTCGCACTTGTTCAGGAAGACGAGAACCTTCGGCACGCCGACCTGGCGGGCGAGG
>CAIYOC010000194.1 GCA_903927725.1 uncultured bacterium | reverse complement strand
GGACGTCCGGGCGCTTCGCCCGTGCGGAGGGAGAGAGGGCATGGAACAACGAATGATTCGCGTCGCCACGTCGTGGCGCCTGGCCTCGTGCTTGGGCGCCGCTGTTGCGTTGGCGATGTCGGTGAGCGAGCAGGCTCCCGCTGATCTCATCACGCGCCCGCAGGCGCCAACGTCCGACCAGCCCCCGCCGCCAATCGACGAAAACGGCATCATCGCTGAGCGCAGGATCGGGGACCGACCTGTGTCGTTCGCCGCCACTGAAGCGGCTGCGGAACGGCTTCTCAAGCTCCAGCTGCCCGATGGATCGTGGGTCAGCGTCAATCCCGAGGATGGCCTGTCCGCCGGCAGCGTGCTGCTGGCCACGGCCGTCTCCGATGCCCGAGAGGATCTTGATGCATCGATCACGCCCGGGGCAGCCATGGCCAGCCCCAACGTGCACTACGGCGTCCGAGGCGTGGGCGTGACGGCACTGGAGTACTCCATCTTGGTGTCGCCCATCTTCGATGACGCTTCAGGGCTCGATTTGTACCCCGAGGTCATTCTGGCTGGTCCCGCCCCAGCGGTTGGCTCGGTGATCCGGGTCATGATCGGCGGAACGCTCGCGAACCCGAAGTACGCCGAGAAGTCCATCACGCTTGATGCGGAGAAAATTGCAACATGGGCCATCGGTTCGGACGTTTCATTCGGTGGGCGCGCCATGCCGGTCGTGACGATTCCCTTCGACTTGACTGAATTCGGCGTCACGTTGGATGCCCCGGTCATCGGGCTTCAGATCACCGCGCCCCTCTCGGCCGTGTCAATGGCCGATGGCCGCGTCAATGGAGATGGCGTGGCCTTCGCTGGTCGCGGGCCGTTTCAGGATGCAGGAGGCGGGGGCGCGTTCGGCGCCCGGTTCATCTCCGGCAACAATCCAACGTTCGCAAGCGTTGGCGAAGGCGCGGGGTTCGAGTTCAGCGAGATCAGCTTCGCCTCGACGGCAACGCGGTCTCGGCAGGCACGGAGCGAAGCGCCGCTGAACCAGTCCTCACAGCCCAACACGAATCCACTTCGTGCACGGCCTCAGTTCCCGCCGATCACCACCATCGACCCCGATCTGCCAGATGACCCGGACGATCCCGACGATCCAGATGATCCGGACGATCCGGACGATCCGACCGATCCCGAAAATCCCACGGACCCGACTGATCCCGATGGACCGGATTGGCCGGACGGCGAGGACCCGGATGATCCGGACAACCCCGACACCAATCCACCGGACGGTCCCGATGGAGGGCCCGACTGGCCGGACAACCCCGACGGGCCTGATGGCCCTGACGGATCCGATGTCCCGGATGTGCCGGCACCAGGGGCGATCGTGCTGATGTTCGGCGGCTCGCTGCTGAACTCGCGCCGCCGACGCTGAGTCAACCTCACACACCATGGGGCAGGAGCACGCGCTCCTGCCCCGTTCTCGTTCGTGGCACCATTGACTGGTTCGTGCCGACGGCGCATCGCGTGCAGCCGCACGAGGTACAACAGTCGCCATGCCTGAGCGCGCGATCGATGCGGTGATGTTCGACCTCGGCGGCGTGCTGGTGCGCATCCGCCGCGAGTGGACGGCGCAGTGCGTGGCCGTTGGGGTCGTGCCCACACCGCGATCGCTCGAGCCGCTGATGCGTACGGAGCGGAGCACAGCCCTTGATGCGTGGCAACGGGGCGACCAGACCCTGGAGGCCTGCTCGGCGATCTGGGCATCGTCCCTTGATCCCGACGCGCCGGTGTCGATCGGCCGCGCCCTGCTTGAGTCGATCGTCGAGGCTCCCTATCAAGGCACGGTGGAACTGATCGACGACCTGCACGCACTCGGTGTCGTGACCGGTTGCCTCTCGAACACCAACGGCCTGCACTGGGAGCGGATGCTTCGCGAGTTCCCCGCCCTGAGCCGCTTGCATCACCGGCTCGCCTCGCACGAGCTGCTGCTCGCGAAGCCCGAACCAGCCATCTATGCGCATGCCGCCGCGGTGCTCGGCCTGCCTGCCGAACGGATCCTGCTCTTTGACGATCTTGCTGAGAACTGCGAGGGCGCGCGCCGAGCCGGATGGCAGGCGTACCAGATCGATCACGAGGGGCACACTGCTGCGCAGATGCGTGCCCATCTCGTGCATGTTGGCATCGCCGTGGGGAGTGCATCATGAACCATGATCCGCACGATCATCCGAGCGCCAAAGGTCACGCTCGTCTTCCCGAGCCCGCGCTGTCATCTCTATCGCTCCCGTCAGCGCTGCCCGCGCGCGGATTGCTGCCCGCCGGCACGCTCGGGGGCCGCATCAAGGAGCGGCCCGAGGACTTCCTGGTCGAGGAACTCCCGCTCTACGAGCCCAGCGGCGAAGGCGAGCACGTGTACGTCGGGGTGCAGAAGCAGGATGTGCAGCACGTCGAGCTCATCTCGATCTTGTCGAAGCACTTCAACGTGCCGGCACGCGCAATCGGCTTCGCAGGCATGAAGGATCGCCGGGCCGTGACCCGGCAGACCGTCAGCATCCACCTACCGGGGCGTGAGCCCGCCGCGGTGCAACTCAACCATCCGCAGGTGATGCTGCTGTGGATGACGCGGCACGCCAACAAGCTGCGGCGCGGTCACCTGGCCGGCAATCGATTCGCGATCAGGATCCGCGGCCTCGATCCCCTCAAGGCCACCGTCGTCTGGTCGCGGCTGAAGGAGCTCTCGCGCATCGGCGTGCCTGACTTCTACGGACCGCAACGATTCGGCTATCGGGGGAACAACCACGTCATGGGGCTGCACGTGCTGCAGG
>CAIYOC010000193.1 GCA_903927725.1 uncultured bacterium | reverse complement strand
TGCGCGATTCCATCGCGGCCGCAGCGCCCTGCAGCTGGAAGCCACGCGTGGCTGTGGTGTCGGTGATGTTTCCGAAGCTGTCGATGCCGCGGAACCAGAGCACCGTGTGTCGCACAAGATCCTTGGTCGCCAGCCAGATCGGCACGTCCTTGAGCTTCCCCCCCGACACTGATTGCACATGCTGCACGAAGCGCTGATCATCGCTCTCGATCGCCACCGATGGCTTCAGCCACGGCTCGACCTCGGCCGGCCACGACCGTGGCCAGGTCACGCGCTGCGCCTGATCCTCGTCCACGAGGCTCGACCAGACCTGAACCCGCCACTGCAGTTCCCACTGGATCGACTGGCAGCTCACGGCACCGGTGTCGAGCGTGATCAGGCGTGTGCCGCCGAGGGAGTCTGCCATCGTGACCGGGATCGAACGCCGCGGTGCACCGGTGAGCGTGGCCGTCGCCCGGATGCTCGCCGGATCCACGCGCGACCAGGTGTCGAGCGTGGACATCGAGAGCACGAGACGGTTGGTGGTCAGCCGCATCGTCTCGGTGTTGCTGGCGACGTCGCCCTCCTGGAAGGCAGGCATCCCAAGCACCTGCACCCGGAACGTCATGTCGTAGAGCCAAGGATCGACGCGCCACGCCGGCGGATTCGGCGGCCTGCCGGCCAGGTCGCTTACGCCGGGCGCAGGAGGTGGGGACTGCCGGCGCGCAGGCCATGGCAGGCCCGCCGCGAAAGCCACGCCGATGAATCCGCGCCGATCGATCGGGAACGCATCCTTCGAATCGCGCGAAGGCTGCTGCATGACGTCAGCCAAAGACGCTCGGCGCGTCCGGCACCAGGATGATGAACATCGTGTTCAGGAATTCGGCGAGCACGAGGTTCGCCGCAATGATCGCGATGAAACTCGTGACGAACGAGCTCGTCGCGGCCTGGCCGACGCCCGCCGCTCCGGGCAGGCAGGTGAAGCCGCGATAGCAGGCGATGGCTCCGATGCAGAGCCCGAACACCGTGGCCTTGACCAAGCCATTGATCGGATCGAGCAGATAGACGATCTGCTGCACGTAGTGCCAGAACTCCGCATCGGCCACGCCGAAGATGCGGACGGTGACGAGCCATGCGCCAGCGGTGCCGAGCGCATCGCTGAAGATGGTCAGGATCGGTGTCATGATCACGCAGGCGACGATGCGAGGCACGACCAGGATCCGGATGGGATCGGCATCCATCGCGCGCATCGCATCGAGCTGTTCGGTGATGCGCATGGTGCCGAGCTCGGCGCTGAGCGCACCGCCGACGCGACCCGCCACCATGACCGCGCTGAGCACCGGACCGATCTGCTTGCAGACGCTCACCACGATCACGCCGCCGATGCGGTCTTCCTGCCCGATCGCCTGGAACTGGTCGAAGCCCTCGAGCGCGAGGATCATGCCGATGAATGCACCCGTGATGCCGACCACAGGGATCGATAGCACGCCGACGGAATAGAGCTGCGGAAAGATGAGGCTCGGTCGCAGGCAGCGCGCCGGGTGGGCGATCAATCGCTGCACGGCGGCGAGGAAGAACTGCATGAAGTCGCCGAAGCCCGCGACGGCGTCGTAGGTGGTCGAGCCGACCTTGGAGACTGCGTGGACGACGGGCATCCGTGCAGGGTAGCGCGGCAGGGGCCATGGCCGCCGAAGCAGCGGTCACTCCCGTGGAGGGCGGGCAGCATCCACCTTCGACCTGCTGGCCAAGCAAAGCGGGCGCCCGGTGAAACCGGGCGCCCGCGAAGTCAAGCAGGGATCAGGCCAGGATCACTCGCAAGGCTGGCCGAAGACCGCGAGGAAGGCACCGAGGTCGGCACCATCGGTCGTGCCGTCGTCGTTCACGTCACCGCTGGAGGTACCCCAGCCGGCGAGCAGTGCCCCGAGGTCAGCACCGTCTCGCACGCCGTCAGCGTTGAAGTCACCGGCGCAGGTGCCCGCGTCGCAGTCGACACCGTTCGTGCCGGGCGTCTCGTTGCCGGCGGTCTGGTTGGCGGTCGGGTCGAAGAGCCCGATGTTCCAGCAGCCGGTGTCCTGGCAGCGCCAGACGTGGCCGGGCACGTTCACGCCATCCGGCCCGATGCGGTTGGCGCCGTAGGCGTACTCGGTGCCGATGGGCGGCGTGGTGGCGCTTTCCACCAGCGCGATGCTGTCGACGATCTCGACCCACGGGGTCGACTCGAGCGTGCCGTCATCGTTGGTGTCGAGATCCGCCGCGACCGCTCCGGTCCAGCCGCGGACGAGCAGGAACGTGAGGTTGTCGCTGTTCTCGATCCAGTCCTGCGTGAGGTTCACACCACCGGTGCCAGCGCCGTTGCCGACATCCGGGGTCACGCCGGGGTTGCCGATGAGCAGGGTGCCGTCCGCGGGCATCACGACGCCCACGAGCGACCGTGCACGTTCGACCACGCCGCTGAGGGTGGTGGTGGTGCCGTCGCCGATGATGACCAGAGTCAGATCACCCAGCGCCGTGCCGGGAGTCCCTGCGAGCTCGACGAATTCGAGCGTGTCGCTGCCGGTCATGTCGATGCGGATCTCGTTGAGGCGGACATCGACGAACTCGCAGCTGGCAGTCGCTGCAGCGCAGCTCGTCGCAGCCTGGGCCACGCACGCAGCATCCCACGCGGTCACGCAGCAGTCAGGATCGACCACGCAGACCGCCGAGCAGCAGGTCGAATCGCTGCAGAACGGTGTGGCGTGTTCGGCGTTGCAGGCACCCGCGGTTGCTTCGCCGCACTCGAGCACCGGTCCGGCGGAGCAGGCGCGGTTGGCCGTGCCGGGGGTATCGCCACCACCCGTGTAGAAGGTGAACGCACCGACGCTCCACGTGTTGTCCGGGGTGCAGCGGTAGCCATGGGCTGCGGTGAACGTGCCCGTCGAGGTGACGTCAGCAGGGACCGACTCGTTGGCGTAGACGAAGTCCGTCGTGAACGGCCCAACTACGCCGAGGCCAGCGACGACCGACAGCCACGGCGTGGAGTCGAGGGTGCCGTCGTTGTTGGTGTCGAGGTCGGTGTTGATGGCACCGCTCCAACCGGCCACGACCAGGTGCGTGCGAGCCGTGTTGTTGTCCTCAAACTTGAGACCGTCCGCCGGAGTGACCCAGTCGACATCGAGCGGGAACGACACGGTGGGTTCGGCGATCAGCAGACGCCCATCGGCCGGAACCACGGCACCATCAAGGGGCAGGGCCATTTCCACATAGCCCGAGTAGTCCACCGGATTGGTGGCGGTGCCAGCGCGGTCACCGAGCACGATGTAAGTCAGTCCGGCAAGCGAGGCACCCGGAGTGCCGATGAACTCAACGTACTCATCGTTGTCGTTGCCCTGCATCTTCGTGCGGAGCTCGCTGAACGAAAGCGCGACCGTGCTGCCGCACGCAGGATTCGCGGCACCAGGAGTGTCGCTGCCACTGGCCGGATCCAAGGCGCCAGCCTTCCACGATGCCGAGTCAGCGCACAGGTACGCGTGGGCCGGCGAATCACCCGCCTCGGGACCAACGGTGGTCGCTGAGTAAAAGTACTCCTCGGTCGCGCCGTCCGGCGACGCATTGCGCACGAACGCAACGCTCGACAGGAGCGCCGTCCAGGGGGTCGAGTCGATCGTGCCATCGTCGTTCGTGTCGAGGTCGGTGCCGACGCCACCGGTGAAGCCGCTCACCAGGAAGAACGTGGTGTTGTCGCTGGACTCCAGTTCGAAGTCCGCGAAGAGATCAGGGGTCGCCGCGAACGAGAAGGTTGCCTCAGCCACGAGGAAGCGCCCCGAAGCACCGATGGATCCGCTCAGCGCGATCACCGACTCCACAACGCCGTTGGGCGATCCGGCATCACCGTCACCAACGACGACGACCGACAGGCCGTTGAGGCTCGTGCCCGCGACCCCGGCGAGTTCGACGTACTCGCTCAGGTCAAAGCCAGGTTCATCGACGCGAATCTCGCTCAGCACGACGGTCTGGGCGAAGGCGGTTGGGGCGAGGCACAGGGCCAAAGTGGCCACGGTGAGACGGTGGTTCATAATGCGAGGACTCCTCTTGGTCGACACAGTAGCCCATGGGTCGGACGGCGCAAAATCGCGATTGCCGGATTCAGGCAGGCCTTGCAGATTCCGAACGATCCGCAACGGGTCGCTGGGAACGTAGTGATGGCAGCCCCTGCGCCAAAGCACAGGCGGGCCCCCCGGTCTGGGAGCCCGCCTGGAGTGGTTTGGCCTTCCGATCAGGTCCCGCTGCACTGCGCCCAAAGGCTCAAGGCATGGCCCCTGGCGGGGGATGGGGTCAGTTCGGATCCTTCTCAGGCGCCGGGCGGGTGATCACGGGCGCTGGAGCCGGCGTGGTCGAGTCCTTTTCCGGAGCTGCGCTCGGCGTGGTGGCCGGTCGCGTCTCGCCGTTGGATCCACCCCATGAACCGGTCGTGGTGTCGTAGGTCATCGGTCGGATGAAGACTTCCACGCGACGGTTCTGGGCCGCACCGCGCGGACCGTTCTCGACGATCGGGCGGTACTCGCCCCAGCCAGCGACTTCAACGCGGTTGGCGGCCACGCCGTCGCCCACGAGCAGGTCGCGGACCGAGATCGCACGGTGCGCCGACAGGTGCGTGTTGGTGGGGTGGCTCTTCAGCGTCTCGGGCTTGCCGATGCGGACGTTGTCGGTGTGACCCGTGACGACCGTCTCGAACGCGGCGAGCTCGGGATTGTTGAGGATCGCAGCGAAGCGACGCAGCACCTCACGTGCCGAATCCTTCACGCGGGCAGAGCCGCTGTCGAAGGTCACATCAGACAGGAAGCGGAGCATCCCCGTCTTTGCATCAAACTGCAGCATGTCGGGATACTGCTCGGCAAGCGACGCGAGCAGGATGTTGATGTTCTCGGGAAGCGGACCACCGGCATCCATGCCGGCAACCTGCTTGCTGAGCGCGTCGTATGCATCGCGCAGCTTCTCGAGGTCGACCTTGCTGCCGTCGCTCAGACCCTGCAGCGACTCAAGGTCAGCGCGAGCCTGCGAGATCTGCGAGCGAAGGCGATCCTCGTTCGCGCGCGACGTGTTCAAATCGTCGCGCGTCGATCCGAGCTGCTGCTCGTAACTGCGAGCTGCGGTGACCGCGGCGTCATACTTCTCTTGCGGGACACATCCGGCGAAGCCGAGGGCCAGGGTGACCAGGCTTCCGCCGAACACGATGCGATGCGCTGCCAGTGCGTTCATGGACATATCTCCCCTCGGGCGTCCTGCCCGAGTTATTCGAGGCAATATAACCATGACCAAGGGGAAGTGGGCCGTAATCCGAAGGATTTTGCTACTTTCCGGCCATGCCGCCGCCCAAGCCCGTCGAACTCGACCTGAAACAGCTCCAGGCAGCCGCAGGAGCCTACCCACGGGAGGCCTTTGAGTTCGTGCAGCGGGGGCTTTCCGCCACCGCCGCCCAGATTCATGCGGCCCACGTCGGGGGCACCGGCGGGGGGCATGTGACCGGCCAGCAACTCTGCCTCGGGCTCGCGGAACTGGCCATCCAGCAGTACGGACTCATGGCTCAGTCGGTCCTCGAGAGCTGGAACATCCACCGGACCGACGACTTCGGCAAGATCGTCTTCGGCCTGATCGAGTGCGGACTCATGAGCAAGACGCCGCAGGATTCGATTGACGACTTCCGGTCGGTGTTCGACTTCGACGAGACCTTCCACCACGCGCACGTCGCTCAAAGGATCACGCTCCATGCCGGACGAACCGCAACCGAGTGAAACAGACTGGACGCGCCGGCATCTCTGGCACATCCAGCCGGTCCGAGACCTCCTGCTGGTCAGCATCGTGGTCGCGCTCGTGTGGGCGGGCTACGCGCTCCGGTACATCACGATCCCGCTGATCGTGGCGCTCGGCCTGGCGTACCTCGTCGAGCCGCTGGTGCGCTGGATCAGCACGCGCTTCCGGGTGAGCCGCGGTGCGGTGGTGGGCGGCGTAACCGGTGCAATCGTGCTTGGCGCGGCGAGCGGTACGTTCGTGCTGATCCCTTCGGTCATCCGGCAGAGCGAAGCCATCGTCAACAAGGTGCAGTCGGGGGCGCTCAAGAAATCGATCGGCGAGTTCCAGGCCCAGCTGCCCGAGGCCTTCCGCAAGGAGGTCGCCGACTGGATCGTGTGGATCGAATCCACCACCGACGTCGATCTCAACGGGGATCGCCTGGCAGGGAAGCTGCCCGTGCCCGAGCAGCATGCGGGGCCGCCGGAACCGACGGCGAACGAGCCCACCAACCGTGCGGCGTCGCGTTCGATCTGGGATGTGGGGCTGGCGTTCCTGGGGGCGCGCAGCGGCGACATCGCAGGCTTCATCTTCGGCGTGCTGAGTCTGCTCTTCGCGGCGGCACTCGTCCCGTTCTACTTCTACTTCTTCAGCGTGCACTTTCCCGACATCGTCGGTTTCCTCGATTCGCTCATCCCCGATGGCACGAAGGGCGAAGTGCACCGGCTGACCGGGCAGATGGATGCAGCCGTTGCGGGCTTCGTGCGCGGACGCATCGTGATCGCGGCCATCATGGCGGTGCTCTTCACCGTCGGCTGGGCCCTCTGCGGCGTGCCATATGCCCTGACCCTGGGTGTCGCCGCCGGCGTGCTGGCGGTGGTGCCGTACCTGAGCGGCGTGGTGCTCCTGCTTGCCGTCCCCATGCTCGCGGTGGCACAGCTGCAGCTCCCTGAGACCGAGCGCATGAGCATGCTGTGGGTCGTGCTCGGCCCGTCGATCGTGTTCGCTGCGGTGCAAGCGCTCGAGGGCAACGTGCTCACCCCCATCATTGCAGGCCGAGCCACCAACCTCGATCCAGTCACGGTGTTCGTCGCCATCCTTGCCGGTGGCAGCGTGGCAGGGGTGTACGGCATGCTGCTGGCGATCCCCCTCGCCGCGTGCGCCAAGATCCTGATCCGCGAGGTTGCGTTGCCGCGCATACGTGCGTGGGCCGCGGGCACCGTGAACGATCCGCTGCCTCTGGACGATCGTTGACCAACGCCTGCAGCGGCTGAGACGACGAAGCGCCCAGAGCCTCGGCGTCGGGCGCCGCGGGATCAGCGCTTCTTCGCCTTGCGGAAGCGATCCTTCGGGCTGACGGTCTTCGTCGAGCCGCGCGCGAGCGGATTGAAGCCGGGCATGCCGCCCATTCCAGGCTGCATCGATCCCATCTGCTTCATCGCCTGCATGCGCCCCAGGGCACCCATGCCGGCCATCTGCTTCATCATCTTCTGCATGCCTTCGAACTGCTTGCCGAGCCGCGAGACGTCCTCGGGCTTGGACCCGCTGCCCTTGGCAATGCGCCGGGTCCGGCTCGGGTTGAGCACCGCGAGGTCGTTGCGCTCGCGGCGGGTCATGCTGTTGACCATGCCCTCGAGACGATTGAGCTGCGTGTCGTCGATGTCGATGCCCTTGAGTGCGCTGCCCACGCCCGGCAGAAGGCCGAGGATCTGCTTGAGCGGCCCCATGCGTCGGATCGTCTTGAGCTGCGAGAGGAAGTCATCGAGCGAGAACTCGCCCTTCGCCATGCGGTCGCTCAGGCGCTGTGCTTCCTCCTCGCTCACTTCCTGCTGCGCCTTCTCGACCAAGGAGACGACATCGCCCATCCCGAGAATGCGGCCGGCGATGCGCTCTGGATTGAACTCATCGAGGGCATCAAGCTTCTCGCCCGTGCCGATGAACTTGATCGGTGCGCCAGTGACCCTGCGCGCCGTGAGCGCCGCGCCACCGCGCGTGTCCGAGTCGAACTTCGTCAGGATGAGGCCATCCACCGCGAGCCGTGCGTGGAACGACTTGGCGCTGGCGAGCGCATCCTGGCCGGTCATGGCATCGATGACCAGGAGCTTCTCGTGGGCGCCAACCGCCCGGTCGACCGATTCGAGTTCGCGCATGAGCTCATCGTTCACGTGCAGGCGACCTGCGGTGTCGATGATGAGGACGTCGAAGCCGCCATCCCGCGCAGCCTTGAGTGCGCGCTGCGCGACCTGCACAGCCACGCCCACGGCCTTGCCATACTCCGCGCACCGCTCGGGCTCGCCGTAGTACGCGCATCGGGCGCCGCCGGAGGCCGCTTGCACGCCCTCGGCCACCACGCGGAGCTGCTCCACCGCAGCCGGACGTTGCAGGTCGCACGCCGCGAGCATGACGTTCTTGCCCCGGCGCTTGAGCCACGCCGCGAGCTTGCCGCAGGTCGTGGTCTTGCCGGATCCCTGAAGCCCGCACATCAGGATGACGGTCGGACCTGGTTCGACGAGCGGGATGCCTGCCTCGGCCGGGCCCATGAGCGACACAAGGCGCTTGTGCACGATGCCGACCATCTGCTGCGCGGGCTGCAGACTCTTCGTGACCTCGGCACCAAGAGCATCCTGCACGACCTCGGCGCAGAACTCATCGACGAGGGTCTGCTGCACGTCGGCCTCGAGCAAGGCCGTGCGCACCTCGCCCATGACTTCACGCACGTTGGACTCGCTGATGCGGCCACGGCCGGATAGGTTGCGCAGGGCTGACCCAAGGCGATCGGTGAGGCTTTCGAACATGATCCGCTGATGGTAGCCCGGGTTCGATCAACAGCCGCGACGGGCGGTGATCCAGCCATGCAGCCGTGTGGCATCCCAGGCATTGATGACCTGGTCCGCGACGGCACCTGCGCGGCGGGCCACCTGCACGCCGAAGCGCAGCACGTCGAACCCATCGCGCCCATGCACGTCGCAGTCGATCGCCAGCGGCACCCCGGCTTCGATCGCCATGCGGGCGTGCAGATCGCGAAGGTCCAGGCGCGCAGGGTGAGCATTGATCTCCAGTGCCACCCCCGATTCACGCGCAGCCGCAATCACGGCATGCATGTCGGGTTCGAGCCCCGGACGACCATTGATGAGGCGCCCGGTCGGGTGCCCGAGGATGTGGACGAGTGGATGACGCACTGCGCGCACCAGTCGCGCTGTGGCCACATCAGGTGCCTGCTTCAGGCTTGCGTGCGGGCTCGCCACGACCAGGTCTAGCTGCGCGAGGACGTCGTCCGGATAGTCGAGGCTGCCGTCGACGAGGATGTCCACCTCGGAGCCGGCGAGCACACGGATGCCGCCGACCCGGGCTTCGGCCTCCCGTACGGCGTCGATCTGGCGCAGCAGCCGATCGATCGAAAGCCCGTTGGCCTGCACGCTCGAGCGTGAATGATCGGTCACCGCGATGGTGTGGAACCCGCGGTCCTTCGCGCGCTGCACAAGCTCGAGGAGCGGCATCGCGCCGTCGCTCTCGGTCGTATGTGCGTGGAGCTCTGCGCGGATGTCGCCGACGGTCACGAGCGGGGCGTGGCCACAGACCTCATCAAGCGGTCGCGTCTCGCGGAGCTCAGGTTCAGCCCAGGCAAGTCCGAGCGCTTGGTAGAGCTCGGCCTCGGTCCGCGAAGCGATCGGTGCCTGACGATCCTGCGGCGCATCGAGACCGTCATCGCTGAAGAGCCCGTACTCATTCAGGCGCAGGCCCTGCTGCTGGGCCCGAGTGCGCATCAGCACATTGTGCTCCTTGCTGCCCGTGAAGTAGAGCAGCGCAGCGCCGAAGGCCTGCTCGGGCACGATGCGCAGGTCGACCTGCAGCCCATCCTGCATGCGGACGCTGGACTTGGTCGGCCCCATCACCAGCACCTTGGTCACGCCCGGCATCGCGCAGAACGCATCCATGGCACGCGCGGGATCCGGCGATGTGGCAACGAGGTCGACGTCGCCGATGGTCTCCTTGCCGCGTCGAAGGCTGCCGGCGGCCTCGATCCGGGACACGGCTCCCGCTGCGCGGAGATGCGCCATCGCAGGCTCGGCCACCGCCAGCGCATGGTCGATGCGCACGCGGCCGACGGCGGTCTTCAGGAACTCGATGCCATCGCGGAGGTTCTGGATCTTCTTCGGGCCGAATCCTGCCAGACCCTGGAGGCGGTCCTCGACGAGCGCTGATTCGAGCGAGGCGAGATCGACGATCCCGCGCTCCTGCCAGAGCAGCCGAACGGACTTGGGACCTACACCGGGCAGGGCGAGCAGGGCCGGC
>CAIYOC010000192.1 GCA_903927725.1 uncultured bacterium | reverse complement strand
GCAGCGCCACGCAGGAGCTGGCGTTCACGCTGCGCGACGGCATGGAGTACGTCGAGGCGTGCATGAAGCGCGGCCTGGACATCGACTCGTTCGGCCCACGCCTGTCGTTCTTCTTCAACAGCCACAACGAGTTCTTCGAGGAGAT
Source organism: uncultured bacterium (assembly GCA_903927725.1). Lineage (GTDB taxonomy): Bacteria > Planctomycetota > Phycisphaerae > Phycisphaerales > SM1A02 > SYIB01. The sequence continues at coordinate 1,508 of CAIYOC010000192.1, read as the reverse complement.
CTGCAAGCTCCGCGCGGCACGCCGCATCTGGGCGAACGCGATGCGCGATCGCTTCGGCGCCAAGCAGGAGCGCTCGTGGCTCATGCGCACGCACGTGCAAACGGCCGGCTGCAGCCTGACCGAGCAGCAGCCGCTCAACAACGTCGTGCGCGTGGCGTACCAGGCGATGGCCGCTGTGCTCGGCGGCTGCCAGAGCCTGCACACCGACAGCATGGACGAGACCCTCGGCCTGCCGACCGAGCAGGCTGTGCGCGTGGCGCTGCGCACGCAGCAGATCCTCGCGCACGAGACCGGCGTGCACCGCACCGTCGATCCGCTCGGCGGCTCGTGGTTCGTCGAGAGCCTCACCGACCAGATGGAGCAGGACGCCAACGGCTACATCCGCGAGATCGATGACATGGGCGGCGTGGTGTCGGGCATCCACAAGGGCTACTTCCGCCGTCAGATCGCCGAGGCGAGCTACCGCTTCGGCCAGGAGATGGAGGCCGGTGACCGCGTGATCGTGGGCGTCAACGCATACCGCGAGGGCAACGAGGACCACCAGGTCGAGATCCTGCAGATCCCGCACACGGTCGAGACCGAGCAGTGCAACCGGCTCGCCGAGTTCCGCCGCACGCGCGACGGCGACAAGGTCAAGCGCGCGCTCGACCGCATCCGCACGGCGTGCCGCGACGGACAGAACGTGATGCCCGCGCTCGTCGATGCAGCGAGCGACCGTTGCACGCTCGGCGAGATGGTCCAGGCGATGGCCGACATCTACGGCCGCTACTCAGGCGGACCCGAGTGGTGAACGCGGGGCGGCCAAGCGGCCGCGGGCTGTCCTGAAGCGGTCAGTCGACGCTGTCAGCGTCGAAGCCTGGACGACGCACCGGTCGCCCGGCTGAACCCGGATCAAGGTAGGCGCCCTGCGGGATCACCGAGCAGATCGAGGTGGCGCCGTACTGCTCGCGCACGATGCGCGACGCCTCCTCGCGCGAATCGGCGGGGACATCGAACTCGCGCTCGAGCCCACCCATCCACGGACCGACAGCCGCGACCCGGAAGACCTGCTTCATCGGCATGACTCACCCGTTCCAGTGCTGCAGCGCGGGGCCCTTGTACTCGGCCAGCGGGCGGATGATGCGGTTGTTCGCGTGCTGCTCCATGATGTGGGCGCACCAGCCGGTGATGCGCGCCGCCACGAAGATCGGCGTGTACTGCGGTACGGGGATGCCCATGATGAAGTAGGTCATGCCGCACGGGAAGTCCACGTTGGGGTGGATGGTCTTGTCGCGCAGCATGATCGCCTGCACCTGGTCGCCCATGTCGAACCACTTCTTGGCGGTCGGCCCGAGCTGCTCGGCGAGCTTGAGCCCCCACGAGCGCAGGATGCCCGCGCGGTGGTCGCCGTTCTTGTAGACGCGGTGGCCGAAGCCCATGAGCTTGCGCTTCTCGGCGAAGGCCCGCTGCATCCAGGCGTCGATCGACATGGCGCCGCCCGCGCAGTCGCGGTCGATGTCCTTGAGCAT
>CAIYOC010000191.1 GCA_903927725.1 uncultured bacterium | reverse complement strand
TGGCGGGCTTGGCGGGTGATGGAGCAGCGGGCTTGGCACCGGCAGTGGGAGCAGCCGCGGGCTTGCCTGCCCCGGCCGCCGGAGCGGCTGGCTTGGCTCCTCCGGCCGACGGAGCGGCCGGCTTGGCTGGCGCGAACGCACGCGCCACATCCTCGACGGTGGTTCGACCATCGCGCACCGCCATGAGTGCCGATTCCTGCATCAGCATCATGCGCAGGTTGCGCCGAGCGTGCTGGTACGCGCCGGCAATGTCGCCGCGGGAGAGCAGCTTGCGGGCTTCGTCATCGAAAGGCATCACCTCATGAATGCCGGTGAGACCGAAGTACCCGGAGCCTCGGCAGACCTCGCAGGCTTCCTCGCGGCCGTTCTTGGCCAAGACCTTGCCGCTGGCGCGTGCCAGTTCGATGGTCTTGCCGGCAGGAAGCCCCAGGCGCTTCGCCTGGTCGGCCGAGCAGGGCCCCATGATCTTGCAGGCCGGGCACGGAACACGCAGGAGTCGCTGGGCCACTACGGCCTTGACGCCGCGAGCCGCATCGCCGGCACTGCCGACCGCCTTGATCCACTGCGCCAGGGCAAGCTGCACGCCATCGACCGGAATGCCAACGTAGGTCAGGACCTGGTTGCCCGCCGCATCGCTGATGACCTTGGCGGTTCCCGGATCGGCGACGTCGGACGCATAGACGATGTCGGGTCCGCGGCGGATGATCGACCTAAGGGTGGTTGCGAAGTCGGATTGCGCCGAGGGATCGAACTGGAGCTGGTCAACGCCGTCGAGCCGGAGGTCGACGCTGCGCTCGAGCGTCTTCACGCTGCTGGTGAAGGCATCGTGCCGTGACAGCATGGCGTAGGCCATGGTCGTGAGGCCGAACCCCGACGGCGCGCAGAGCAGGATGATGCCTTCACGGCCGGGAAGATCTCGAGTGGGCTCGAGCAGGGCAAGATGCTGCTTGGTGAAACCAAGGTCGGCGAAGTCGCGCTTGAGCTGTTCATCACGGTTGAAATCGATGCGCATCGACTGGCCTGCGGTCGATCCCATGGTGGTGACGGTGAGCTCCTTGGATCCCAGGCTCGTCTGCACGGAGACCTTGCCGACCTGGCGACGACGACGCTCGCTGACATCAAGCCCCGCATGCTTCTTGATGTAGTCCATCACCTTGCCGCCGAGCTCGGCAGTCAGCGCATCGCGCTTGGTGACGATGGCATCGACCACGTCGACCACTCCGACGCTGCCTTGGAGCGACTGGACCTGCGTGCGGCTGGCACGGGCGGCGATGGCTTCACCGATCACGCGCTCGGTGGCCTGGTGCACCTCGAGCAAAGGGTCATCCTTGCCGGGAACCTTGGCCTTCTCGCCGCGGCCGACGAGGAAGACGAGGTTGGCCGCTGCCGCATTCTTCTGCGCCTTGCGTTCCTCGGCCTTCTCCTTGAGCTTCGAGAGCATCGAGAGCTTGAACTGCTTGCCAGGCGGCACCTGCTTGTCGCGCCACTTCCAGTAGCCCACGAGGATCCCTGCCTCGATGAGCAGCGTGACGAGCCACCCCGCGAACGGAACCAACAGGCCAACGGCGACGGCGAAGATGCCGCCGGCCAAGAGGGCAGGGTTGATCCAGCCGTAGCCACCCTTGTTGAGGTTGTAGGCGGTGGCGTCCTTCTCGATCTTGGACGAGATCAGCCATGCGTAGGGCGCGTAGGCGGCGAGCGCGAGCACCGGCGTGACTGGGTTCAGCAGGATCGCCGCGTCGCCGACGGCCAGGAGTGCAGTGGTCATGGTGGTCAGGCTCATCTGGGGTCGCTCATCGTGGATCCCGCGGGTGTCTCAGCGGATGCCCTTCAGGCGCATCTTGAGTTCCTCGGGCTTGGGCGTCGCCTGCAGCGCGACGTTCTGGTGGACGTATTCCGACTCGACCAGGCCGACGAGGCTGCTCGTGAAGTCGAGCATGCCTTCGTGATGGCTGTTCTTGATGATCTCGAGGAGCTCGCCCTCGCGGCCCTCGAGGATGTACTTCTGCACGCCGGGGGTGTTGATCAGGATCTCGATCGCCGGGATGCGGCCGATGTTGGCATGCAGCGTGGGCAGCAGCTTCTGGTAGATGATCGCACGGAGGTTGTAGGCCATCAGCTTGCGGATCTGCTCGCGTTCCTGCTCCGGGAACAGGTCATAGATGCGGCCGAAGGTCTGCCAGGCGCTGGACGCGTGGATGGTCCCGAACACGAGGTGGCCCGTTTCGGCTGCGCGGATGGCGGCTTCGAAGGTCTCGTAGTCGCGCATTTCGCCGACGAG
>CAIYOC010000190.1 GCA_903927725.1 uncultured bacterium | reverse complement strand
GTGAGCATGCCATGGGATCCGTGCCCGATCGAGCACCACTGGCCCGGCGCGTAGGGGCATGGCGGCCACGCTTGCGCCAACGGCCCATGCCTGATGGCGCGGTAGGCAACGGCGAACGCGCCGTCGTCCGCGACGGGGCCGACCATCGGTAGATGGTCCAGGCTGGCGGCGCGCGTGCCCGACCACGATGCGATCACCGGACGCGAGGCACCGATGAGGCGTTCGGTGATGGCCTCGAGCGATGCGGTTTCCGGCTGTATGCGCATCGGGTGGGTTGCGTCGTCGTGCGGGGATGCGGCCCACACCCCCGGGTGATTCGTTGCACCGATCCACGCGTGCACGCCGTCCGCGCAGGGAAGGGCGTAACCCTCGTGCATGATGGCCGTGTCGAGCGCGTTCGCCAATTGGATCTGGCCGATCGAGCCGCCGCTGGGGGCTGGTTGGGCGCGGCTGCAGACCGTTGCATCGAGCGCCGGGTTGGCGAAGGCTGTGGCGTGCACGGCGAAAGCTTCGTGCGATGCGCGGTCGGTCACCTGAATCAGCGGGTGGTCCAGCAGTGCATGAATCAGTTCGCGGGGCGATGCGATGAGTGCCATCCGACTCGTTGGCCCGGCGAGGGTCGTGATCGGCAGCAGGCGATGCGGCACGCCGAGGTCGACGCAGCGATCGGCGAGGAGGTGCCACGCAGCATCGTGGACGCGGACCTGCTCGCTCTGCCACGATCCATCAGGCTGCGCCGCGGCCGCGAGCGGCACGTCGCTGGCGCGCGGCGCGGACCGTTGCGGAGCGATGACCGTGACCTGCGCGCCACGCTCGGCAAAGGCCCGCGCGCACCAGGCGCCGGCAAGGCCTGTCCCCAAGATCGTCACGCGCTCGGGGTTCGCCGCTGGGGGTGGTGTGAACCACGGTTGGATGCAGGATGCTGCGGCTCCCGAGCGACGAGTCGCCACCGTCATGTGCCGCTTGGTGTCGAAGCCGGCCACGCGCTGCACATCGAAGCCCGCCGCGTCGAGCCCCGTCCGAACGGCACCTGCGGCTGAGAAGGTCGAGGCGGTACCAGCCGCCCTGGTCAGTCGGGCGACGTGTCCGAGCACCTCGCGCGACCAGAGCATGGTCTCGATGGCCGGCTCGTAGGCATCGAGGAACCACGCATCCGCAAGGAAGCTGAAGTTCGGCAGCCAGCCAGCTGCATCGCCCAGCACCAGGGTGACGGTCGCGCGACCATCCAGCAGCCGCCAGCGAGACACACCTTGGGTCGATCGGAGCGGACGTGCGAGGATCGCCTCGAGCGCAGCGCGCTCTGACGGTGGAATCAGCGTGCGATTCGCTGGATCGCGCCACCAGTCGAGCATGGTTGGATCGTTCTCGAAGCCCACGTAGTGCAGGCGCTGGTCGGGGGTGGCATGGCGCTCGAACGCGGCCACCAGGCAGGCCAACGAGCAGCCGGTTCCGGTGCCGAGTTCTGCCATGGTCCACTGGCGCTGGTCTCTCCAGCGACCGGGGCCCCAATCCGAGGCAGCAGGGAACCCGTGAGCTCGCAGGTACGTGTGGGCCTTCTCGCCCCAAGGATCGCGCTCGTGGAAGGGGCGAGGCGCAGGGTTGCCGCTCGGTGCCGGAGCAGGCTGGGACGAGGAATCCGAGACGAAATCGCCCCTGCGGGGGCCGAATCGGGTTGGGGAGGGAGTCAGCGCATCCCGCATTGGGCGCAGTATGGGGGCAATCATCGGCCCCCGCCCGCGGCAGGGAGGCATTTCAACCGCCCAAAAAACACCGGATTGTTGCACGAGAAATTTGCACTGTTCGGGAACCCGGTCAGGTTACGCCGTCCCGGAGTCGTGTCCGGGGCGTCCGGGCCCTTACCCGGAGCCTTGCAAGGTGGTGGCAGGTCCAAGGAAGCCCGAGCCACCCGACCCTTTCCTTATCCCTAATACGTTTGGAGAAAGACATGAAGAACCTGAAGCTTGAGATGCACTTCGCGGCTGCGGCTGCCCTGTGCGTGGCCGGTGCGGCCAACGCGGCCATCGTGTACAGCGGCACCCTGAACTTCGTCTGCGCCGTCGATATCGACGGTTGCTACATCAACGTCGAGACCGGTGTGTTGAGCAACGGCCCGGGCTCGGGCGTTCCGGGCTGGGACGTCAATCCCTACTCGAGCGCGGGCGGGATGAACTTCTTCAACTCGACCGGTGGCGGACAGCTTCGTCAGCCCGGCCAGACCACCGGTCCCGCCGGCAACCTCGCTGTGGGCACGGTGATCGGCAGCACGGGCTCGTTCAACACCGCGACCTCCAACGTCTACGGCAACGCTGCGGCTGGCTGGCAGTACAGCGCGATCAACATGATCGGGTTCCGCTTCGTGTCCGCCGCGGGCACCACCCACTACGGCTGGATGCGCTTCGCGATGGGCGCTCCCGGCAGCGCGGGAACGGCGATGACCCGCACCGTGGTTGACTACGCGTACGAGAGCGTCGCCGGCGCTTCGATCGTTGCTGCCCCCGCCCCCGGCGCGCTTGCGCTCCTGGGCGTTGCTGGCCTGGCCAGCCGTCGTCGTCGCTGATCGCAGCGACCCGACCAACCAACCTGGTTGATCACGCACGGGCGGCCTTCGGGCCGCCCGTGTTCATTTGGCGAATGGTCTGCACGTGACCGTTAGGATCCGGACATGGCGACTCGCGCGGCACAGCGGCTGCTCATCGTGGGCTGGGACGCAGCGGATTGGCAAGTGATCGATCCACTGATCAAGCAGGGGCGCATGCCTGTGCTCGCGGGCCTGATCACGCGCGGGATCCGTTCGGATCTGTCCACGCTTGAGCCCAAGCTCAGTCCCTTGCTGTGGACGACGATCGCCACCGGGCGCACGCCTGATCGCCACGGCATCGCGAACTTCGTCGAGCCCAAGCCTGATGGCAGCGGGCTGCGCGTGGCGACCAGCACGAGCCGGAAGGTCAAGGCACTCTGGAACATCGCGTCGCAGTTGGGGCTGCGCTCGCAGGTCACCGGGTGGTACGCCAGCCACCCCGCCGAGCCCATCTTGGGCAGTGTCACCAGCAACCTGCTGATGGAGGGTGATCCGGGTGACGGGGGAGCGTGGCCGTTGGTACCGGGTGCCGTGCATCCTGCAAGCTTGGCCGAAGACGTCGCTGCATCGCGGGTCGGTCGCGCGGCCATGCGTGCCGATGGTCTTGGCACGCTCGTGCCGAACCTGCCTGCCGGGCTCGTTGGCGATCCGCGCGTTGACACCCTCTGCAAGTTGATGGCCGTGGCCGCCAGCGTGGAGCGTGCGGCACTGACGGCGATGGAGCATGCTCCGTGGGATCTCTCGATGGTGTTCTTCGAGTCGATCGACACGGTGGGGCATCACTTCATGCAGTACCGATCTCCGCGCATGAAGCACGTGAGCGAGGCGGATGTGCGCACGTTCGGCGGCGTGATGGATGCGGTCTATGCATGGCATGATGCCGCGCTTGGACGACTGCTCGATCGCGCGGGGCCGGGCACGACGGTGATCCTCGTCAGCGACCACGGTTTTCACAGCGGATCCGGGCGACCGTACCTGGACGACCTGCCACCCGAGCGGCGCATGGAGAAGGAAGCGAGCTGGCATCGACCGACGGGGATCCTGGTTGCGGCGGGGCCGGGCATTCAGGCGGGTGCGGCCGTGGCTGCCGCGAACATCTTGGACGTCGCACCGACAGCCCTGGCGCTGCTGGGCTTGCCCGCTGCTGCGGACTTTGCCGGTCGCGCCTTGGCCGAAGCGATCGATGCCCCGATTCCTGCACGCATCGATTCATGGGAAGCGGTCGATGGCGCTTCGGGCCTTCACCCGGCGGATGCGCGACAGGATCCCTACGAGGCGGCGGATGCCATCCAGCAACTGGTGGACCTTGGATACATGGCAGCGCTCCCAGAGGATGCGAAGGCGCAGGTCGATCTGGTTCGGCGGGAGAGCGCGTTCAACATCGGGGCGCACCTCATGTCGCGCGGCCTGGTGCGGTCGGCCCTGCAGCACTTCGAGCTGCTGGTCACGTCGCGGCCGAATGAGTTGCGCTATCGATCCTGCTTGGCTTCCTGCCTGATTGGAGTTGGCGATGCACGGCGCGCCATCGAGGTGGTGCGCGGCACGCTGCAGCGCGATGGTGGCAACGCCGAAGCGCGCCTGATGCTGGCCCGCGCGCTGCTCGACCACGGTGATCGCGATGCGTCGATTCGAGAGGCGGATGCCGTGGCCCGCACGGTGCGCTCGCAGCCCGCGCTCCTTCCATCCCTTGCCGATGTGCTGCTCCGCCAGGGCAGGGCGAAGGAGTCGGCATCGCTCCAGCGCCGTGCGCATGAAGGCGATCGCACCGCGATCGCTCCAATGCTGGGGATTGCCCGGGCGTTGCTGTGTGACCTGCCGATCGAAGCCAAGTCCCGCGGCGAGCAGCTCGAGGCAGCCGCGCAGGCCGCGCTGGATGCCATGGAGCGCTCCAAGGCCGTGCCCGAGGGGCACATGCTGCTGGGTGCGGCACTGGCGTGGTACGGCGACCTGCCCCACGCACGGCAAAGCCTCGATCTGGCTCTGACGTTTGATCCCAAGCATGTCGGGGCGTTGCGGCTTCGTGCGGTGCTGGCGCTGCATGCGGGCCAGCCTGCCGAGGCGGCCTCGCTCACGGCTCGCGCTCGTGCGGCGCGCGATGGCGCCGAACTGGCTGCGCCGGCCGCGCTCCCCTTCGAGTGGGAGGCGTTGGCGGCGCACCTTGGGGTCGATCAGGCCTTGTTGCGGTAGAGCGCGGGATCGACCGCGCGCACCATCGCGGCGCGATCGAGGTGAATGCCGATGAAGTTGGCGATGCGCTCGACCTGGGCCGACGGTTCCGTGACGAAGCTGCGGTACGGCACGCGGAGGACCGCGAAGTTCATTCGCGCAGCCAGCCACTCGTGCACCTGACGGAGCTGCTGCCCGTAGATCGCCTTCAGACGATC
>CAIYOC010000189.1 GCA_903927725.1 uncultured bacterium | reverse complement strand
GTCCTACACGTCGACCGGCGGTGGCGTGGCCGGTGACTGGACAGGAACCGCAAGTCTTGACTTCACTGTCCCGACTCCCGCCGTGGCCGTCCGCGCGGGGTGGGATGGTTTCTCGCAGGGGGTCCCGACGGCCGGCCCGTTTGCCTGCCTGTGGCACTCGATCGTCAAGCGCGCTGCCCGTGGCTACGCGATCAATCCGCTGATCTACGACGGCGGCAAGACCACCGAGCAGATTGCTGATCGGCTCGAGGGGATGGGTGGTGTGCTCGACGCGTACCTCGATGAACTGCACGACCGACAGGTCGCTTGTGGAGGCACCGGCCGCGTTCTGTGCTTCATGAATACCGGTATCAATGGGCCCGATACGGGGGCATCGTGGACGGCGAACATGGATCGGATGGTGTCGAGGATCCGGAGCCGCTGGCAGGCGCTCGGTCATGACGCCTCGACCCTGGCCTTCGTCCTGAGCGTCACGCATCCCACCACGACCATCGCTGCTTGGAACAGCACGCGTGATGCCGTGGCGCTCGGCGCCAGCGACTTTGGACGGCAGCAGGCAGATCGTGGCGTGACCGTCGTTGACATCAACGCGCTGTACCCCACGTCCCGTCTTCTGGCCGGGACCACTCCTTCGGGGAGCCTCTACGACGCAGCTGGTCAAGCACACCTCAACTTCAGCGCAACCCAGCTGAATGGCTACGACGCCGTTGCCCATGCCATGATGGCCGCTCTCTTGGCGGCGGATCGATAAGTGGTCCTCACTCCCCCCGGACCGTCAGTCCCACGGTGGCGCCGTCCTCGCCGACCCGCTTGCGGGCGCGGATTTGCTCGTTGCCGAGCTGGCCGCACGCGGCCATCGCGCTGCGGCCCTTGGTGCCGCGGATCTTGGTGAACTGGCCGTTGGCGACCGCGCGGTTGACGAACGCATCCACGGACTCATCCGAGGGCGCGGGCCACGGGCTGTTGCGCCGCGGGTTGTAGGGGATCACGTTCAGGCTGCAGCGCATGCCCTTGAGGAACGCGCAGACCTCGTCGCAGTGGTCCATCGAGTCGTTCACGCCGGGAATCAGCACGTACTCCACGCACAGCGCGGCGCTCGGCCGCTTGGGGAACTCCATCATCGCCTGCCGGAGCTTGGCCATCGGCTCGGCGCGGTTGATCGGCATGATCGAGCTGCGCACCTCGTCGTTGGGGGCGTTCAGGCTGACCGCCAGCTGCACCTGGTGGAACCCGCGCTCGCCGATGAACTCACCGAGCCGGCGGATCCCATCGGTGCGACCGACCGTGGAGATCGTGATGTGCCGGGGTGCAAGCCCCGGGCCATTCTTGTCGGCGATGATGCGGATCGCGCCGAGCACGGCCTCGATGTTGTCCATGGGTTCACCCATGCCCATGAAGACAAGGTTCTTCACCGGGAAGCCGCGACCGGGTCCACGTGGATTCGTCTCGCCCTCGCCGATCAAGGCCGGCGCCGGCGCGCGCCCCGGTCCGGCCGTCGCGGGCTCGTCATCCCAAGGGTTGGCGACCGTGAAGATCGCCTGGTGCACCTGCTGCACGATCTCGCGCACGGAAAGGTGGCGCAGCAGGCCCATCTGCGCGGTCTCGCAGAAGCGGCAGCCCATCGCGCAGCCGACTTGGCTGCTCACGCAGAGCGTGCGGCTGAACCAGCCCGTGCGGTGCGGCATCGGGATCACCACGCTCTCGGTCTCGTAGTCGCCGTCGACCTGCAGCAGGAACTTGACCGTCTTGCCATCGATGAGTTCGCGCACGGGCGCCGGCGGCGGGGGCGCCATCCACGGCAGCCATTCGCCGCGACGGTGCACGGCGCGATACGCCTCGAGCGCCACGCCGCGCGCAATGCCCGCAGCCTTGGCGGCATCGACGAACGCAAGGCTGGTCAGGGCAAGAGGATCGGGCGCGGCGGACATCCCGCCATGGTACGGGCGCAGGGCTACACTTCACGCCCCATGAGCTTCAAGCGATCAGAAGGCCCGCGCGGCGAGCGCAACGTGCCCGTCACCATCCACCTCGAGGACCCGGAAGGGGCCACCGGCACCGAGCAGAAGGAGTGGAACCTGACCGGCGCCACCGGTGAGAGCCTGCTTGAGCTCGCGCTCGATCAGCACATCAACATCGAGCACGCCTGCGGCGGCGTCTGCGCCTGCAGCACGTGCCACATCTACGTGGAGGAGGGCATGGACTGCCTGAGCGAATCGACCGAAGCCGAGGACGACCGTGTCGAGGAAGCCCCCGGCATCCAGCGCAACAGCCGCCTTGCCTGCCAGTGCGAGATCAAGAAGGCCGGCCGCATCGTCATCCGCGTGCCGAGCTGGAACCGCAACGCCGTCAAGGAAGTGCCGCACTGATGTCCGGTGGTTTCCACTGGCTCGATGTTCAGCGCATCGCCGAGGAGCTGGCCGACCGCCACCCTGATGTCGATCCCACGTCGGTGAGCTTTCCGCGCCTGCGGAGCCTTGTGACGGAACTGCCGGGTTTCGCCGAGCAGCCCGGTCACCCCAGCAACGAGCGCATCCTCGAGACGATCCAGCAGCTCTGGATCGAGGAGCGCGCATGAGGTACCACGCTGCGGCCATCCAGACTGCGTTCGAGACGCCGAAGGACCGCAGCGCCATCGCCGATCGCGTGGCACGCATGTGCGCCATGGCCGAGTCGACCGTCGGCGGCTACGAACCGTTCTTCGATGTTCGCTTGATAGCGTTCCCCGAGTTCGCGCACACGCCGCCGTGCTACCTGACGGTCAAGGAGCTGCAGCAGCACTTGGCGGTCGAACTGCCGAACGAGCACACCGATGCCTACGCGCGCGTCTGCAAGAAGCTCGGCTGCTGGATCCAGACGGGCACGTTCCTCGAGCGGCATCCTCGATGGCCGGACGCGGTCTTCAACACGACCATGCTCATCGGTCCTGATGGGATCCTGGCGACCTATCGCAAGGTGAACCCGTGGATCCCGTGGGAAGTGCACGCGAGCCCGCACGACTTGGCTGACTACGACCTGCCCATGTTCCCGGTGGCAGACACGCCGATCGGCCGGATCGGCTGCGCGATCTGCTACGACTGGCTCTTCCCCGAGACGATTCGTCAGCTCGCCTTCAACGGCGCCGAGGTCCTGGTCCGCGTGAGCGCCTACATGGATCCGTGGGGTGCCACGCAACCCATGGACTGGTGGACGCTCTTCAACCGCGCCCGCGCCGCCGAGAACACGGCGTACGTCGTCGCGGCGAACCAAGGTGCGAGCTTCCGCGACTATCCGCCGTTCTCGTGGCCGGGCGGATCCATGGTCGTCGACTTCGAGGGGCGCGTGCTCGCGCAGGCGGACCCCGGTCCCGGCGAGAAGGTCGTGGTTGCGCCGATTGATCTTGATGCGCTGCGTGCCGCGCGCGCACGCTCGCGCGGCCATGACATGCGGGCGCACCTGCGTACGAGCGCGCACCCGTACATGGAGCGGCCGTACTTGGCGCCCTCGGGCACCGGCGCGATATCCATCGAGTCGACCAATGAGCGCATCGCCCACGCCAAGCGGGAACTGCCGTGAGCGGGGCGGGGGGAGCCATCGAGTCCCCAGCACGGCGCGCCGTGATCCGCGCCGGTCGTGCGCTTGGCGCAGTGCTGCTGATCGCTGCGGCAACGAGTGGTTGCTCGAAGCCCGCGTCTGATGAACCTGCACTGAGCGCGGTCCAGATCGGTGCACTCAACCACGGCATCGGCTTGATGGGGCAGTTCGACTTCGAGGCCGCACGGCTGCACTTCCAGGGCAGCGCGCAGGTCCACGGCAATCGATGGGGCCTGACCAACGCCGCGATTGCGCTGATGAACCAGTCCGTCGAGGGCGCGCAGGAGCGCGCGATCGAGGAGTTCCGTTCGATCCTTCGCTCGTACAGCGCACCCGGCGTCGAGACGTGGGGCACGCCAACGTACGGCATCGGCCTGTGCGAGCTCTACCTTGGCCGTCCGGAGCAGGCGCTCGTGCACTTTCGCCGCTGCGCGGATGCCGTGCCCGGCGATCCCCATGCGAGCTTCTACGTGGGTCAGTGCCTTGAGCTCACCGGTGCCGATCAGGAGGCACTCACGTGGTACCGCCGGGCTGCGGAACTCGACCCATTCCTGCGCAGCGCGCAGCTGGGCATCCAGCGCATGGCTGCGCGCACGGGCGACGACGCGGCCGCCGATTTGGCGATGCAGACCTTCGAGCGCCTCGCGATGAACCCGCGCAGCACGCTTGCCGAGTTCAAGTACACCCGCATGGGGCGCTTGGGCATGTGCATCGTGCCGCCGTCCCCCATGCCTGAGCCGGCGCGCGGGCCGATGCTCGCAGCACCGGTCGCCATCACCCTCGCTCCCGGTGCGAGCCTGTCGTGGAGCGCATCCGGCGGCGCCAGCGTCTGCGCGGTCGATCTTGATGGTGATGGCTCGCTCGACCTGGTGATCCCGGGTGCACTCGAAGGGGATCGCCCCAACGCGATCCTCAAGTCCACGCCGAGGGGCTTTGTGCTTGATGGTGCGCACCCGTTGGCTGCGGCACCAAGCGTGCTCGGCGTGCTGGCTGGCGATCTCGACAGCGATGGCCGCGTGGATCTGGTGTCTCTGGGCTCTGCTGGCGTGCGTGCGTGGATGCAGTCCGCCGATGGGTGGCAGGACCGCACGGAGTCGCTCGGGCTCTCCGTCATCCCGGCTGCACGCGATGGCGTGATGGCTGACCTTGATCACGACGGGGACCTTGATCTGGCCTTCCTCGACGGCGCTGGATCGCTACGGCTCTTCGCGGGGATCGACGGCGGCCCCATGCGAGAGATCACCGATCGCCTTCAGGGTGATGCCGCCAAGCCCGCGACGCAGATCGCACTCGGCGACGTCGACGGCGACCGTGATGTCGATCTGCTGCTCGCTGGGCCGGAAGGGTGCACCGTGTGGTGCAACGACCGCCTCTGGTCGTGGACGCGCCAGCCCCGGTTCAGCGCGATCGAGTCCCGCTCCGCGCGGTGGATCGCGTGCACCGAGCGCTCGATCGACGGCACGCCGCTGGTGATGCTCTGGCAGGCTCCCAATGCATCGGCGGCCGCGCCGGTGATGAACACCGCAGCACCCCAGATGGGTGGATCGCTCCTGGTGCTTGCCCCGACGAATCCCGAGCGCGGTGCGAGTTGGTCGGGCCCGTGGAATGTTGTGGCCGAAGGCTCGATCGATGCCGGGGCCACCGCAGGATCAAGCAGCCTGTTCACACTGGCTGACCTCAACGGCGACCTGCACCATGAGGTGCTGTGCGGCGAGGGCAGTGCACTCGTGGGGATGGATCCATCCGGTCAGCAGGTCTGGATCGAGCGTGCACCCAAGCCTGCCACGGCGTGGGCGGTCGTGAACCTGCATCCGGAGCAGGGGCCAAGCATGCTGGCCACGCAGCCCGAAGGCCCGCCGGTGGTCTTCGGTCCGGGCGCTGGTCGCGGCGGATTCGCGGCTGTCGATCCCCGCGGCCGCATCGACCCTGCGCAGAGCATGCGCTCGAACGCAAGCGGCATCGGCACCCGGCTCACGGCGCGGATCGGCAGTGAGTGGTCGAGCACCACGACCTGGCGTATCGGCTCCGGTCCCGGCCAGAGCCTGCAGCCAGTCTCGATCGGCCTTGGTCCGGCGCCCCATGTCGATGCTCTCGCGATCGACTGGAGCGACGGCGTGACGCAGAGCGAACTCTGGCTCATGGCCGGCTCGCGGCGCACGCTCGTCGAGACGCAGCGTCAGATCAGCAGCTGCCCCGTGATCTTCGCGTGGAATGGTCGCGAGCACACTTTCGTCACGGACTGCCTTGGCGTCGGTGGGCTCGGTTACCTCGTCGAGCCCGGTGTGTACGCACCGCCGCGTCCGTGGGAGCATGTGCTGCTGTCACCCGGCACGCTCGTCGCCGATCGCGGGCTCTACCGGCTCAAGCTCGCTGAGCCCATGGAAGAAGCATGCTGGATCGACGGCGCGCGGCTCATGGCCTACGACCTTCCTGATGGGTGGTCCATGGCGGTCGATGAGCGCATGGGGATCAACGGCCCTGCGCCCACGGGCGCACCGATCTTCTGGCGCACGGAACATCTGCCAACGGCCGTCACGACCTCGCTTCACGCGCGTGGACCGGGGCATCACGCTTCGGCCTCGATCGATGCTTCTCCAGCGAAGGGGCCGCTGGATGCGGTGCTTCGCGCCGATCGCATCGCGCTCGATCCGGGGCCGCTCGATCATCGCCACATCGGTCGATTGACCTCAGACCATATGGTCGAGCTCGAGTTCGGCCGCGATCTTTCGCAGCTCTCGAACGCCTGGCTCGTCATGGATGGATGGATCGAGTACCCGTACTGCCAGACGATGTTCGCCGCCTGGCAGGCAGGTGCGGCCTTCCGCGCACCGTCGCTCGAAGCACGCGGTGCTGACGGCACGTGGACCATGGTGGCTGAGCAGTTCGGCTACCCCGCGGGGATGCCACGCCGCGCGATGCTGCCGTTGCCTCCGCTGCCCACCGGAACCACCGCGCTGCGGCTCTCGACCAATCACCAGATCTACTGGGATCGGCTTGCCGTGATCGAGGCCGAGCCGGCGCCGATCGAACCCATCGCCTGTGCGCCCCGCTCGGCAGCCATCGCTCGGCGCGGCTACGCGCTGCGCTCGACCGGTCACCAGTTCCTACCGCACTACGACGATGCCCGCGCGGTGCCGCTCTGGGACTGCCGTGTGCAGGTGGGCGAGTACACGCAGCTTGGCGACTGCTTGCCGCTCACGGCCACGCAGGACGATGCCTGCGCAATCTTCGCCGGCGGCGAGGAACTGCAGCTGTCCTTTGAAGCGCCGCCGGAATCCACCGGCCTGACCCGCCATTGGGTGCTCGAACTCGATGGCTGGTGCAAGGACATGGACCTCTTCACCAAGGACGGCGAGACGCTCGATCCGCAGCCCATGCGGGGCGAGGCTCGGTCGCCCGGCGCGCAGGTGCTGCACGAGCGCTTCAACACGCGCCTGCAGGGCGGTCGCTGAAGACCGATCGCTGAAGACCGATCGCTGCGTCGTCTGGGACTCGATCGCCGGGGCGCTTGATGACGGATCGGCAGCGGGGGGGGTTTCTCGCCTGTGGCGGTCCCCGTCATGCGTCGATGGGCCAGCGAGCACCTAGACTTTGCGGCATGGCCGAGCCCGCACGCAAGCCGTTCAAGCACCCCGTGCCACCACGCCTGGCGCCTGTGCTTTCAATCGTGCTGGGGCTCTTCGCGATCCTGGTCGTCAACAGCGTGTACCTCTCGGGCATCACGGTGGCCGAGTGGGCCTCTGGCCAGTCGCTCCAGAACCAGTTCTACCAGTGGATGTTCGGCGGGCACTTGCTGCTGGGCCTGCTCTTCACGCTGCCCTTCATCGTGTTCGCCGCGGTGCACTTGCGCAACACCCACGATCGACCCAATCGCAGCGCCGTGCGTGCGGGCTGGGTGCTGCTCTGGGCCTCGGTCGGCGTGCTCGTGACGGGCGCGCTCCTGACCAATGTCGAGATCGGCGGCCGCGATGTCGGTCTGCGCAGCCCCGATTCTCGCCGCATCGTCTACTGGCTGCACGTGGTGCTGCCGGTCGCGGCGATCTGGCTCTACGTGCTGCACCGACTGGCCGGCCGCCGCATTCGCTGGCAGGTAGGTGTGCGCTGGGGTGCGGTGGCGGCTGTGTTCGCGGCAGCGATGGTGGCCCTGCATGGTTCGGACGCAAGGCCCTGGTCCACGATCGGTCCGCGCAACGCCGACTACTTCGAGCCCAGCCTCGCCCGGACGGCGAGCGGGGGGTTCATTCCGGCCGAGAGCCTGATGATGAACGAGTACTGCCTTGAGTGCCATGAGGATGCCTACAACTCGTGGGCGCACTCGGTGCACGCGGCGAGCAGCTTCAACAATCCGCTCTACGCCTTCAGCGTGCGCGAAACGCGGCGCGAGGCCCACGCCCGCGAGGGTTCGGTGCAGGATGCCCGCTTCTGCGCCGGGTGCCACGACCCCGTTCCGTTCTTCTCGGGCGCCTTCGAGCATGCCCGCTTCGACGATCCCGATTACGACGTGTCCAAGGATCCGCTCGGCGCGGCCAGCATCACATGCACGTCGTGCCACTCGGTCGTGGCCGTGAACTCCCCGCGGGGCAATGCCGACTACACGATCGAGGAATCCCAGCACTACCCGTTCACCTTCAGCCAGAACCCCTTCCTCAAGTGGGTGAACCGCCAGCTGGTCAAGGCCAAGCCGGCCTTCCACAAGCAGACGTTCCTGAAGCCCGAGGTGCACCGAAGTGCCGAGTTCTGCGGCAGCTGCCACAAGGTCAACCTGCCCCAGGCCGTGAATGACTACCGCTGGCTTCGCGGGCAGAATCACTACGACTCGTTTCGCCTCTCTGGCGTGAGCGGCCACGGCATCGAGAGCTGGTACTACCCGGCCAAGGCCGAGTCGAACTGCAACGGCTGCCACATGCAGGCGCGCCCGAGCGATGACTTCGGGTCCAAGGTCCGCGACGGCCGGCTTGCGACGCTGGACCACGGCTTCGCGACCGCCAACCCGGCAACGCCGCTGCTTTCTGGCCTCATGGGTGCCGAAACGGTGCAGGCCGAGTGCGAGGCGTTCCTGCAGGGAACCATGCGCGTGGATGTCTTTGGGATCCGCCGCGGCAGCGACGTCGATGCCCCGCTCGAGGCGCCGCTCGATCCCATGCTGCCTGCGGTCACGCCGGGCGAGCCGCTGCTCGTCGAGGTCGTCACGCGCACGCTCAAGCTCGGCCATGAGTTCACGCAGGGCACTGCCGACAGCAACGAGGTCTGGCTGGACGTGACGGCGCGCTCGGGCGATCGCGTGATTGGCCGCAGTGGCGGCGTCGACAGCGAACGGGCGGTCGACCCTTGGAGCAAGTTCTTCAACGTGTTCATGCTCGACCGGGCGGGCAACCGGATCGACCGCCGCAATCCGCAGGACATCTTCGTCCCGCTCTACAACAACCAGGTCCCTCCCGGCGCCGGTGACGTGACGCACTTCGGCCTGACGCTGCCCGCGGACCTGACTGAACCGGTCATCATCGAGGTCGCGCTGCGCTACCGCAAGTTCGACACGACCTACATGCACTACGTCTACCCGGGCAGCGGAACCAACACCGTGCCCGTGCTGACGCTGGCGACGGACTCGGTCACGCTGCCGCTGGCCACGGCCGCACAGACCCCAGCGATTGCATCCGCACCGGCCCCAGCCGCCGCGCCGCCAGCGACGGGCGCGCCCGCCGCTTTCCCCGAGTGGCAGCGTTGGTACGACTACGCGATCGGTCTCTTCCGCCAAGGCAACCGCGGCAGCCAGAAGGGTGACCTGCGCGGTGCCGAGCTAGCGTTCCGCAAGGTCGAGGAACTCGGTCGCGGCGAGGGCGCACTCGGCCTGGCCAGGACCTACCTGAAGGAAGGTCGGCTCGATGATGCCGTCGCAGCGCTCGGTCGCGCCGGGCAGGCCACCTCGCCTGCCTATCCATGGTCGATCGCATGGTTCAGTGCGCAGGTCGATCGACAGAACGGCAACTTCGAGGCTGCTGTGCGCAACATGTCATCGGTCAAGTCCAGTGCCTTCCCGCTGGCGATCGAGCGGGGTTTCGACTTCAGCCATGATGACCGCCTGCTCATCGACCTGGCGCAGGTCCAGTACGAGTGGTCCCGTGCGATCCAGTCGATCGATCCATCGAAGGCTCGTGACCTGCTGTCGGGCTCGCGGGCCAATCTCGACGCAGCCCTTTCACTCGATCCCGAGAATGCGAGCGCTT
Organism: uncultured bacterium; assembly: GCA_903927725.1. GTDB lineage: Bacteria > Planctomycetota > Phycisphaerae > Phycisphaerales > SM1A02 > SYIB01. The sequence goes on along the minus strand of CAIYOC010000189.1, from coordinate 27,769 downwards.
GGTACGTTCTCTCACAAGTCGCCACCGAGCAGGCGGATGCCACCCTCGCAGAGCGTGCACGAGCTGAGCACGCCCGCTACAAGCTCGATGACAACGCCCGTGATTCCGCGATCGCTGCGGCGCGCGCGCGCTACCCGGCCGCGAATCATGCTGCGGAGCCGATCGCGATCTACGACCTGCAACGGCAAGGGCGCTTCGAGGCCTCGATCGACGCTCCTGCGCCGACCAGGCCCCAGGCATCGCCCGGGCCGTCGATGCCTGCTGCCGTGCGGGAGCTGACCGGCGTGGGCGCCCAGGCCTCCGTGGCCGCCGTTCGTTCGTTGCATGGATCTGGCTCCAGCGAGTGATTGACGAACCGGGCCGCGCGTAGGCTCCGCCTTCGATGCACGACCACGCACCTGAGCCACAGCATGACGACGGCAGCATTGGCCGCGCTGCACGATGGTCGATTGTGACGATCGTTGCGCTCGGTGCAGTCGGCACGGGGGCGTGGTTGCTCCTTCGCAAGCCCGCGCCCGCACGCGAGCCTGATCCCACGCCGGTCACGCCGGCCGTGCCCCGGGTGATCGATGAGCCGCCCGCCCCGGTGCCCTTCACCGACGTGGCCAAGGCAGCCGGCATCGACTTCATCCACACCACCGGGGCATCCGGCGAGTTCCTGCTGCCCGAGACCATGGGCGGCGGCGTCGGTTTCCTCGATGTCGACGGCGATGGCGACCAGGACCTGGTGCTGATCGATGGTTGCCGCTGGCAGGGCGAGCCGTTCTCCAGCGAGCCTGAGCCGGACCATGACAGCGTGCGGCTGTGGACCAACGACGGACGCGGGCAGTTCCGCGAGGCGACCAACGGCAGCGGCCTCGAGGGTCCGCGCTACGGCATGGGTATCGCGACCGGCGATCTGGATGGCGATGGCCGCACCGATCTCTTCGTCACCGCCGTCGGACGCAACGCCGTCTATCTGAACCGTACCGAGCGCGGCGGCGGACCACGCTTCGAGGATGCCACGGACCGTCTGAACGTTCCCCGAGCCTCTCGTTGGGGCACGAGCGCGGCCATGGTCGATGGCGATCAGGACGGCGACCTCGACGTCATCGTCTGCAACTATGTGCGCTGGTCGCGCGAGATCGATCTGGCTGTCGACTACCGGCTCACCGGCATCGGGCGCGCGTACGGCTCGCCCACCGGGTTCGAGGGCGTCGACCTGACCTATCTGCGCAACGATGGCGCGGCGGGCCTGGTCGATGCAACGGCCGAGAGCGGGTTTGCCGTCGCCAACGCCAGCACCGGCAAGCCCGTGGGCAAGGCGCTCGGCGTGGTGCTTGGCGACTGGAACGGTGATGGCCGCGTGGACGTGGCCATCGCCAACGACACCGTCGCGAACTTCCTCTTCCGCAACGAGGGATCGCCAGGCCGTGCGAGTTTCGTCGAGGTCGGCGCACCCAGCGGCATCGCGTTCGATCGCAATGGCAGTGCGACCGGCGCCATGGGCATCGATACGGCGTGGCTGCGCCCGCGCCAGTGGGCGATCGCCATCGGCAACTTCGCCAACGAGATGAGCTCGCTCTACGTCGAGCGAGGTACCACGATGTCCTTCAGCGATGACGCCATCATCGAGGGACTTGGCCCGGCGTCACGTGCGTTCCTGACGTTCGGCCTGGTCATGGCGGACATGGACCTCGACGGCGACGCCGATCTCGTCCAGGCCAACGGTCACATCGAGGAACGCATCGCGAAGGTGCAACCCAGCCAGGCCTGGCGGCAGCGGGGACAGCTCTTCCTGAATGCAGGGCGAGGTGCACCGAGCCCGCTCTTGCGCGAGCTGCCCGCCGGCAAGATCGGCGATCTGGCTCGACCGGTCGTCGGTCGCGGTCTGGCGACTGCGGACATCGATGGCGACGGCGATCTCGACCTGGCCCTCACGCAGGCTGGCGGTGCACCGATGCTCCTGCGCAACGACCTCCCCGCGCACGGTCGATGGCTGCGCATCGTGCTCGAGGGCCCGCCCGGCAATCCGCAGGGGATCGGTGCACTGGTGACCGTGGCGCCCTTCGCGGCGGAGCCGTCGACGACGGCAGCGACCATCGTCAGCGGCGCCCGCAGCTACCTGAGCGCCTGCGACCCGGCGTTCACGATCGGTCTTCCGGAAGGGCAGACCAAGACCGTCGTCACTGTGACGTGGCCCGCTGGAAGCCGCTTGGCCTCCGAGTCGCGTGTGGTCGTGGACGGCACGGGCAGGTCGATCGTGATCCGCGCATCGGATCGTTGACGCACCAATGAAAACGGCCCCGGCACGAGGCCGGGGCCGCAGGTTTCTTCACGATTGCTTCGCGCTCAGGGGCAAGCGCCCCATGCGCCGAGCATCACGCCAAGGTCAGCACCGTCGACCGTGCCGTTGCCATCAAGGTCGGCCGAGCCCGCGCCGCCCCACTGGCCCAGCAGCGTGCCAAGGTCGGCGCCGTCGACCGCACCGTTGTCGTCGAGGTCGCCCGCGCAGGCGGGGGCCTGCGTGCACACCACGCGCTCGATGCGGATCGAGTCGATGGCCGCATCGGTGGTGGAGTTGTTCGGGTTGTCGCGAGCGACAAAGCGGATCTGGAGGGTGTTGCCCGGCGCCAACGCCGAGCTGAGGTTGCCGGCGCGGACCGACCAGAACCCGGTGTTCGAGGTGAAGGTCTCGAGGTTGCGCCACGCGCCACCATCGACTCGAACGTCGACGGTCAACGAGTCCACTTCGGCGGCGGTCGGCTCGACGCAGGCGAACCAACGGGCGTAGGAGATGTTCACGTCCTGCCCGCCAATCGTGAAGACCGGCGAGACGAGCACAGTGGGGCCACCGTCAAGGTCGCCCGCACCTGCCGTGCCGCCGGCAGTGCCCTGGCCGGTGAACCAGCAGTTCACGCCGGTCGCCGAGTTGTCGAGTTCAGGCTGCACGGGGGTGGCGCCGCTGTTGCTGCCGATCGGGTCGCCGAGTTCCCACGCGCCAAACGTGACGGAGGTGTTCTCGACCGTCCAGCCCTCGGTGCCGTTTTCGAACTCGCTCGAGTAGACCAGCTCGGTCCCCGAGACCGGATCGAGCGCGAACGGACCCGCGGCACCGCCGCTGGGCAGCGTCCAGGTCGCGGTGCCGGTGTTCGAGAGCTGCGCCGAGATGTACCAATCCAAGCTCTGGCCGCAGTCGAGCGCGGGCAGGTTCACCAGGAACTGCGTGGACGAAACACTCGGAAGCGCCGAATCCGACCACGCACCATTGTTGATGCGGGTGAAGAGCTTCGCGCTGCCGGAGACGATCGAGCCGCCACCAACGATCGAGGCGTTGGCGGTGAGCGCCGTCGCTTGTCCCGGGGGGACCGTGGCGGGTGCGCCGCCCACGATCGACCAGCTCATGTTGATCGGGGGCGTGTTCATGTACACGTTGATCCCGCCGCAGGTGCCCGACACGATGTCGCGCCAGCCGTCGCCATTGATGTCGATGAGGGCTGCGTCGGTCCAGCCGGTCTGCTCGGCCGAAGGCACGGTGCCGGCCTCGTTGACCAGCAGGGCGCTGTCGGAACCGGTGTTGCGATAGAACTTGGTCGTACGCCCACTGGTCGGGCAGAACGGCCCAAGGTCGCTGTCGACGTCGGTCACGATGACGTCCTTGCGGCCGTCGTTGTTGAGGTCGGCGATCGAAATCGTGTTGCCGAACTCCGACGGGCTGCCGGAGATCACGTAGGTCGTGAAGTTGGCCAAGCCATCGGTACCGTTGCCGGCGTTGAGGCAGTAGCGGTCCTGTCCGTCGTCGGCGACGATGAAGTCGAGCTTGCCGTCGCCGTTCAGGTCATCGACGCCGAGGCCGTAGGGGGCGAGGCCGGGGTACACGACATCCTTGGTGAAGGAGGTGCCGCCCGCGTTGGGGTAGTACACCGCCACGTCCTGGCCAGCGGTCAGGGTGTTCACGCGCACCACGTCAGGGCGGCCGTCCAAGTTCATGTCGCCGGGCTCGCACATGTTGCCGAACTCGCTCACGAGCTGCGCAGCCGTCATGCGCGTCGTTCCCGAATCGGTGAAGAAGCCGGGGTTCGCGGCGCCCTGGTTGATGAGCAGTCGGTTGTCGTAGTCCTTCGCGGCGTCTTCAGCAGGGGACTGCTGGCATTCGCCGGCATCGACCGTGTCGCCGTCGGAGTTCAGGTCGTAGCAAATGGTCTGTCCGACCGTCTCGGGCGTGTCGTAATCGACGAAGTAGATGTCGACATAGCCGTCGCCGGTGTAGTCAGCCACCGCGGCATCGCAGGCGCGCGGGTTCGCCGCCACGCCGGTCTTGCTGACCATGGTGGGAATGCGGTTGTCCTCGAAGCGGAAGCCCTGCCACTGGCCTTGCGCGTTGTTGCCGAGGTTGCGGTACACGCGCGGCTGTCCGAGCATGGCGCTGACCGGGTCGCTCATGGTGGTCACGGTGATCAGATCGAGCCAGCCGTCGTTGTCCACATCGAACGCCTCGACGTCACGGTCATTGGCGGGGTCCAGCATGCCCTGCGAGCCGGCAGCGTCGGCTGCCGAGCCGAACTCGACGGTGCGGTCGACCAGCACGCCGCTCTCGTTCATGAAGAGGATGTCGCGGAAACCGCCCTGCACAGAGCCGGGGAACTTGCGCATGCACGCCAGATCAATGTCGCCGTCCTTGTCGAAGTCGCCGCTGGCGAAATCATGCTCAAGATTCGGGTTCACGATGAGCGAAGCGCTCGCGACCATGCGCGTCGAGGTCTGCTTCTGGAACGTGGCCCACTGGGCGTTGGCCGAGGCGGTGATGGCCACGGCAAGGGTCAGGACGAAGCGGCTGGTCTGCATAGTGTCTCCTGGAGTGGTCGGTCTTGGAAAGTTTGGTGAGGTGATCGTGTTGCCGGGTCAGTTGCAGGCGCCCCAGCCTGCGAGCAGGATGCCGAGGTCGACACCGTTGGTCATGCCATCGCCGTCGGCATCAGCCGCGGCGGTACCCCAGCCTGCGAGCAGGATGCCGAGGTCGACACCGTTTCGCTGGCCATCGCCGTCGAAGTCAGCCTGGCAGCCTGCGCAGTCGTCAGGAATGAAGTCTCCGTCGGCGTCAGGTGCACCAAGCAGGATCGCCATCAGGTCGACCGTGCCGTCCTTGTCGCAGTCGCCGGTGCCCTCTGCACCTTGATAGGCCTGCATGAAGGCATCGGCATCCACCATGTTGATGCTGCCATCCTGGTTGAAGTCGGCCACGCCGCAATTGGTGTCGGGCGAGGCGGCACCGACCGCGTAGCACGATTGGAACAGCATGAAGTCGAAGACATCGACCTGGTTGTCCGGCTCGAGATCGAACTCCAGCTTTCCGAGCGAGCCGAGGAACGCGATGAGCTGGGCCTTCTGGGTGCCGCCGAGGGCCATGAAGGCGGCCGCGCTCGCAGCGCCCTCGCCGAACGGACCATGGAGTTCGATGGCCTTGGCCACGCGGGTCGCGAACGATCCCCCCGACGCGGCGCCATTGTGCAGCATCGGGTCGCGGGTGCGCAGGTTCCACAAGGTCGGGGTGCGCATCTCGCTCTCGTCGGCGTCGCCTTGCTGAACGCCATCCCCGAGGCCACCCATGTTGTGGATCAGGAAGTCGCTGTAGGGCTTGATGGCCTTGTTGCGGATGGCGTCTTCGAGCAGGGGCGAGTTGGACGTCGTCCAGTCGCGGACGTGGCAGGCGTTGCACCCGATGGCATTGAAGACGGTTTCGCCGGTCATGCCGCTCTTCGGCGTCTGCGGCGGTTGGGCGAGGTAGCGCTGGAAGTGCGTCACGCGATCGATGAAGCGGTATCCCTCGAGGTCCGGCGTGTCTTCGGGATCGGCTGCCGAGTCGCACTCGGAGAGGATCGCTTCGTTGCCGTTTGGGGCATTCTCGAACGGCTCGAGATCGTTGGTGAGGCCCATCTCGTTCCGGGCTGCGTCACCCGAGAAGCTCAGTGTGGTGGCGACCTGCGCCTTCCACCCGAATCGGCCGGCACGCAGTGGACCCGTGGGATCCTCGAGCAGGTGAACCCAGTGGACGCGACCGGAGACGCCGTCGCCGTTGGCATCGGTCGGATCGGCGTTCGCCGCGATCGCAGCATCGGGAATCGCTTCGATGAGACCGAACGCCATCGATGAGTTGGTGACGCGCTGGACGAAGATCGTGGCGTCCTCCGGAACGACTTCGGCGCAGAGCGGTGAGAGCGCAAGCGTCTGCAGCAGGGACTGCGTCTCGCCGGGGCTCATCATGAACTCGCCCTTGTCGTCCATGCCGAAGTGGTTCACCGAGATGCTGCCCCAGCCGCCGATGGGGTTGGTGTGGCAGCTCACGCAGTTGCTCTTGTTCATGATGGGGCCAAGGCCCATCTCGAGCGTGACTGGCGTCGAGTAAGCCTCTTGACCTGCCCAGAAAAGTTCCAGCTGTGCAGGGGTGAGTCCAACGAGTGGCGACCCCGCCTTGGGTTGGATCGACACCTGCGCACTCGCGAGTGGCGCCACGGCGAGCAAAGTGAAAGCAGGCAGCATCATGCGTCGCATCAATCGTTCCTCTTCTGGCATGGACTGTTTCGGACAACGACGTTGACGGCTTCAGCCGGCATGGAGACTGTAGATCCCCTGACCGGGCCTTTCAATAACGTATGAAAGGACATTCGCGAGAATCTTCACGACTATTCACCCGGCTCGGTGGTGGGGCAAGTCTCGGGGGGGTGCTGGGGCGAAAAACTGGGTCGACCCCACGGATTTTTGCTCCGTAGGATGGGTCGATGCGCGTGCTGATTCCTGCCGTGGTGTTCATGGTCCTCGGATGCTCCGACCCGGGGCGGGGCGGGGCCACCCCCCCGGAACCAGTCGACCAGGCGGCCACCGCCGACCATGAAGCGTCGCAAGTTCCGCCGGCCACGCTTACGTCACCGTCCGACGATCAGCCGTCACTTCCTCCCGAGGTGGCAGAAGCCCTCAAGCGCGCCAACGCGGACGTGCCGCCTCCGCCACCGGGCGATGACCAAGCCCGGGTGGCGCTGCAGCTCATCGCTCGCAACCATCCCGAGCAGGCTGAGCCCGTGGCGCGCGCTGCGCTGGCGGCGCATCCCGATCAGCCCCGAGCGGCGTTCGTCCTCGGTCTGAGCCTGCATAAGCAGAAGCGTTACAGCGACGCCCTCCCGTTCTTCGAGCAGGCGCTGGCGGGTGCAGCGGCGATCGAGGCCACCCAACGTGCGCAACAGTTCCCCGAGCACGCGCATGTGGCGCACTTCCTGGGTTGGGCTCGTTACTACGCCGGCGATCTGGATGGTGCACGCGGGGCGTTCACGTCGCATGTGGCCACAGTGCCGACGGCGGGCGACTCGTGGTACGGCATCGCCTTGGTCGAGATCGATGAGGACCAGGTCGACGCCGCCGCGGCCGCACTCGAGCGCGCGATGGCGTGCTTGTCTGAAGCGGAGCGCGCGGAGGAATCGCGCAGTCGTGATCGCGGCAAGATCCTGGCTCGTCAGGGTGACCTCGCGCTGCGGTCAGATCGCACGCAGGATGCAGTGGACCTGTACCGGCGGGCCTTGCGGGCGTGGCCCGACCACTACGAAGTCTGGGCCAAGGTTGCACGGTGCTACGACCGGCTTGGCGATGCCCAGGCTGCCGATCGCGCGCGAGTGGAAGAGCTCAAGGCGCGCGAACGAATGGGGCGCATCGTGGATCCGGCGAAGGGCGGGCAGCCGTGATGGCCGCAGCGTTGGTGGCCCTGGCGATCGTGGCCAGCCATGTGCTCCTTCCCGCGGCCACAACGCAGGTTCCGGCGCCTGAGGCGACCACCAAGCCAATCGGCTTCACGGACGTCACGGCATCGACGGGCATCCAGGCGACCATGACCAGTGGAGCGCAGCCGAGTTCGCAGATCCTTGAGGTGAAGGGTGGGGGGCTTGCGCTGATCGATGTCGATGACGATGGCGACCTTGATCTCTTCATGCCCAATGGCGCCACGCTCGCCGACCCCATGCAGGGCCCGGGAGCCCGGCTCTGGCGCAACGATGGTGACCTCCGGTTCACTGACATCACGCAGCAGAGCGGTCTCATGCATCGCGGCTGGTCGTTCGGCGTGGCAGCCGGAGATGTCGACGGTGACCGTCGCGATGACCTGTTCATCGCGGGCTTCGGACGCAACGCCCTCTGGCTGAACCGCGGCGGTGGGCGTTTCATCGACGCGACCGAGCGCTGGGGTGCGGCTGGGCCGGGAGGCTGGAGCACGGGGTGCGCGCTGGCGGACCTCGACGGGGACTCCGACCTTGATCTCTACGTCGCTCGCTACGTCGACTACGACCCCGCCAAGCCTTTGGCGCCTGCGATGTTCAAGGGGCAGCCCGTCATCAATGGCCCCAAGGGCCTGATGCCGCTGCAGGATGTCGTGCTGCGCAACGATGGCGACCGGTTCACCGACGTGACGGAGGCGAGCGGCGTCGGTGCGGTGGCGCCCGGGTTCGGACTCAACGTGATCGCGTGCGACTTCACTGGCGACGGGCTCGTCGATCTCTTCGTGGGCAACGACTCGAGCGGCAATCACCTGCACGTCAACCAAGGCGGCTTCAGGTTCGCGGAGCGCGCACGCCGCATGGGCTGCAGCACCAACCTTGAAGGCATCGAGCAGGCCACCATGGGCGTCGCGCTGGGCGATGTGGATGGCAACGGCCGCCCGGACCTGCACGCCACGGTCTTCTCGAGCGACACCAACACGCTCTTCCTCAATCGCACCGATGGCTTCTGGGATGACCGTTCGAGCCAGTACGGCACCGGCGCGCCATCGCGGGCGCTGTGCGGTTGGGCCTCGGTCTTTGCGGACCTGGACCACGATGGCGACGAGGACCTCTTCACGGTCAACGGGCACGTCTATCCCAACGCGACCAAGGCCACGTTCGACTCCGAGTACGCACAGCCGCGATTGGTGCTGGAGCGCACGGGAAAGCGGTTCTCGCCGTTGCGCAGCGATGCTGCGTGGTTGGCCGCACCGCATCGTGATCGCACGGCGGTGTTCGGGGACTTGGATGGCGACGGCGATGTCGATGCGGTGATCGGCGAACTCAACGGTCCGCTGCGCGTCCTGCGCAACGATCATGACGTCAAGGGTGACTGGCTGGTGGTGAGCCTGCGCGACACGCGTGCGGGGTCGCGCAATCACCGTGCGGTCGGTGCGATGATCACGGCGGAACAGTCTGGCCTGGTGCAGCGGCGTTGGCTCGCTGGCGGCGGACCGTTCCAATCGACGTTCTCGCCAGAGGCCCACCTGGGCCTGCCGGGGAAGGGGCCGGTGAAGGTCACGGTGTGTTGGCCGGACGGCTTCGAACAGGTCGCCACGACCGAGCCCGGGCGTCGAATCGTCCTCGATCGCGGCGCTCCCTGAGCGCGATTCGCGGCCTTAGGGCCGCGAAACAATCCTTACGGCCTGGGAGCCGTGACTCAATCCTCACGGCCGAAGGGCCGTGACTCATTTAGTGGATGATGATGATGGTCAGCCGCTTCTCGCCCTTGGGCAGGTTCACGCGCACGGTGTCGCCGACGCGGGCCTTCATGAGGGCTTGGCCCATCGGGCCGGTGGAAGTGACCTCGCGGTACGGCAATTCGTCCGCGTCGGTCAGGCTGCTCACGATCTTGTAGCGGTCTTCTCGGCCAGAAGTCTCGTCGCGGATGGTGATCTCGGCGCCGAGGAACACCATGTCGCTGGGCATCTCCGACTGATCCACCACCTGCACGCCGGCCAGGCGGGCCTCGAGTTCGCGGATCTTGGCGTCGTTGATCGACTTGTCCTCGCGCGAAGCGTGGTAGTCGGCGTTCTCGCGCAGGTCGCCTTGGGCGCGTGCCTCGGCAATGCGCTCCACGAGCTGCTTGTCGAGCGCCCGAAGCGCCGCCAGTTGCGCCTCAAGGCGCTCCTTGTCAGCCCGCGTCACGAGTTCCATGGGGAAAAGGTAGCCCCATTGGCCACGTCACGCAAGCGTGACGGCACGACGTGACCAAGCCAGCGCCGTGCAGAGCACTGCCCCGGCGATGATGGCTGTTGCCAGTGTGTCGCTCGTCATGGCAGCACTCACCGGACCGGGGCTCGGGTCGGACAGTGACCAGGCCACCGAGAGCGCACCAGGCAATGCGCGAGCCACGCTCGGTGCTTGGAATCCAAGCGCGATCCAGGGGGCCTCGGGTCCGGCAGCAAGCAGCACGATCGCCATGCCGGCCAGCGCTCGTCGCACCGTTCGATCCGTGCGCAAGCCGACCAGCAGCACGCTGGCCACGATGGCGATCGCGGACATCAGGCTTGCATCCAGGAGCAGCAGACGATCGCGGCTCCATCCCGAGATCGCCCGAAGCGGGAAGATCGTGACGTGCAGGAGCACGACGATCGTGATCGCGTCAAGCACGACGGTCCGCATGATGGACCCGGGCCTGCGCAGGCTCAGGCGTGCCAGCGGCCAACCGACCACGGCGCCCGCGGCCACCATCAGCGTGAAGACCTGCACGGCGTGGGCCACGCTCGCACGAGTTGCCGTGGATGGTGTCATGAAGCCCGTGCTGATCGCCCACGATGCAGCGAGCCAGCAGAACGCCGCGATCACGAGCCAGCGCGGCAGGGGCGTGGGGGTGCGTTCAGCGGGCGCTGGCGCAGTCCACCCGGACGTCGATGCTCGTGGGGTGGCCGTGGTCGATGCGCCCGTGCTTGGCATACAGGAACGAAAGGTACTCCAGCTTCTGGCCCGTCGGCACTTCGGCCGGCGATGCTGCCGAAGGAGCCCGGCCCCACACGATGGTGCTGCCACCGGTCGTCACGAGTTCGAGCGAACCGTCCTTGGCGTGACGACCCACGCCGATCGCGGCGACTTGGCCTCGCCACGGCTGTGCATCGATTGTCTGGAGCAGGTCGATCGCATCCTTCAGGGCTGGGCCATGCCATGCGGCCGCCACCGCGGGGGTCGGCCCCGCAACGCCGAGCACGCGAACAAGCGTTGGGCCATCCTTCGCGCGATAGTCGCGCGCCATGCGGTGGCCTCGAGCGTCGCAGAGGTGATCGATGCTGCCATCAGCCACGAGTGCAGTGGGGGTGGCGTAGGTCGCAAGGACCTCGATGCCGTCGTGGTCGACCAGGCGCACCTGCTCCACGGACTCGAACCAACCGGTCGACTCGAGGTAGCGCTGCAGGGTCTGCAGCATGTCCCGTCCGTTGCCGGTGGCAACGATCGACTGCGCGGCATCCTCGATCGGCTTCATCTCGGCAGTCGTCATCCAACGGGGGGCGTTGGGGAAGCGGATCGCGGTCCGCGCCGACGTGGATCCGTAGGCGGATCCGCGCAGGCGCGGGAGCACCACCGTGGCCAGGATGACGATGACGGCGGCGCAGCCGACCCATGCACCGATGCCGGCGATGCGCTCGGCGGTAGCCCGCCACGATGCTTCAGGTGCCTTGGACGACGACGAACGTGACGCCATGAGGGCGACTATCGGCCAATCGTCGCTGCGTGGTCGAGAATTCAGGGCCGCCGCGAGCGATCGGCCAGAGCGCACTCCACCAGCGTTCGGCAGAGCGCCGGGAAGGGCAGGCCAGCATGCGCAGCGGCCTTCGGGACCAGGCTCGTGTCGGTCATGCCGGGCATGGTGTTGACTTCAAGCATCCAGGGGCCTCGGTCGTCGATCATGAAGTCAACTCGCGAGATGTGCCGGCAGCCCAAGGCTCGGCACACCTCGACGGTCGCCGCCTGCGCGCGCTCGGCCACCCCGGGCGGCAGCTCCGGGTCCAGCACGTAGCGCGTGTCCTTGCGGACGTACTTGGCTTCGTAGTCATAGAGCCCCTCGGCGGGGACGATCTCGACGATCGGCAGCGCGCGGCCGTTGAGCCAGCCGACCGTGATCTCGCGACCAGTGATGAACTCCTCGGCCAGCATGAGTTCGCGCCGGGTGAACGCGGTGGCCAGGGCTTGGTCGACCGCAGCACGATCGTGGCAGACGAAGAGGTCGACGCTCGAGCCATCGTTGCTGGGCTTGAGGACGACCGGTGGCTCAAGGTCGAGCTCGTCACCCGCGCGCAGCACACGGGCGCGCGGTGTTGGCACGCCGGCACGCGCCGCGATGGTCTTGGTGGCGGCCTTGTCCATGGCGATGCGCGCCGCATTCGAGCCACATCCGACGAACGGCCGCCCTGCGGCCTCGAGCAGTTCTTGCAGCGGCCCGCCCTCGCCCCATGGCCCGTGCAGGACGGGGAAGACGACGTCGCCTTGCAGCGCGGCAAGCTCATCTGCGCTCGCGGCATCGATCGCCAACTCGATCACGTCGAAGGTGCCGTCGTCGCGGAGCGCCTGGGCGACGCGGCCGCCGCTGCGCAGGCTCACCTCGCGCTCGGCGTCGGGGCCGCCCTTCAGGACCAGCACGCTCGTGCGGGTCATGAGCCGTCCCCGTGTCGGCTCCAGAAGACCACTTCGGTCTCGAGGCCAAGCCCGGTGCGATCGCGCACGGCGCCCTGGGCGACGCGCACGAGTTCGCGCAGGTCGTCGGTGCGGGCGCCCGGCTCGCAGGTGAAGAAGTTCGCGTGGCGCTCGCTGATGAACGCCTTCCCGAACCGGTGCCCCTTGAGCCCCGCATCGTCGATGAGCTTGCCCGCGCTCACGCGCTGGCCCGTCGACGGATCAACGGGGTTCTTGAACATGCAGCCTGCGGCGCTGTTGGACATCGGCTGGACGGACTTCTTGTAGGCCATGTACTCCTGCACGCGCGCGCGCACGGCCAGCGGGTTGTCCTCGCGCATGGAGAAGGTGGCCCATGCGATGACGCCCTCGGGGAGCGTGGCGTGTCGGTACGCGAAGTGCAGCTCGGACTTGGCATACACGCGCAACTCGCCATCGGGGCGCACGATCGCCACTGCATGCACCGCATCGCCGATCTCGCCGTAGCGGCCGCCCGCATTCATCGCGAGTGCGCCGCCGATCTGCGCCGGAATCCCGGTCATGCCCTCGATCCCGGCGAGGCCGCGGCGGGCGCACTCGGTCACGAGCTTCATCAGGTCATGCCCGGCACCGACCTTCATGAGTTCGATGCCGCCCTCGGTGTTGACCTCGAGTGAAGCGAACGACTCGTGGTTCAGGCTGATCACCACGCCCTCGACGCCGGCGTCATCGACCAGCAGGTTCGCGCCCGAGCCAAGCACGCGCACACGGACCTGGTTGTGGCGGCAGCGTCGCACCAGCTCGGCGAGCGCCTCCGGCGAGCGGGGCGTCACCAGAGCGTCGGCGCGGCCGCCGACGCCGAACCAGGTGAGCGGCCCAAGCGGCGCATCGGCCTGCACCTGGACATCAAGGTCGCTGAAGAGGCTCGTCCAGTGGCGATCCATGGTTGCGCTCACGGCTTCGGCCCGGTTGCCGGGGCCGCCGCCCGAGCCAGCCAATCACGGCCGATCTCCCACACCGGGCCCGCTCCCATGACGACGACCAAGTCGCCGTCCTGCGCGATCTCGTCCAGCCGCTGCACGATCCCCTCGAAGGATGGGATGTGCCAGGCCTGTGCGCCGCGATCGCGCAACTTGGCGACGAGGTCGGCGCTGGACACGCTCTGCGCGTCCTCGGCGCTGTCGCGAACGAAGTAGATGTCGGGCACGAGCACGATGTCGGCGTGGCCGAAGGACTGCGCGAACTCATCAAGCAGATGGCGCGTGCGGCTGTGCTGGTGCGGCTGGAACACGCAGAGCAGCCTCGTGGGGGCAAGCCCGGCACGGATCGCGCGCAGCGTGGCATCGACCTCGGTCGGATGGTGGCCGTAGTCGTCGTATACGCGCACCGTGCCGCCAGTCGCCGGCGAGCGGTCGCCCATGTGCTGCAGCCGGCGGTCCACGCCACCGAAGGTGGACAGGCCCTCTTCAATGCGCGCCCGGTCGGCTCCGACCCATGTGGCCAGGATCCCTGCCGCCGCGGAGTTGAGCACGTTGTGGTCGCCCAGCAGTCGGCTCGTCCAGCGCAGCAGTTCGGACCCACGGTGCGACACGCTGCATTCGCGGCTCTGGGCATCGAACTGCACGCGATAGTCGGCGAGGGCCGCGAAGCCGAAGGAACTGACGGCGCACGACAGCCCGGCGGTCACGCGGCGACGGTGGGCGCCATCGTGCGCGATCAGCAGCCGGCCGCCCTGCGTGCGATCGGGCAGGCGTGCCGCGAACGCGTTGAACGAGGCGATGATCTCGTCGAGGCCGCCGGTGTAGAAGTCGAGGTGGTCTTCCTCGATGTTGTTGATCAGGGCCAGCGTGGGGCGGTGGCTGTGGAACGAGCGGTTGTACTCGCACGCTTCCGCGACCATGACCCCGGGGGCGCCCGCGAGCGAACCGGCGGGAATCCGTTCGGTGCCCACGCGGCTGCCGCCGCCGATCTGGTTGCAGGTCGCACCCACGATGAAGCTGGGATCGACGCCCGAGGTGATGAGCACGTGCGCCAGCATGCCGGTGGTGGTGCTCTTGCCGTGCGTTCCGGCGATCGAGATGCCAGTGCGGCCGATCATCACGCGGCCGAGCGCCTGCGCGTAGTTCAGGACCTCGATGCCGTGGCGTCGGGCGGCTTGGAGCAGGGGGTGGTGATCCTTGACGGCTGCGCTGGCCACCACGAGGTCGCATTCGGGCAGCTCGGTGGGCTGCGCATCGACCGAGACGGTGATCCCATCACCGCCAAGCCGATCGAGCACATCGCTCCAAGACTGGTCGGTACCGCTGACGCGCGCGCCGCGTCGCTGCAGGAGCTGCGCGAGCCCGCTCATGCCCGACCCGCCGATCCCGATGAAATGGACGCGCTTCCCGCCGAAGACCGGATCGGTCGACGCCGAGGGCGCCGTGCCCGAGCCACACTGCCCAGCTGCTTCGCTCCGCATGCGATTCACGCCTTCCTGGCCACGCCTTCCGAACCACGACTCGTGCCTTGAGTGCATCCGCCGGGCATCCGTTCCCGGCGTCGTTCGATCGTACCCAAGTGCCGGGGTTCCGTACACGCCCGACGATGGTTCATCGGCATGCTCCGGCGTCGTGCATCGACGATTGTCCCTCGCCGGAGTCCATACACTCCACGCATGCCGAAGGACGACGAAACGGTGCGCGCGCAGGTGCTCATCGTCGACGACGAACCCGAGCACGCCCAGACCATGGCCGACGCGCTGCGCAAGCCGGGCCATGTGTGCACGGTCGTGCATTCCGCGGCTGCCGCGGCCGAGGAGTTGCAGGGCGGGATGTACGACGTGATCGTGACCGACCTGGTCATGGAACGCCCCGATGCTGGTCTCGCCGTCCTGGCCCAGGCCAAGGCCAGCCAACCGCAGGCCGAGACGATTCTGGTGACCGCCCACGGCGATGTGCCCACGGCCAAGGCGGCGCTGCAAGGGGGGGCTTACGACTTCATCGAGAAGCCGCTCGACCTGGTCGTCTTCCGAAACCTGGTCCAGCGGGCGGCCCAGACCGTCGCCCTGCGCCAGCAGAACCGCAGCCTCAAGACCCAGCTCGACGCCGCCTACGGAGTCGACGGCATCGTGGGCCAGTCGGCGGCCATCCAGCAGGTGCTGCGCACGATCCATCAGGTCGCTCCCTCCACGATCCCGGTGCTGATCACCGGCGAGAGCGGCACCGGCAAGGAGCTCGTGGCGGCGGCGATCCACCGGCACTCCAAGCGCAAGGAGAAGCGCTACGTCACCTTCAATGCGGCGGGGCAGGCCGAGAGCCTGCTCGAAGACCAGCTCTTCGGCCATGTTCGCGGTGCCTTCACGGGTGCGGACCGGGACCGCGAAGGGGTCTTCGAGTACGCCGACAAGGGCACCGTGTTCCTGGACGAGATCGGCGACATGCCGGTGACCATGCAGCCCAAGCTGCTGCGCGTGCTCGAGTCTGGCGACGTGATCCGTCTGGGCAGCAACGACCTGCGCAAGGTCGACGTGCGGTTCGTGAGCGCGACCAACCGCGACCTGCGCGACTCGATCGCGGCGGGGCGCTTCCGCGAAGACCTCTTCTTTCGCCTCAAGGGCGTCGAGATCCGCCTGCCGAGCCTGCGCGAGCGCCGCGAGGACATCCCGCTGCTGGTCAATCACGGGATCGGGAAGTACGCCAAGGAACTCGGTCGAGCGCCCATGTCCGTGACGCAGGCCGCGATGATGCGTCTGGTCGCCTACGACTGGCCCGGCAACGTGCGCGAGCTCATGATGGTCGTGCACCGGATGGTCGTCACCGCCATGGGCGATGCGATCGATGTGGGCGACGTGCCGGAGGAGATCCGCGCTGCCGATCGTGATGAGGGCGGGGCAACCGCGCCCGATGGTGCGCTCGCGGGGATCGACATGGCGCAGCTCGAGAAGGAAGCGATCCGCCAGACGCTGGCGCGCACGCAGGGCAACCGGGAGCAGGCCGCCCAGCTGCTGGGCATCGGCGAACGAACGCTCTACCGCAAGATCAAGGACTACGGTCTGCGCTGATCGCACCATGCGCACCGACTCCAGCATCCTGGTCCGGCATGTGATCGCGGAGATCACGAAGGTGCTCGTGCTCACCACGACCGTCATGGTGATCGTGGTCGCCTTCGGAGCGGTCATTCGTCCGCTTGCACAGAATCTCCTTGGCCCGTTCGGGGTGGCGAAGTACGTGGCGCTCGCGACGGTGCCCATGCTGCAGTTCGCGCTGCCCTTCGCCGGCGGGTTCGCCGCCACGCTCGTCACGCACCGCATGGTCTCGGACAACGAGTTCCTGGCCATGAGCGTGTCGGGCCTGAGCTACCGCAGCATCTTCAGGCCGCACCTGGTCCTGGGCGTGGCGCTGGCGATCATCATGGCGATCCTCGTGAATGCGGTGATCCCGCCGTTCTGGGCCGCGATGAAGTCCGTCATCACGCAGGATGCCGCCGCGGTCTTCGTGGCGACCGTGCGCGACGGCAAGGCGTTCAACGCCGGCCGCATGATGGTCTATGCCGACCAGGCCGAATTGCTTGACGCGCCCGATGGCGTGGCTGACCGCATCGGCATGCGGGGCGTGGTTGCGGTCGAGTTCGGCCCGGGCGGGGTGCCCGAGACCGAGTTCGTGGCCGAGTCGGCGGTGGTGGACCTATATCGCGTCGAGGGCCGCGCGGGCCAGTCGCGCCTGCTCATGAAGGCGTCGATGCGCCAGGTCAACGTGGTGCGTCTGCTCGATGGGACCGTGGCGTTCGTTCCCGAGGCCAACCCGGACGCGGTCGAGGTGCAGAGCGCTTCGGAGCGAAGCCCCAACATGGCCAACCTGCTCGACCTCGTGTCGATGATGCGCAATCCGGACGTGAGCGTCGACAGCGCCCAGCGGCGTGCCGAGATCGCCCGCATGGTCCGCAGTGCTCGAGCCTTGGCGCTCGCCGATGCTCAGCTTCGTCGCGGGATCGCCGTGCCGTTCGTGGATGACCGCTCGGGCCGCCGCTATGAGCTCCGAGCTGCGGGCATCCAGGGTGGCCAGGCGGTGGGTGCGCCGGGTGGCTCGGTCATCATCGAGGAGAGCCAGGAAGGCCGGCTGCTCCGTCGAGGCCGTGGAGCCTCGGCGCGATTCGAGCTTGCCCCGCTCGACCGCGGCGATGATCCGGCGACGGCAGTGCGCCTGACGATCACGCTCATGCAGCCCACGGTGGAAGGGCTCTCGTCCAGCTGGCCCGAGACCTTGGACGGCGTGCGTCCAGACATGACGCTGCCCGTGGCATCGATGACCGCAGATGCGCTCGAGAATGACGCGCTCGCTGCATCGCAGAGCACGGCACTGCTTGGCCCGATCGCGAAGTCGATCGGGTCCACGGCCGGTGCTTGGGCCAACCTGCGGCGCGAGGTCGTGTGGGAGGCCACGGCGCACGCGTGGATGCGCTTGGCGCAGGCGGTCTGTGCGCCGCTGCTCCTGCTGATGGGTGCCGTACTGGCCGTGCAGATGCGACGCTCGAGCCCGCTGCTCGTCTACGCGATCGCGTTCGTGCCGGCGATCATCGACATCCTGCTCATCAACTCGGGCCAGCACTCGATGCGTGACGGTGCGCTCGTCTGGGGGTTCCTGGTGATGTGGTCGGGCAACGCCGCTGTGGCAGCGATCGTGTGGTGGGCGTGGCGCAAGGTGGCGGTGCACTGAGGCAGCGATGCGGATCCTCGACCGGACCATCCTCCTGCGGTTCCTCGGCAACTTTGCCGTGATCTTCCTGCTGCTCTTCGTCTTCGCCGTCTCGGTCGACACGATCGTGCAGGCCCAGAAGTTCGTCGAAGCGGCTCGTGCGGCGAGCCCCGATGGAGAGGCCAGCCTGCTCGGCATCATCCGTGCCGTGGCGGACTTCCACGGGCCGCGCATCTTCCAGATGTACCAGTACCTCGCCGGGCTGGTGGCCGTGGGTGCGATGGGCTTCACCCTGGCGCAGCTGCACCGCAACCGCGAGCTCGTCGCCATGATGGCGGCCGGGATCAGCCTGCCGCGCGTGGCGCTGCCGATCATCCTGGGCGGTGCGCTGCTCGGATCCATCCAGGCCTTCGACAACGAGGTCATCGTGCCGCGGCTCGCGGCGCGCCTTCTTCGCGAGCACACGGAACTCGCGAAGAAGGGGCCCAAGCAGCTTCCCGTCCAGCTCGTTGCCGATGACCGCGGCGCACTGCTCCACGCTGAAGCGTTCGATCGCTCCTCGGCCACCATGCGTGGCTTCGTGGCGCTCGAACGCAACGCCAGCGGCACGCTGCAATCACGTGTCCAGGCTCCCTCGGCCACGTGGGACGAGGGGCGCCAGGCGTGGATCCTCAAGGATGGCCGGCGCGTGGTCACGGCCGATGCTCGGGACGAGCGCGCGCAGCAGCTCACGAGCAGCACGCCGGTGGCGGAGTTCCCATCGTCGCTCTCGCCCGGTGCGCTCGTGATGCGGCAGAACCGCATGTTCGCGCACATGCTCTCGTCGCGGCAGATCCTGTCGATGGTCGAGGATGGAAGTCTTCCTGCCGCCGATGCCCGGCGCTTCGTCATCGGTCGCTGGGGCGCGATCCTGGCGAACCTGCTCGTGCTCGTCGCGAGCCTGCCGTACTTCCTGCTGCGGGAACCCGCCAACCTGCTGGCTCAGTCAGTCCGCTGCGCTGCCTTCGCCGTGCCCATGTCGCTTGGTGCCATGGTCGCGATGAGCGTGCCGCTCTCAGGGCTCGGTCCCACGGCGGGCGTGCTCATCCCGATCGCGATCCTGATCCCGCTGGCGGTCTGGCGCCTGAGCGGCGTGCGGACCTGAGCCGCGCGCCGTCGGCGGCGTACGTCGCGCGATTCGACCCTCCCTCATCCGTGCATCACCGCGCGCGCTCGGTGCGCATGCGATCCAGGCTGCTCTTGGCGGCTTCGTCGAAGACGCTCAGCGATGTCGTCCGCAGCAACCGGTCAGCGAGCCGCTCCATGGCCACGCGCTCCTGCGCGATGCGGGCCCGTTCGCGCGCGCGACGGTCGAGTTCGGCAGGGTCAAGAGCAGGCGGCGTGCTCTCGGCAAGCATCTGGACGATCATGAAGCGGTCCTCGACGAGCAGGGGATCGCTGATTGCATTGGGCGCGAGCGTGAAGAGCGCCTCGCGGAACGAACTCGGGTAGCCGGCATCGCGCCGCGTGACGCCGGTCACCAGCCCGCCGCGAGGTGCACTGGTGTCCAGGCTCTCGCGAGCGGCAAGTTCGGGGAACGATGCGCCATCGCGCAGCGCGGTACGCACACGCTCGGCCGCCACGAGGTCCGCGACCACGATCAGCCTGGCATCGCGCCGAGGGCCGACGAGCGAGTCGCGTGCCTGCTCGATCACGGCCTCGTCGAGCACGATGTCCTTGGCGACCAGCGCGCGCAGCATGGCATTGCGCCGCAGGAGCGCCTGCCAGCGGAGCGGTCCAAGCCCTTGGCGAGCCTTCAGTGATTGCAGCAAACGCATGGCGCGTTCGGGATCCTGGTCCAGCGACTCGAGCACGCGACGCTCCTCGGCGAGCACGAGGTCCATCCCCACGGCGATGCCGGCCTTCGCGCACTCGGTCTCGCATCGCCACTCGAGCACGACCTCCTCCAGCACGGGGCCGCCGCTCGCCTCGGCCACGAGCGGTCCGAATGCGCGCCAATCGAGCACGCGACCATCGATCACGGCGACCGGAGCCGATGCGGGCGCCGCCGCTGGCGCGGTGGTGGCGGCCGGCTCGCTGGCACAGCCGACGGACATCGAGACGGCGGCGATCGCCACCAGAACGGCTCGGCGTGATGATTGGGTCACGGTGGTCATGGTGTGTCGGCTCTCGGGATGCGGTGGATGGAGCACTCGCCGGCGGTCTCGGCCACCGGGTCGAGCAGGTCGAGGAAGGCGTCCACGCGCGCGTCAGTGATGCCTGCATCCAGCCAGCCGCTTGCGCGCCAGCGGCGAAGCATCGAGTGATCGACGACCACGTGGGAGTACCCGGTGCTGCGGAGTTCACGCACGCATTCAGCTGCCCCCATGCCGCTCGCGAGCATGCGTTCCAGCGGGCCTCGATCCCAGACGGTGTGGTAGTCAGGAATGCGGTTGCAATACCAGCCGCGGCTCTCGCCGAGCGAGATGACCCGATCGCAGGGCGCGAGCATCTCGTTGAGGACGAAGGCCGGCGATGCTGCCCGCGCCGTTTCGAGCCATGCATCGTCGCCTGCACCGGATGCGCGCAGTTCGTCGCCGAGCGCTTCGCCGGTGAACACGTCTTCAGCACCGATCGCGGCAGCCGGTGCGCCAGCGCGGCCGTCGGTGGCGTACCACCACGGCACGGCACAGGC
This sequence comes from uncultured bacterium, assembly GCA_903927725.1. Lineage (GTDB taxonomy): Bacteria > Planctomycetota > Phycisphaerae > Phycisphaerales > SM1A02 > SYIB01. The sequence goes on along the minus strand of CAIYOC010000189.1, from coordinate 7,028 downwards.
CATGCCGATCGCCAGCAGGCTCACGCCGGTGCGTTGCACGCGGGCAAATGCATCCCGTGTTCCCGTCTGCACTGCGGCCGAACGCCGCGAAGCCAGCGCGGCCAGCAGCACGCCCGCTGCGATCGCCATCGGTGCGGCGATCGGCACGAGGAAGCGCGACTTCTGGTGGGTGAAACCGACCCAGAACACGAGGTTCGCCATGACGAGCACAGCCAGCACGATGCCACTCCACGGCAGGCGGCCGGCGCGCGGGCGAAGTCCGGCGATCACGCCGATCAGGCCGAGCCACGGCAGCAGGAGCCATTGCGGCCGCCATGGCTCCGCAACATCGGGTGGTGCACCGATGCCGAATCGAAGCCACTCGTTCCAGAGTGCGGTGAGCCCCGATCCGCCGGGTGAAGCATGAGCAGACGCAAACGCCTGCTGCTGTCCGTCGGTCCACCACTGGCCGGGGCCGAGCGCGCGCACGAATGGGAAGAACGGCTGCCCGGCATCGATCAAGTTGCGCAGCCACCACGGCATGAGCGCCACGGCGCCGATCACGATGCCGATGACGCATGACGCGAGCAGCGACCGCATCTGCCGGCGCTGTGCCGTCGCCACCAGCGCCATCGCTGGAAGGACCAGTGCACCCGCAGCGTTGCCCTTTGCGCCGACGGCCGCCGCGCAGACGATCGCCAGGGCGAGCACGTTGGCGCGCTGCGAATCATCGCGATCGATCACAAGCATCACGACCAGCGCCATGGCCAGCACCACCGGCAGTTCCGTGTACGCGAGCGAGCCCGTGGCGATGATCCACGGCGTCGTGAGCAGGGCGATCGCCGCAAGCCAGCCCGATGCCGCGATCGCCTCGATCGATGCGCCAGCATCGCGGGCCACGCAGCGTGCCGCGCCGGCACACGCCAGCGCGGCAGGGAGCGCGATCAGCGCATGCAGCCACTGCGCCCACGTGCCGGCAACCTTTGGATCGGGCGCGAAGGCCAGCACCTGCATGAACGATGCCTCCATGAAGGAGGGCAGCGCCGAGTACACGTTGTGATCGAGCGTGGCCATGCGGCCGGCGTCGAGCCACTCGCGCGGCAGCAGCAGGTGGTAGGTCAATGCGTCGTAGCCGCCGAACTCCGTCTGCCAGAGCCAGCCGGGTGCAGTCGAGGCTGCCGCAATCAGCACGCCCACCGGAAGCGCGAGCGCCACCAGCCACGTCAGGCGCGGCGGCACGATCGAGACGCGGCGCGGTGCGCCGACAAGACCCGCGAGCCCCGCCACGAGCGGCAACGATGCGCCGATCGGTCGTTGCCACGCGAGCACACCCAGCCATGCGCACCATGCATCGATGATGAGGTGGATCGACACGCCGAGCCCGATGACCAACGCGGCCTGCTCGACCGGATCGCTGCGGCGCATGGAGAGCGCACGGCACGTCAAGCGGCCCCATCCTGCCGACGAGAGCATCCACAGGCAGGGGAGCCACGCCGAGAGGAACGCCACCCGAATCAGCTCCGGGGTGCGGGCTGGACCAAGATCGCCCGTGCGTGATGCGCACCATGCCGCGCATGCCACGGCCGCGAGCGCGGCAGCGAGCCACGCGAGGCGGGCCGACGGAGCGCGTGCAGGCTGCGGCATCAGGGCATTGCAGAAACACAACCGCCCCGCGTCAAGCGGGGCGGTTGGAGTGCTTGGGTTTGGTCAGCGAGGCTCAGGCAGCCACCTTGCAGGTGGTGTGCTTCTTGGCCGTCTCGACCAGCGTGTCGAACGTGGTCGGGTCCTCGATCGCGATCTGGCTGAGCATCTTGCGGTTCAGCAGGATGCAGGCGCGCGACAGGCCGTTGATGAACACGCTGTAGCGCATGCCACGCATGCGGCACGCGGCCGTGATGCGGGTGATCCACAGGCTGCGGTATTCGCGGCGGCGCGCGCGACGGTCACGCCAGGCGAAGCGGCCGGCGCGCATCAGCGCAACCTTGGCTTGCTGCTTCAGGCGGCTCTTGGTGCCGAAGTAACCGCGGGCTTCGCGGAGCAGGCGACGACGGGCTTGGGTACGGGCTGCGCCCTTACGTGCACGGGGCATGGTTCACTCCTTGCTTGTCCGATCGGGGCTGGCTGGGCCAGTCTTCGTTCCCGTCGGTCGTTGTGCGAATGCCTTGGCCACCGTGGCCGAGGCGATCTGATCAAACGTTCGAATCAGGCCTTGGCCTTGGCCTTGGCGGCGCGCTTGGCCTTGGGAGCTGCCTTGGTTTCGGTGGCAGCCGTGGTTTCGCCAGCAGCCTTGGCATCATCGGCTTCGTGCTGTTCCTGCGAGCGCAGGCCGCGGAACAGCAACTTCTCGAAGGCACCCATGTCGCCCGAGCGCGCGTGGCGCGACTTGCGGTACGACTGGACCTGCAGTCCGGTCTTGTTGCTCTTCAAGTGGCGGCTCCGCGGCGGCTTGAACTTAATCTTGCCGCTCTTGGTGATCTTGACGCGCTTGAGGAGGCCCTTGTGGCTCTTGTTCTTAGGCATGGTGCACCCGCTTTGGAGAGATCCGCAAGGGTAGCGGCAACCCGCGTTCACCGCAAGGGCACCGATCGTGCGTGGTTTGGGTTGTGGATGACCGAGGGCGCCTTGGCGATTATTGGCCGAGGAACACTTCGTACTGGTCGAACTTCACGCCCTTGAAGTCCACGCCTTCGCCGCCGGAAACGCCGCGCAGGGTCCACATGTTGTCCAGGCGACCCTCGGGCCCAACGCTGATGAAGGGCAGCGGCTTCCACATCACTGCGCCGTCGCTGAAGAGCACGTTCTGCCCTTCACCGCCGTGGTTCGGGCTGGCGGACTTGATGCCAACCTTGGGCGAGAGCAGGATCGGATTGGCATCGGCGGCCAGCGGCGAGAGCACCAGCGTGGTGATGCGCACGTGCGTGGCGTGCAGCGGCACGCGGAACGACAGTTGTCGTGCGCCCGCGCAGTGCAGGCAGCCCGGCCGGCAATACCCCTTGTCGGCAAGGACGCGGATGGCTTGCGCATTGTCCGCCGGCATTGACGTGGGCAGATCGCCCGAAGGACCCGCATTGAGCATCGAGCCCAGGCCGGCGGCCATCGGAAGGTTGCCCTTGCTGTCGTGGCTGTAGGCCGCGAATGCAGAGCCAAGCTCGCGGAAGCCATTGGCGCACAGCGTCTGCGAACTGGTTGATCGCACGCGGTTGGCGATCGGCAAGGCAACGCCCACTAGGAGCAGCAGGCACGCAGCAACGCTGATGAAGTCTGGAATGCGCCAGCGCGATCGCGCGATCGGCGCATCGGTCAGGGTCATGCGTTCGCTTCGGTCGGCATCGGCGCGCTCGACCGAGAGCAGCGTGGCATCGATGAGTGCATCGTCGGGTGCGGGTGCTGGATAGCGGTCGAGCAGCGTGCCGATGCGCGCGAGCGCGCGCAGGGCATCGGAATCCTGAGACGAGCCGGGCGTGACCTTGGTTGGGTCCCAGCCGGCGTGCACAAGCTGGTCAACGATGTGCGCATCGCGCGGATCGAGGTGTGGTTCGTGCTGGTTCATGCGGCATCCTGTCCGGCTTGCGTGCGCTTCCAGGCATCGGCAAAGGCAGCCACGGCCGCATGCAGGCGGCTCTTGACGGTCCCAAGCGGAATGCCCAACGTCTCGGCGATTTGTTGGTACGGCATCTTGTGGAAATACCCAAGGAGAAGGATTTCGCGAAGGTGGGCGGGGAGCCCGTCCACCACGGTCTTGACCATCTGAGCTTCGTCGTGCGAACCCATCGGGTCGCTCGGTGATTCATCGTTGCGTGAGATCGTGTCGGCCAGCGCGACCTGGCCATCGGTGCCGCGCATGGGGGCATCGATCGAGGTCATGGCGTGGCGCTTGCGGCGGCGAAGGTGATCGCGCGCCTTGTTCGCGGCCACCGTGAACAACCACGGCTTAAAGGTGCGCTCCTGATCGAAGGTGCTGCCGGAGAGGTGCACTTGGACCCACGTGTCCTGGAAGACATCGTCGGCCGCCGAGGCCGAGCCCATGAACATGGTGAGGAAGCGGTGGAGCTCCACGCGGTAGCGCTCAAGCAGCGCGCGGAACGCGCCATCACGACCGTCAAGGTGCGCCTTGAGCAGCGCTTCGTCGGTCTGTGACTCCCAGGCCTCCATGGGGAGCGGCATGCTAGTGGAACGATCAAGACCGATCGTGGATTGCACGCGAGGGGCCTGACCCGCCTTGCCCTTCGGAACCGCCTTGGATGAGCCCGGGGACGCGCCATCGGGGGAGATCGGCAACCCACCGCTGCCGAGGAGCCCGGCGAGGTCCACCCCAAAGCCCAGCCCGCTGACCATGCCGAAGCCGGCCGCGGCGGGGGAGAGCAGGGATGGAACGATCATGGCGCCCACAAGGGGTCGCTACGATCCCGAACCCCGTCCGGTTCGGACGCTGGAACAGGAGTTGAGCCAAAAATGGCAGTGCCGATCTCGCAGATGTGGACCGTGGCGACCTATGTGCTGGGCCAGCGGCTTCGTGGGCGCAAGCAGTACCCCCTGGTCCTCATGCTGGAGCCGCTCTTTCGTTGCAACCTGGCCTGCGCCGGCTGCGGCAAGATCCAGTACCCGGCCCACATCCTCAAGCGCGACCTGTCGGTCGAGGAATGCCTCAAGGCCGTCGATGAGTGCGGCGCCCCCATGGTCAGCATCCCCGGCGGGGAGCCGCTCCTGCACCCGCAGATCGCCGAGCTCGTGCGCGAGCTCGTCAAGCGCCGCAAGTACATCTACCTCTGCACCAATGCGCTGCTCCTGAAGGAGAAGCTCGAGGCCGGCTGGTTCACCCCGAGCAAGTACCTGACCTTCAGCGTCCACATGGACGGCCAGGAGGAGAACCACGACTTCGCCGTCTGCCGCGAGGGCACCTACCAGAAGGCGATCGCCGGAATCCGCCTGGCGGTCGAGCGCGGCTTCCGCGTCACCACCAACACCACGCTCTTCGACGGCGCCGACCCCAACAGCGTGCGCGCGTTCTTCGACGAGATGATGGACTTGGGCGTGGAAGGCATGATGGTGAGCCCGGGCTACGCCTACGACAAGGCGCCCGACCAGACGGGCTTCCTCAAGCGCAAGAACACGCACGAGCTCTTCGAGATGATCCTCTCGAACCGCAAGGACGGCCGCCGCCGCTGGCGCTTCAACCAGAGCGCGCTCTTCCTCGAGTTCCTCATGGGCAAGCGCGACTTCGAGTGCACGCCGTGGGGCAACCCCACCTACAACATCTTCGGCTGGCAGAAGCCCTGCTACCTGCTGCAAGAGGGTTATGTCGACACCTTCGAGGAGTTGATGCGCGACACGCAGTGGGAGCGCTACGGCCGCGCGAGCGGCAACCCCAAGTGCCAGAACTGCATGGTGCACTGCGGTTACGAGCCCAGCGCCGTCGACTACACGTTCTCCGGCTTCCCCGGCCTGTGGGCGACCGTGAAGGCCATGGTCTTCAGCACCTACGCGAACCCGCGCGCCAAGCGCCGGCTCGAGGAGGAGAAGTCGAAGCCTCACGGCCCAATGCAGCACCTGGTGCAGCTTGGGCTCGCGAAGGATCTGGAGCAGCGCGGCGCGGCGTGAGCACGCGCGGGGGCGCACGTCCTCCCGCGACCTCGGGTTCCGGCTGCGCGGACGCGCGCGCTGCCCGTCCTACTGGGCTCGGTCCACGGCGTGCGGTTCTTGCGTCTGGGCCGTGCGATGCTGTTTGCGCAGCGAGCCCGCGGGGGTATGGTTGCGACTCCAGGAGACTTCATCATGCTGACCGGGACGATTCGAGCCGTTCGATGCGCGTGCGCCATGCTGTGCGCGCTGGCCGCCCTTGCCCTGACTGCACCCGGCCACGCTCAGTGCGCTGGCGACATCAACAGTGACGGCAGGGTCGATGGTGGCGACCTCGCGGTCGTGCTGTCGAACTGGGGGTTCTGCCCGCCCACGGTGACCTCGGTCACGCCGCTGCAGGGGAGCTCGCTCGGTGGCACGGTGCTCACGATCAACGGTGCCGGGTTCGGTGGCACGGTCTCGGTGACGGTCGGTGGTGTGCCGTGCACCGGTGTGCAGGTGCTGACACCCACGCAAGTGCGCGCCACTACCCCGCCGGGCGCGGTCGGCCAAGCCCCGATCGCCGTGACGGCCGTGGGCGGCACGAGCCTGTCGCCGCAGCCCTTCACCTATGTCGAGCAGCAGATCCAGTCGATCGTGCCGAGCAGCGGGCCGTACATCGGGGGAACTGCGATCACGATCACGGGTCAGTACCTGGCTGGCACGACCAGCGTGACCATCGGCGGCGTGCCCTGCACCAATGTGGTCAACGTGAGCAGCACGCAGGTCACCGCGGTCACGCCGGCGGGCTCGGTTGGCGCGGTCGATGTGGTCGTGACTGGCGCTAAGGGTGCGGTGACGGTGGCGGGTGGGTTCACCTACCTCAGCGTTGTGACGCCCTCGTGGGCCATGCTGCTTGAGCCGCTACCCGATCCTGCGGTGGTGACGGATTCCACCCTGCGCGCGGCGATCATGGCCACGGGCTTGGCCTGGCGCGTGAAGGACACTGCCACGCAGATCGAGATGGTGCTGATCCCTCCGGGCTCGTTCCAGATGGGGTGCAGCGCGTCGCAGCAGTATGGGTGCCTCACCAGCGAGAGCCCCGTCCACACGGTGACGCTGACGAACGCGTTTTACATGGGCCGGTACGAAGTGACTCAGGCGCAGTGGACGGCGCGGATGGGTTCGAACCCGAGCTCCTTCCAGAGCGCGAGTGCAGAGGTACCAGCCATCCACGTCCCCAACCGACCGGTGGAATCGGTGAGTTGGAACACGGTTCAGGGGTTCTTGACGCAGACCGGCATGCGGCTGCCTACCGAAGCCGAGTGGGAGTACGCCTACCGGGCAGGTACGACCACGGCGTTCCATGGCTTCACTGGCTACCTGAGCGGCACGAACGATAGCAGCCTGCTCGGGATCATCGCATGGTTCAACAACAACTCGAGCAGCCAGACCCGGCCCGTGGGTGGCAAGCTCGGCAACGGCTACGGCCT
>CAIYOC010000188.1 GCA_903927725.1 uncultured bacterium | reverse complement strand
GTAGTACTCGCGCTGGTGGCGCTTGAACGAGTGGCTCAGGTACAGGATGGGCGACCGCATCACGCCCCAGTGCTCGAGGAGCAGGGTGATGAGCAGGCGGCCGATCCGGCCGTTGCCGTCCAGGAACGGATGGATCGTCTCGAACTGCACGTGCGCCAGCCCGGCCTTGACGAGCGGCGGAAGCGGATCGCGCCCGTGAATCCATCGGTCGAGATTGGCAAGCAGCCCCGGCACCGTATCCGCCGGAGGTGGAACGAAGCGCGCGTTTCTAGGCCGCGTTCCTCCGACCCAGTTCTGGCTCGTTCGGATCGTGCCCGGCTTCTTGTCGCCGCCGCGACGGGTGCCTGCATCCCTCATGAGGCGCCGATGCGCCTCGCAGAGCAGACGTGCAGTCAGCGGCAGCCCTTTCGGCTTGGCAAGCTCGCGGCGCGCGTAGTTCAGCGCCTCGACGTAGTTGCAGACCTCTGCCACCTCGTCTTGGCGTGCGGTGCGGTCGGTCGCCTCGAACTCCAGCACGTCGCGGAGGGTGGCCTCGGTGCCCTCGATCTGCGAGGTCAGCACCGCCTCCTTGCGGACAAAGCCATACAGGAACCACTCAGTACTGGGCACCAGGCTCGCTCCCACCTCGAGCCGGCCGATGGCCGCCATGGCGCGCGCGCAGGCGGCGTCGATGGGCCCCTCGACGCGGAGTGGCGGCCGTGCGGGCGGAAGCGCGGCTGGAACGAACGCGCGCACGGTCTCACCGGCGACGGTGGAACTTCGGTAGTTGCCGGAGGTGCGTGGCATCGGGAGCGCTCCTTTCTCAGGGCATCATACTAGGAAATGATCGTTTCCTAGTAGGCAGCGAACGAAAAGGCGCCGTTTCCTTCGCGCCTTGCGAGCGTGGTGGTGATCGAAACGGGCGCAACAGCCCCCCGCCGTCAACTCACCACCGCTGGCTCGAGCAGCGTGATGCGTGCCGTCGTGCCCTGCGTGTCAAGCCGCACGCGTACGCCCTGTGCGAGCGTCAGCATGGGGGTCGTGTGGCAGCAGTCGAAGTCGGTCGCGATCGGGAAGGCAGGATCGCGCCCGAGTTCGCCACGGATCGCCTCGAGGAGAAGATCCTCGACCGGGATCGGGCAGCCCTCGTCCGACCAATGCTCGACCCGGCCCCAGACGAGACCGGCGATCTTCGAGAAGACGCCCATCGCCGCAAGATGCCGGAACGCGCGCTCTGCCTGGGTGGGCGAGCTCGACATGTCCTCGATGAAGAGGATTGCGCCGTCGAAGTCCGGCATCTCGGGGGTGCCTGTGTTCGAGCGAAGCGTGTTGAGGTTCAGCGCCAGCGTCGGTCCTTCGGCAACGCCATGCGTGACGGTGCGCCAGCCGGCGTGCGGTTCCCAGGTTCGCGGCTCGGTGCGCCACGCCTCCGTGCGGGCATCGCGCAGGTGACGGCTCCAGCGGCTCGGTGCGACGAGTTCACGCGAGCCGGAGACATGCCGCATCGTCGCATCGAGGAACGAATCGACCATCTCGTGCGGCAGCTCGGGCCACTCGCCGAAGCTCGGCATCACGGCAGGCCCGTAGAAGGTCGACAGCCCAGCATGGCGCATGAACGCGAGGTGCAGCGAGGTGATGTCGCTGTATCCGCAGAAGATCTTGGGGTTTGCCCGCACGGCCGCGAAGTCGAGGTACGGCACGAGGCTCGACGAGTTGCTGCCGCCGATCGTCGTGATGAT
>CAIYOC010000187.1 GCA_903927725.1 uncultured bacterium | reverse complement strand
GTCTCGCTGCAACTCTGTTCGCCCTGGCCGGTGGCCCAGGCGATGGGCGTGCCCGTGCTGCATGACCTGCGCGGTGCGGACCTTGCCGCGGGCGGCCAAGGCGCTCCACTCACGCCCACCAGCGACTTCATCATGTACGCGGGCAACGCCCCCATGGCGATCGTCAACCTTGGTGGCTTCGCCAACGCCACGGTGCTTCCGCCCCGCGGGGGCGATCCATCCGCCGTGCGCGGTTTCGACATCTGCCTGTGCAACCAGCTGCTCGATGAACTCGCGCGCACGCGACTCGGGCAGCCGTGTGACTGGGATGGCACTGCAGCCATGGGAGGGGCAGTCGATGCTGCTGCGTCGCAGGCCGTCACAACGGTGCTGGCGGCACAGGCAGGCGCAGGTCGAAGCCTGGGCACCGCGGACGAATCCGTCGCCGCCGCTGCGTCGGTCCTTGCTCACCTCGCTCCCACGGATGCCTGTGCGACCGCGGTCGCTGCGATCGCCGGAACCATCCTGGCGAGGCTGCGCGACCATGAGGTCCGTCATCTGGTCCTCGCTGGTGGCGGCGTGCTCAATCTGCCCTTGGAAGCCGCGCTGCGGGCCGGAATCGCCGGTGCCCCCCCGCCATCGGCGGTCCAATGGCCACCTGCCTACCGCGAAGCAGCCGCGATGGCGGTGCTGGGCGCCCTGGCGCTCGACGGCGTACCACTTGGACTGCCCGCCGTCACAGGCCGAGGCACGCGCACAGGACGATGCTGCATCACGCTCGGCGCCGAGGGTTCACGGACTCTTAACGCTTCGGACACATGACAAGGATCCCAAGCCCGCCATAATCCCTGCATGCCCGCGAGCGCCCTGATTGTCGAGGACGAGAACGAGATCGCCGACCTGGTGAAGTTCCACCTGGAGCGCGACGGCATGCAGGTGAGCGTGGCCCGCAACGGGCGCAAGGCGATCGAGATGGTCCAGGGTGCGGGCTTCGACCTGATCGTGCTCGACCTGATGCTGCCCGATCTCGACGGGCTGGAGATCTGCCGACGGCTCAAGGGACAGGACCGGACGAGGGACATCCCCGTCGTGATGCTCACGGCGCGGGGCGAGGAATCGGACATCGTGGCCGGCCTGGAGATGGGTGCGGACGACTACGTCACGAAGCCCTTCAGCCCGCGCGTGCTGATGGCGCGACTGCGCAACGCGTTGCGCAAGACCGGCGCGACCGAGCCCACCGAGCGCATCGGCCTCGTCAACGGCCGGCTGCTCATCGACCGCGAGCGCCACGTGGTGACGGTCGATGGCCAGCCGATCGAGCTCACGGTCACCGAATTCGGCATCCTGCATTTCCTGGCGCTCCGTCCGGGCTTTGTGCGTACCCGCGACCAGATCATCAGCGCCGTGCACGGCCGGAACACCGTGCTGTCGAGCCGGACGGTCGATGTGCACGTGACCGCCGTGCGCCGCAAGCTCGGCGCGCTCGGCGAGTGCGTGCAGACGGTCCGCGGCGTGGGCTACCGCTTCCGCGATCCCAACGACCTGACCGAGTGAACCGACCGCGGTCGGCGCGATAGCCTCCGCGCATGACCAACGTGCCGACTTCGGTGCTGCGCACGCTGTCCTGGGCCATGCTCGTGGCTGCGGGCTTCTTGGTCGCGACCGCGCTCACCGACGACGTGCCCTCGCGTGGCCTGCTCACCGCAGGAGTGGCCTGCGGAGCTGCCTGCATCGTGATGCGTCATGCGATCCGAGCGCGAGACCTGCGCATGATCGAGACGGCACTCGACGCGATGGCCGAGGGCCGTCTCCCCGCTCGGTTCGAGCGGCCCCAGAGCGGCCAGACGTTCCGTGTCTCGCGCGCGCTCGGGCGGGCCCAGCGCGACGTGTCGACCACGATTTCCCTGCTGACCGTTGAGCGCGACGAGCTGCAAGCCATCCTCGAAGCGCTCGGCAACGGACTGATCGCACTCGACCGCGAGCAGCGGATCCGCAGTGCCAATCGGATTGCCGAGCAGTTGCTCGGGCTCACCGGGGACTATCGCGGCCGATTGCTCCAGCAGGCGACGCGCCAGCCGGACTTGAGCCGATTCGTGGGCGAGGCCTTCGCCGCCAACGGCCACCTGAGCGCCGAGATCCGGCTCGAGGGCGTGGAGACGCTCGTCATGCAGGCGGCCAGCGAGCCGCTTCCCGGCAGTGATGGCCGCATCGACGGCCTGCTCGTGGTGCTCGACGACATCACGCGGCTCAAGCGGCTCGAGTCGATGCGCACCGACTTCGCCGCCAACGTGAGCCACGAGCTGCGCACGCCGATCACGAACATCAAGGGATATGTTGAGACGCTGCAGGAGATCGGCTACGACGATCCCCCGCAGGTCAGCCACTTCATCGAGATCATCCACCGCAACACGCGCCGGCTATCCATGCTGGTCGAAGACCTCCTGAGCCTCGCGTCGCTGGACCAGCTCGATTCAAGGACCGGACTCGAATTCGCGGAACTCGAGATCGGCCAGGTGCTCGGCGATGTCCAAGGCGAGCTCGGCGACACGGCACGGGCGAAGCAGGTCGCGCTGTCGGTCTCATGCAATCCCGGGATCCGCGTGTTCGCCAACCGAACGCTCGTGCACCAAGCGGTGGCGAACCTCGTGTCGAACGCGATCAAGTACTCGCCCACCGGTTCGAGCGTCGAGGTCGAAGGGCGTCTTGCCGGAGACGTCGTCGAGATTGAGGTGATCGACAATGGCCCCGGGATACCGGCCAAGCACCTTCCCCGGATCTTCGAGCGCTTCTACCGCGTGGACAAGGCGCGCAGCCGCGAGCTCGGCGGGACGGGACTTGGCCTCGCCTTGGTCAAGCACATCGCCCTTGCCCACGGTGGTGCCGTCGATGCCCAGAGCGTGGTCGGCAAGGGTTCGCGGTTCACGATCCGGCTTCCCCTTGCCGATGCCGGCAAGAGCCTGCTTCCTGAGGCTCCTTAACACAACCTGAACATTGTTCGTGCTACGGTCGCCCCCCTACCCCGAGGAATTCCCATGCTCCTGACCACGCTCACCGCCATCGTCGCCCTCTGCTCGCCGCAGTCCCCTGCCAACGAGGCGACCAAGGCCACGGGGCCCGTCCGTCTCGACGGCTCGAGCACCGTCTTCCTGATTTCCGAGGCCGCTGCGGAGGAGTTCAAGAAGGTCGCCCCCAAGGTCAATGTGTCGGTCGGCATGTCCGGCACCGGCGGCGGCTTCAAGCGCTTCTGCGCTGGTGAGATCGATGTCACTGCAGCGAGCCGCGCGATCAAGCCCGGCGAGGTCGAGCTGGCACGAAAGAACAACATCGAGTTCGTCGAACTCCCTGTGGCGTTCGATGGCCTCTCGGTCGTGGTCAACAAGGCCAACACGTGGGC
>CAIYOC010000186.1 GCA_903927725.1 uncultured bacterium | reverse complement strand
GCCAGCGTCTGGCGCTCCTGCTCGAAGCGCGTGATGATGGACTTGGAGTCCATGCCCGCCTTGATGATCTTCAGCGCCACGCGCTGCACGAAGGGCTTGCGCCGCTCCGCCAGCCACACGCTGCCGAATCCACCTTCGCCAAGCTTCGACACCAGGGTGTAGGCACCGATCTCGTCGCCAGGTCGCTCGGTGATGGTGTCGGCCTGCGCAAGGAAGCCGGACATCCCCGACGGGCCCACACCGATCGTCTGTGCGTGCTGCGCCGAGGATCCAAGTGGAGCGGTCTTCGGAGTCTCGAGCGGCGGTGTTGGCGTGGGGTCGATCATGATGCGGGCCTTGTGCGATGCAGGGTACTGCGGCCGCTGCCGCAGCAGATTCTGCGACGGACGAAGTTTCGTTGTACCGTGCCGTCATGCTCCGGATCTCCCGCCTCGCCGCTGTCGCCCTCTGCGCTCTCCCCACCTCCCCACTGTTCGCGCAGTTCGTGCCGGCGCAGCCCGCTGGCGTCGCGACTGGCGGCTCCATGCGAGTCACGGCGCAGTCCACCAATCACAAGCAGCCTGTCAGAGGGACCATCGACCCCAAGGCGAAGGCGATCTACGACAAGGCCATGGCCGCCACGAAGGCCGCGAAGTCGCTGGCTTTCACGGCGGAACTGACCATGGGTTCAGACGACCCGGAATCGAAGCCCATGGTGCCTGCGGGCATCGAGGGCAAGACCCGATTCACCGTGCGCTTCGAGGACGCCAAGGCACCAGCCGCCGCACCCGCGGGCGGACTTCCACCGATGCCATCCGACTCCATCCGGGTCGAGCGGCTGGATGGCCCGAACAAGGAATCCCTGCTGGTGATCCACGATGGCCGGGTGCTGCGCATCGACGGCGCCCGAAAGACCTTCAGCGAAGGCGGCACGGAGCACGCGATGCTGGCGATGATGGCCATGCGCATGTACCCCGAATGGCTGCCGGTCTTCCGCGAATCCGGCGGCGTCAACGGCGGCCAAGCCGAACCAATCTCGATCACGCTGGTCGGCGCCAAGCAGATTGACGGGCTCGATTGTGACGTGATCACGGTGGTGCGCCAGATGCAGCTGGGGATGGGCACCGTTGTGATCGCCCGCGAAAACGAAGGCGACGAGAGCAAGAAGCCCGTGGTGGCACCGGCGGCCCAGGCAGCCGAGACCTCTCCCATGGTCACCGCAACCGAGACCTTCGCCATCGCGCGCGCCGACGGCCTGCCTCGGCAACAGACGACCTCGCTCATCATGGACTCCCTTCCCGCTGATGCAGACGAGGGCATGGTCATGGGCGGTGGCGGCCCTGGCCCCACCATCACCGTGCTGGGCCTGAAGTTGAATCCCACGATCGATGCCGCGGTCTTCACCCCGAAGGTGCCAGAAGGCTTCACGAAGGCCGAACCCGAGATGCCGGGCTTCATCATGGACGGCGGAGCCGCCGCGCCGCCGCCGCAGCTGGCCGTGAAGGTGGGCGATGCGGCCCCCGACTTCAACCTCACCAGCCTCGACGGCAACCAGGTCTCGCTGGCCTCGCTCAAGGGCAAGGTTGTGCTGCTCGACTTCTGGGCCACCTGGTGCGGTCCCTGCAAGGCTGCCATGCCCACCATGCAGAAACTGCACGAGGCCTACAAGGACAAGGGCGTGGTGATCCTTGGCGTGAACACGTGGGAGAAGAACGCCGACGCCGCGAAGGATTACATCGCCAAGAAGAAGTTCACCTACGGCTGCCTGCTGAACGGCGACGATCTGGCCAAGGCCTACGGAGTGACCGGCATTCCAACGCTGGTGATCATCGGCAAGGACGGCACGGTGGCCATGGCCGAGATCGGCCTGTCCGACGACTCAGGCGCGTCGCTGCGCAAGGCGATCGACGCCGCGTTGGCGAAGAAATGAGCGCAACCAAAGCCAGACCTCAAGCGTGCATGCGCGCCTTGGGCCGTCAACTCGTGCGCACGCGCCGTCGCTGAACCGCCTCGCGGCGCTCAACTTCGCGAAGGTTCCCCCGCCTTCGAGGGCGCCTGCGTCGCCGCGACCACGGCCGAATGGATCAGGCCCCGCAGCATCCCCTTGAAAACGATGCCATGCAGCGGAAGCACGGCGTACCAGTACGCGATGCCCATCAAGCCACGTGGCCGGAAGCGGGCGGTCATGACCAGTGCGGTTCCCGGCACGCCCCCTGCACGCTCCGACAAGTCGAACTTCAGCGTGGCGACGCCCGGAAGCTTCATCTCGGCGGTCAGTTCGAGCTGACGCGGGGCATCGATCACGGTCACGCGCCAGAAGTCGAGCGCGTCGCCCAATCGCAGCGTGCCGGCGCTGC
>CAIYOC010000185.1 GCA_903927725.1 uncultured bacterium | reverse complement strand
GGAAGGTCCCCGGATGGAAGAAAGCCGCGGCCATCATCGCACGCTTGGCCCCGCACTCCGGAAATGCCGCCTGAACTTCGGTGCGAGTTTTTGCAATCGTGAGGCGGGAGATGGATTGCCTCCCAACATCCTCACGGCGTCGCTCGACCGGAGCGACCGAGCGGTCCTTCGCCGCGCGTCCGTGCGGCGAGGCATCGCGAGAGCGCAAGGTCAAGCGCCCACTCGGCCGCACCGCGCTACCTTCTCGCCCATGCGCACCAGCGAGATCACCTACCACGATGGCAGCACCGAACTCCGAGGCTTCATGGCGGCACCCGATGCCGGTGCCGGGTTGCCAGTCGTACTGGTCTTCCACGCCTGGCGCGGCCATGATGAGTTCGTGCGCGATGAAGCGCGCAAGCTTGCAGGCATGGGCTTCGTCGGCTTCGCGGTCGACATGTACGGGGCTGGCAAGCTCGGTACGACCAACGAGGAATGCTCCGCCCTCATGACGCCGTTCATGCAGGATCGAACGCTGCTGAAGCGCCGCCTGGATGCGGCGTTTGCCGCGGCACGCACGATCGACGGCGCCGATGCCACGCGGTTGGGAGCCATGGGGTTCTGCTTCGGTGGACTGTGTGTCCTCGATGCGGCTCGCCACGGGATCGCCAACCTGCGCGGCGTCGCCGCGTTCCATGCGCTCTTCACGCCACCGCCATCGGCGCCGAGCGCGCCGATCACGGCGAAGGTCCTGGCGCTGCATGGTTACGACGACCCGATGGCCACGCCTGACCAGCTCGTGGCGTTTGCTGCCGAGATGACCGAGCGCCAGGCCGACTGGGAAGTGTGCGCGTACGGCGGCACGGTGCATGCCTTCACGAATCCAGAGGCCAACAACGCCGCCTTCGGCACGGTCTACCAGCGTCGAGCCGATCAGCGTTCGCGTGAGCGGGCACGCGATTTCTGGCGCGAGTGCTTCGCGTGATCGATCGGGCGCCGCTGGGCAGCGGCGGGTCCACAGCCACGCTGCGTCAGCGACTCGGCCTCATGCAGCGCGCGTTCAGTCGCGGCGGGTCCAGAGCCAGACCGCGGCGGCGAATTCGATCTCGCCCAGATCGCCGTCCCAGTTCATCAGGGTCTTCGCCGTCCCCGCACCCTCGTAGAGCCGGCGATCGCGGCTCGTGTAGAGCGTCTTCGCCGTGCCCGGGCCTTCGTACACGCGCCCATCCTTGATGGTCCAGAGCGTCTTCGCCGTACCCGCGCCCTCGTAGACGCGACCGTCGCGCACGGTCAGCAGCGTCTTCGCCGTGCCCGCGCCCTCGTAGACATGGTCGCCGCTGATGGTGAGCAGCGTCTTGCTGCTGCCGGCACCGTCGTGGAAGCGCTTGGATGAGACGTTGAAGAGCGTTTCGGCGGAGCCGGCGCCCTTGCGAAAGTGGATCGTGGCCATGGAGGTGGCTCCGGACAGGTCGCGTGCGCCGAGCAGCAGCAGGATGCTCGCGATGACGATGACGAAGATTCCCCGGGTATGCATCGTGGATTCCCTCTCACCAACTCTTCTTGCCGCGTCGGCCCTGCTTGAAGCCCTTCTTGTGGCCCTTGGCCTTCTTCTTGCCGCCGCGGCCGCTGGTGAAGTCACGGAAGCCGTCGCCGCGAATGCTGGGCAGGGCGCTGGCGGCGCTCTGCAGCGTGCTTGTGACCATCAGTTCCATGCGCCGCGCCGCCGTGTCGATCGACATGATGCGCACGGTCACGCGGTCACCGACGCCGATATGCGCGCCGGAACGCTGTGAGCGCAGGCGGCCGCTGCTCTCGTCGATCTCCCAACGCTCCGCCCGGCCGCTGTTCGCTGAGAGCTCTGCGCTCTTGGCGAAGCCGTCGACGAAGTACTTCTCGAGGGTGATGAAGAGGCCGTTGCCCCCGGGCGACAACCCAGTCACGGCAGCGGGCAACTCATCGCCCATGTGGTGTTCCTGCAGGAACTGCAGCACCAGGAACGTGCGCAGGTCGCGCTCGGCACCCTCGGACTGGACTTCAGTCGAACTGCAGTGCTGACCGAACTCGATGAGGCGTTCCTCGGCGAGCACGCCAGGATCGCCCATCAGCCTCGTGGCCAGGTCGCGCTTGGCGCGGCCGCCCGGTGGATGCGCACCGTTGTCGGTCTCGGCGAGGTAGGCGTCCATCGCGCGGTGCACGAGCAGGTCGGGGTAGCGACGGATCGGGCTCGTGAAGTGCGTGTAGTGCTCGCTGGCGAGCGCGAAGTGCCCGATCATGGCGGGGCTGTAGATCGCCTTGCTCATGCTGCGCAGCACAGCGTAGTGCACGCTGCGTTCGGCAGGGGTGCCGCGCGTCTGGTCGAGGATCGATTGCAGGTCGTGGCGGGTGGGTTCGTCGGGCATGCGGCGGCCGACGGTCCGCGCCGCAAGCCGCAGCGCCGTGAACTCGGTCGTCGCCGGCTCGGGGTGAACGCGCCGGATGAGCGGCACGGTGATGTCGGCGAACGTCCGCGCAAGGGCCTCGTTCGCCTCGACCATGAACATCTCGATCAGCGTGTGCGTGAAGGCTCCATCCTCCGGTACCACGTCCTTGACGCGGCCGTCCTCGTCGAAGACGAGTTCGCTCTCGGGAAGGCTGAGCGTGATCATGCCGGCATCGAGCCGGCGCTTGCGCAGCACCTTGGCCAGGCGCTCGCATTGCTTGAGCGCCTCGATGAGTTCGGGCGGCCACGCTGGCTCGGTCTTCGCATGACGGGCTGCCTCGTCAAGGTCGCCGTCGATGACGGCCTGCGCCTCGAGGTAGGTCATGCGCTTGCGGCTGCGGATCACGCTCGCTGCCAAGCGCGTGCCGGTGATGCGCCCCTTGTTGTCCAGATTCACGATGGCGCTGCGCGTGAGCCGTGCCACGCCTTCCTGGAGCGAGCACACGCCGTTGGATAGGGCCTCGGGCAGCATGGGCAGCACGCGACGGGGCAGGTAGGTGCTGTTGCCGCGTGCGGCAGCTTCCTGGTCGAGCGGAGAACCCGCATGCACGAAATGCGCGACGTCGGCGATGTGCACGCCGAGCGCCCACTCCTGGCGCTCCTCGTCCCAGGCAATCGAGATCGCGTCGTCGTAGTCGCGTGCATCCGGCGGATCGATGGTGAAGGTCAGCTCCTTCGTGAGGTCGAGCCGGTCTGGCCATGAGCCAGATTCCTGCTCGACGGCGAACTCGCGCGCGAGCTGCGCAGCCTGCGCACTCACCTCGTCGGGGAACGCCTCGCGCAGGCCGTAGGACATGATCACGCTGCGGGTCTCGGCATCGGGCTGCCCGGCCTCGCCGAGCACCTCGACGATCGCGCCCTCGGCCCAGCGGTGTTCGGTCGGGAACCGGATCAGGTCGAAGACGACCTTCACGCCCGGCTTGCCGCCCTTGCTCTCGGCATCGCGCACGATCACCGGGCCGTCGAGCTTGCGGCCGTCGGGCCGGACGATCCACTGCCGGCCGTCCTTCTCGAGCGTGCCGGCAAAGCGGGTTTGCGCGCGCTCGAGGACCTCGACCACGCGGCCGGTCGGCCGGTCGGACTGGGACGGTCGGTCGTAGTGATCCGTGCGGCGCGATACGCGCACGCGCACGCGGTCGCCGCTGATGGCGTCCATGGTTGCCCCGCCCTGCACGAAGAGATCGCCCTCGCGGGTGGGGCGCTCGGGCGTGACGAAGCCGTCGCCACGCATCGTGATGCGGATGCGTCCCGTGATCTCTTCGCCCATGCGCGGCAGGCGGACCGTGTCATCGCCCGCGATCTCGATCGCACCCTCGTCCTGGAGGCCGAGCATCGACTCGCGGAACGAGGTCGACTCCGCATCGGGCACGCGGATCATGCGCTCGAGTTCGCGGAGCCGGGTCGGGCGATAGGCGGCGTGCGCCAGGTGTTCAAGGATGCGCGCGCGCCAATTGAAAGCCATGGGGTGAGGCTACCTGAAGCAGGATCGAGGGCCGGCCGAGGCTCAGCGCCCCTTGCACTCGAGGCCCCATCGCTGGGTCAGCGCCCCTTGCGCTTGGGAGCCTTGCTTGTGGAGGCGCGGCTGGGCTTGGATGCGGGCTTCGCTCCGCTTGCCTTCGCGCGACCGAGCTGCAGCACGTTGCCGACGCCGCGGCCCTCTCGCGCGTGGTTCTTGCGGCTGCCCGAGGCGCCACCGGTCGGGGCGCCACGCTCCTTGGCAGGGCTGCTCGATGCGGTGGTCGATCCACCGTTCGCGCGATCGCTTGACGATGATGCGCCGCCTGCTGAACCATCGGTCGTGGCGGGCTTGGAGGCGCTCTCGGCCTTGATGCCGTCACGCGAACCCTTCGCGCCTGGCTCGTTGCTGGACGCTTTGCCCTGCTCCTTCGTGGAGCCTGCGGCGGTTTCGGCACCCGCGCCGGCAGCCGGTGCCGCATCGGCCTTCTTCGCCTGTTCGTAGTCGGCGCTGCGGTAGTCGGTCTCGTAGAAGCCGCCGCCGCGGAAGATCACGGCGCCGCCGATGCCGATCTTGCGCTCGACCTTCCGCTTGCCACATCGCGGGCAGGTGCGGATCGGATCGGCCTTGATCGACTGAAATTCCTCGAACTCATGCCCGCAGGCGCTGCAGGCATATTCGTAGGTCGGCATGGTTCACTCCGAGGGGCTGACGACGACCTTGGCACTGCGAAGGATGTGGTCGCCGAGGCGATAGCCCGACTGGAAGCACTGCACGACGCAGCCGGGAGCGACGCCATCCGCAGGTTGCTGCATCACCGCCTGGTGGCAATGGGGATCGAAGGCATCACCGCGCGCAGGATCGATGCGCACGATGCCGTGCTTCTCGATGGCCTTGAGCAGTTCGGCGCGCAGCATCATCACGGCCGCGGCGAGCTTGGCCGGTTCCATGGTGGTGAGGTCCTGGGCGAGCGCCAGGTCCATGTTCTCGAGCACCGGCACGAGCGAGTTGGCGACCTGCACGATGCCGGAGTGGCGCGCGCGGGCCTCGTTCTCGATCGACCTGCGCTGGATGTTCTGCGACTCCGCCAGGGCGCGCAGGTACGCATCGTGCTTGCGGGCCAGCTCATCCTGCAGCGACTCGATGGTCGGAGTGACCGGATCGCCGGATGTGGCGTCGGGCTTGTGTTCGGTAGTGTCCATGCTCATCATCCCGTGAAGGTGTCCTTGATCTTGGCCCAGACGCTGCGTGATCCTTCGTGCACCGGGTCGCCCTCGATCGACGCGAGTTCGGTGTAGAGCTCGCGTTGTCGCGCCGTGAGTTCCTCCGGCACGCGGATGGTGAAGCCGACCACGAGGTCGCCGCGCCGCGACGATCGCAGTGAGGGCAGGCCACGGTCGGGAACGCGCACGAGCTCGCCGTGCTGCGTTCCCGCGGGCACCTCGACCTCGACAGGGCCATCGAGCGATTGGATCTCGAGGGTGGCGCCGAGTGCCGCCTGCGCGGGCGAGAGCTCGCGCGCCATGATGAGTTCGTTGGCGTGGCGCGTGAATGATTCGTGCTCGTTGACCCGGACGACCACATGGAGGTCGCCACGCTCGCCCTGCCCCATGGGGCTTGCCTCGGGCGGAGGGGGCTCGCCCTCGCCGGTGACGCGGATGACCTGGCCATCATCGATGCCCGCGGGGATCTTCACGCGCAGGCTCCGGCGCTTGCTGATGCGGCCTTGACCGCGGCAGTCATCGCATCGATCGGTGATGACCGTGCCCCGACCGCGGCACGCAGGGCAGGTGTTGACCATGCGGAAGAGCCCGCCGAGACCGATCTGCTCGACCTGGCCGCGCCCGCCGCAACTCGTGCACTGCTTGGGCTTCGTGCCCGGCTTGGCGCCGCCGCCACCGCAGGTGGCGCAGACGTCGAGCCGCGAGAAGGCGACCTCGACCTCCTTGCCGGTCAGCACGTCGGCCAGCTCGATCTCCACCTGTTCTTCGAGGTCGTAGCCTCGCGCAGGGCCGCGTCGAGCGCGTTGCCGGCCACCGCCGAAGAGCTCGGCGAACATGTCCATGATGTCGTCCGGGCGCATCCGGTTGAAGTCGTGGCCGGGTGTGCCGCGAAGGCCTGCGTGGCCGTGCTGGTCGTAGCGCGCGCGCCGCTCGGGATCGCCAAGGACTTCGTAGGCCTCGGCACAGGCCTTGAACTCGGCTTCGGCCTGCGCATCGCCAGGGTTGCGGTCGGGGTGCCACTTCATGGCGAGCCGCCGATACGAGCGCTTGATCTCGTCGCCGTTGGCGGCGCGTTCGACGCCGAGGACCTCGTAGTAGCAGCGTTCGACGGCCATGTTGGCTCCGCTTCAGCCACCGACGGCGGCGGCGATGGAACTGAAACGGGGGGCCGGGGCCACGCGGACCCAGGCCCCCCGAGACGCACACGTGATCAGCTGACGCCGCCCTCGACCGGGGTGGCGTCGTCCTTGAGTTCCGTGACGAGCACGTCAGTGGTCAGCATGAGGCCGGCCACGCTTGCTGCATTGAGCAGCGCGGTGGTGGCGACCAGCGACGGATCGATGATGCCGTTCTTGACGAGGTCGGTGAACTCGCCCGTGCCGGCGTTGTAGCCGTAGCCACCCTGGCCGGTGAGCACCTTTTCGATCGTGACGTCGCCGTCCTGGCCGGCGTTGGTCGCGATCTGCCAGCTCGGCGCGCGCAGCGCATCGGCCACGATGTCGAAGCCGAACGCTTCGTCGCCGTCGGCCTTCTTGCGGGCTGCCTTCACGGCCGCCATGGCGCGCAGGAACGCGACACCGCCACCGGGCACGTACCCCTCCTTGGCGGCTGCACGGGTGGCGTGCAGGGCGTCATCGACTCGGTCCTTCTTCTCCTTCATGGCGATCTCGGTGGGAGCGCCGACGGAGATGATGGCCACGCCGCCAGTGAGCTTGGCCTTGCGTTCCTGCAGCTTCTCGCGGTCGTAGTCGCTGGTGCTCGCCTCGAAGAGCGCATCGATCTGCGCCACGCGGGCCTCGAGTTCCTTCTTCTTGCCGGCGCCCTCGACGACGGTGGTGTCGTCCTTGGTCACCACGATGCGGCGCGCCTTGCCGAGTTCTGCCAGCGTGATGTCGGCCAGGTTGCGACCGAGGTCCTCGCTGATGAACTGGCCGCCGGTGAGCACGGCGATGTCGCCCAGCATGGCCTTGCGACGGTCACCGAAGCCGGGGGCCTTGACCGCACAGACCTGGAGCACGCCGCGGAGGCGGTTGACCACGAGCGCCGCCAGGGCCTCGTTCTCGACTTCCTCGGCGATGATCAGCAGGGGCTTGCCGTCGGTCGCGATCTTGTTGAGCAGCGGCAGCAGGTCGGGCAGGTTCGAGATCTTCTTCTCGTAGACGAGGACGTAGGCGTTCTCGAGCACGCACTCCGCCTTCTTCGGGTCCGTCATGAAGTACGGCGACAGGTAGCCCTTGTCGAAGGCCATGCCCTCGACGTAGTCGAGGGTGGTGCTGGCCGACTTGCCTTCCTCGACCTCGACCACGCCTTCGGCGCCGACCTTGTCGATCGCCTCGGCGATCAGGGCGCCGATCTCGGTGTCGTGGTTGGCGCTGACGGTGGCGACCTTCTGCAGGTCGGCCTTGCCGCGGACCTTCTGGGCGGAGCCGGTGATCGCGTCGGAAGCGGTGCGGGCAGCGGCGTTGATGCCGCGCTGCACGGCCACGGCGTTGGCGCCGCTGGCGATGAACTTCAGGCCGCCGTTGAAGATCGCGGCGGTCAGCACGGTGGCGGCGGTGGTGCCGTCACCGGCGACGTCGGCGGTCTTCTTGGCGACCTGCTGCACGAGCTTGGCGCCCATGTTCTGGAACGGGCCCGGCAGGTCGACTTCCTTGGCCACGCTCACGCCGTCCTTGGTGACGTGCGGGTTGCCGAAGGACTTCTGGATCACCACGTTGCGGCCAGTGGGGCCCATGGTGACGGCGACGGCCTGGGCGATCGCATCGACACCCTGCTTGAGTTCGGCGTGTGCCGCCGTGGAGAACTTCATCTGCTTCTGTGCCATGTCTGGATTCCTTTGGGTTGCGGCTGGTTCAGCCTTCGATCACGCCGAGCAATTCGCTCTCGCGGATGATCAGGTGCTTGACGTTCTTGATCTCGACTTCGGTGCCGGCGTACTTGCCGAAGAGGACGGTGTCGCCCTTCTTGACGCCGGGCTGCATGCGCTCGCCCGAGTCGAGCAGCTTGCCCGGGCCGATCGAGACGACCTTGCCCTGCATGGGGCGCTCCTTGGCGCTCTCAGGAAGGAAGAGGCCGCTGGCGGTCTTGGTTTCGGCATCGAGGGGCTTGACGACGAGTCGGTCTTCGAGCGGACGGACGGTGGACATGATGGTGTGCTCCTTGCGGTGGTGTCGTGAGGTGTTCTGGTGATGGATGGTGACGGGATCGGGGCTCAGAAGCCCATGCCGCCGCCGTGATCGTGGTCATGGCCGTGATCGTGGCCGGCGCCTTCGTCCTTGGGCTTGGGGGCCTCGACGATGATGCAGTCGGTCACGAGCAGGAGGCTCGCGACGCTTGCTGCGTTCTGCAGCGCGGTGCGATCGACCTTGGCCGGCGTGAGCACGCCGTCCTTGAGCAGGCAGCCGTAGGTGCGGGTGAGGGCGTTGAAGCCTTCGGTGCCCTTCATCTCGGTGACCTTGGCGACGACGACGGAGCCCTTCTCGCCGGCGTTGTCGGCGATGGTGCGCAGCGGCACCACGAGCGCTTCGCGCACGGCATCGACGCCGAACGCCTCGTCGCCCTCGAGCGAGTCACGCAGCTTCTTCAGGGTGGGGACGGCACGCACGAAGCTCGTGCCGCCACCGGGGACGACGCCCTCGGCGACCGCGGCGCGGGTCGCGTGCAGCGCATCCTCGATGCGGCTCTTCTTTTCCTTGAGCTCGGTCTCGCTGTGGGCGCCGACCTTGATCTGAGCGACGCCGCCGGCGAGCTTGGCCAGGCGCTCCTGGAGCTTCTCGCGGTCGTAGTCGCTGTCGGTGCGCTCGATCTCGGCACGGATCTGCGTGCAACGGCCCTCGATCGCCTTGGTGCTGCCGGCACCTTCGACGATGGTCGTGTTCTCGCTGGTGATCTCGAGCTTCTTGACCTGGCCGAGCTGCTTGATCTCGATCTTGTCGAGCTCGATGCCGAGGTCCTTCATGATCGCGGTGCCGCCGGTCAGGATGGCGATGT
>CAIYOC010000184.1 GCA_903927725.1 uncultured bacterium | reverse complement strand
TGCCCTCGCGCACGGGTGGCGTCGCCGGGTGCATCGTGCAGTTCGGCGGCCAGACCCCGCTGAACCTCGCGCACGGCCTGCACAAGGCGGGTGTCCCGCTCATCGGAACGGGCATCGACTCGATCGACCTCGCCGAGGACCGCGACCGGTTCAAGGCGATGATCGATCGGCTCGGCCTGCGCCAGCCGCCCTCGGGCATCGCGCGCAGCCTGCAGGAAGCCGTGGGGATCGCCGACACGATCGGCTACCCGGTGCTCGTGCGGCCGAGCTACGTGCTCGGCGGCCGCGGCATGGAAACCTGCTTCGACGAGACCGCGCTGCGCCGCTACATGAGCGAGGCCGTCGACGTGAGCGAACTCGCCAATCGCCCGGTGCTGATCGATCGCTTCCTCTCCGACGCGATCGAGATCGACGTCGACGTCATCGCGGACTTCACGCCCGACGACGCGAGCCGCAGCCGCCAGGTCACGCATGCCGACGATGCCCCGCAAGCCTTGGTCTGCGGCGTCATGGAGCACTTCGAGGAAGCCGGGATCCACTCCGGCGACAGCACCTGCACGATCCCGCCGTACTCGCTGCCACCGAGCGTCGTCGACGAGGTCCGCCGTCAGGCGCGCGCCATGGCCCGCGAGCTCCGCGTGCGTGGCCTGATGAACGTGCAGATGGCCTACAAGGACGGCACGATCTACGTGCTCGAGGTGAATCCGCGCGCCAGCCGCACGGCGCCGTTCGTGAGCAAGGCCAAGGGCATCCCGTGGCCGCGCCACGCCGCGCGCGTGATGATGGGCGCGAGCCTCGCGCAGCTCGGCGCGGTCGAGGTCCACGACACGGGCTTCTATGCCGTGAAGGAGAGCGTCTTCCCGTTCGCCAAGTTCCTCGGCGTCGACATCGTGCTCGGGCCCGAGATGCGCTCGACCGGCGAGGTCATGGGCGCCGATCGCGACCTGCCCGTCGCGTTCGCGAAGGCCCAGATGGGCGCAGGGATCTCGCTGCCGACCTCCGGCGGCGTCTTCCTGAGCGTGCGGGAGTCCGACAAGGCGGCATCGATCGACGTCGCGCGTGCGCTGCACGGCATGGGCTTCGTGATCGTCTGCAGTGCAGGGACGGGCGAGCGGCTTGCTGCACAGGGCATCCCGGCGAAGGTCGTCGCCAAGATCGCCACGGGCGTGCGTCCGAACATCCTTGACCTCATGTCCAACGGCGAGATCACCCTGATCATCAACACGCCGACGCGCAAGGGAGCCCACACGGATGAGGGGCGCATCCGGGCCCAAGCGGTCCGACAGGGCATCCCGATCGTGACGACGGTCGCCGGTGCACGCGCGGCCGTGCAGGCGATTGCCGCCATCCGCAGCGGATCGTGGGATGTGCATGCGATCCAGGACTATTTCCCGCACCTGGCGCGTCCGGCGCTGGATCCCGAACCTGCGCTCGCGCAGTGACCGCGCGGAGTTCCCGGAGCCCGCCTTCCGTCGGCTCACCCCGGTGGGCCGGGCGCCGGGCAGCGGCTAGGATCCCGCTCCCATGCAGGCCCTGATTCCAGAGACCGGCGGCATCGCCCAGCTCATCACCAACGCGATCACCATCTTCGTGGTGATCCACGTCATCCTCGGCGCGTGCGCCTATGCGATCATGCTCGAGCGCAAGCTCAGCGCGTGGATGCAGGACCGCATCGGTCCCAACCGCGTGGGCCCCAAGGGGCTGCTGCAGCCGATCGCCGACGGCCTCAAGTTCCTCTTCAAGGAGGACTACCGGCCCAAGAACACCGATGGCGCGCTCTTCACCCTGGCACCGGCGCTCATCATCATCCCGGCGATCATCGGCTTCGTGATCATTCCTTGGGCTGGCGTGCTCGACTTCTCGCAGCTTCCGTTCGGGCTGGCGTCCAAGCTTGGGCTCGAAGGCGTGCAGGTCAAGATCACCGGCGCGGCCGTGAACATCGGCGTCATCTACCTGGTCGCAGTCGCGAGCCTGGGCGTGTATGGCGTCGGCCTGGGTGGCTGGGCCAGCGGCAGCAAGTTCAGCTTCCTCGGCGGCCTGCGCGCGAGCGCGCAGATGATCAGCTACGAGATCCCGATGGGTGTGAGCCTGCTGTGCGTGGTGCTCCTGGCCGGATCGCTCGACCCCTACGCCATCGTGCTCGCCCAGCAGGACGGCATGTGGAACCTGCTGCAGCAGCCGCTCGCTGCGATCATCTTCTACACCTGCCTGCTCGCCGAATCGAACCGTGCGCCCTTCGACCTGGCCGAGGCCGAGAGCGAGCTCGTGGGCGGCTACCACACCGAGTACAGCAGCATGCGCTTCGCCATGTTCTTCCTGGCGGAGTACTTCCACATGATCACCGGGTCGGCGCTCTTCTGCGTGCTCTTCCTCGGTGGCTTCAGCCTGAATCCCTTCGGTGCGGGTCCTGACCTGCCGCTCGTCGGCGGGCCGCTCCTGATCCTGGCGCAGTTCGGCATCCTGGCCGGCAAGATCTTCCTCGTGGTCAGCCTGGGCATGGCGATCCGCTGGACGGTGCCTCGCTTCCGCTACGACCAGCTCATGCGCCTTGCCTGGGAAGGCATGATCCCGGCGTCGGTGCTGGTGCTGGCTGCGACGGCGCTCATGGTCTATTGGGGCCGCACCGACCTGATGTGGCTGGCGAGCATCGCCTGTGTGGTGGTGATCTACGCGGTGCGTCCGCTCCTGCCCAAGCAGCCCAACGCCAACCAGCGCATCCGCATCATCGGTAGCCGGTTCTCGCCGGTCACCGAGGGCGAAGCCGCGCCGCGCCATCCGCTGGCACTGAACGAATCGGCCGTGCCCGATCCGGCGCAGGGCCCGATCTCGATGCACTGATGCGACTGCTGCGCGCCGTCATCGCTCTCGCGCGCCTCGGCATCGCCACGCGATTCCGGCTCGGCGGTGCGTACTGGTCGTGGCGTCGCGAGACGGCGTTCGGTCGAGACGCGTCGCGCTGGCCATCGGCAGCGCATCGTCGCGAGGCGATGGTGGAGTACGCCGAGTGGGTCGCGGAGATGCGTGCACTCATCCGCCGGTGATCGACAGCGGTGCGATCGAGGTGATCCGCAATGCGCTGTCGGCACCCATGAACATGCCGTGATGCAGCGCGTCGTCCGGCGCGCTCCGACCGACGCGACTTGCGTGTCGAGTCTTTCGTGGCATAGATTGCGCGAACGATCTTCATGCGGGCGTCGAGGGGAACTCCGACCTTCTCGGCGCCCGCTGCGTTTTTGCCTGTTCGCCCCTGCGATACGTCGCCGAACTTTCCCCGGCGTCACGCTGCCGGTGCGGACGCGTTGCTACCCTCGGAGCATCCATGGCCAAGTTGCGCACATCCTGGGTCTGTGATGGTTGCGGCGGTGTCCAGGTGCGCTGGGCCGGCAAGTGCCCTGATTGCGGCGCCTGGGACAGCCTGAAGGAGTTCCGTCACGATGCCGCTGCGGTACCCGCAGCCGATGGATCGGCCGCGTCCTGGCAGGGCCTCGCTTCGGCCTCGCCCGCGGTGCCACTGGGGCAGGTCGAGCCGCTCGAGGCGCCGCGATTCGCCACCGGCGTCGGCGAACTGGATCGCGTGCTCGGCGGTGGCTGCGTTCCCGGCAGTGCCATCCTCCTGGGTGGTGATCCCGGCATCGGCAAGAGCACGCTCCTGCTACAGGCACTCGGTCACGTCGCGGCGCTCGGCACGCCCGTGCTCTACGCCAGCAGCGAGGAAAGCGCGCACCAGGTCAAGCTGCGCGCCGAGCGCATCGACAGCCCATCCAATGCCGAGCGTGACAGGCACCTCTACCTGCTCGCCGACACGAACATCGCCCGCATCCTCGAGCAGGCGCGAACCATCAAGCCTGCCATCCTCGCGATCGATTCGATCCAGCTCGTGTCGCGCCATGACCTCGATGCGCTTCCGGGCAGCATGAGCCAGCTGCGTCGTTGCTGCCTCGATGCGGTGCAGTTCGCCAAGTCGACCGGCACCGTCGTGATCGTGGTCGGTCACGTGACCAAGGAAGGGGACCTCGCTGGCCCCAAACTGCTTGAGCACATGGTCGATGTCGTGCTCTCGTTCGAGGGCGATCGGCACCTGGCCTGGCGTGTCGTGCGCGGCGTCAAGAATCGCTTCGGCAGCACCCTGGAGATCGGACTGTTCGAAATGACAGGTTCCGGCCTCGAACAGGTCGACGAGGGCGCCATTGCGCCCGACGCGGTCGCTCGCGCTGGCTGCGTCAGCTTTCCCACGCTTGCGGGTTCGCGCGTGCTGCTCGCCGAGATCCAGTCATTGGTGGTGGCCGGCATCCTTGGCAGCGCCAAGCGCAAGGGCAGCGGCGTCGATGCCAATCGGCTCGCCATGATGATCGCCGTGCTCGAGCGTCACGGCGGCTTGCGGCTGGGTGATCGCGACATCTACGCCAGCGTCGCCGGCGGCCTCCGCATCGTGGAGCCTGCGGGTGACCTCGCGGTGTGCCTCGCCGTGGCGGGCGCACATCTCGATCGCACCCTCGGTCGCGGCACTGCCGCCATCGGCGAAGTCGCTCTGTCCGGCGAGGTCCGTCCCACACGTCAGCTCCTGCAGCGTGCCAGCGAGGCAGTCCGGCGCGGCTGCTCGGCACTGCTCGTGCCTGCCAGCCAAGCGGCGGATCTGGCATCCTTGTCGGGCAAGGCCGACATCGTCGGCGTCGCCAACGTGGCGCAGGCGATCGATCAGCTGGGTGCCGTGCCGGGCTCTGCCACCCAAGGCAGTCCGCGTTCCTCCGCCAAGCGTTCGTGACGGCTCGTCGGGTGTGCGCCGTTATCGGCGGGCCATGCAACAGGATGCTTGCGCGTGTGCGCTACCTTGCATCCGTGCACGACTTCCTGCAGATCGAAGGCCTGACCCGCGTTCAGCTCGAGCAGTTGCTTGATGCCACGAACACCAACATCCCGCATGCCGAAGGCCGGCAGCCGGCCAAGTCAACGCTCGATGGCAAGGTCGTCGCGAATGTCTTTTTCGAGGACAGCACCCGGACGCGTTGCAGCTTCGAGACGGCCGTGCATCGGCTCGGTGGTGAGGTCTTCACGGTTGCAGCGGCTGGGAGCAGCGCCAGCAAGGGAGAGAGTCTCGTCGATACGGCGTTGAACATCGAAGCGATGGGCGTTGCGGTGATGGTCGTTCGCTGCGCGATCAGCGGCGGCGCTGCCATGGTGGCGAAGGCGTTGAGGATTCCCGTGATCAATGCGGGTGATGGTCGACACGAGCATCCCACGCAGGGGCTGCTCGACGTGGCCACGCTGCGCGAGGCGCTTGGGGCGCTCGACGGGCGTTGCGTGGCGATCGTGGGCGACGTCGCCAACAGTCGCGTGGCGCGCTCGACGACGAAGGCACTCTGCCTCCTCGGGGCACGCGTGCGGCTGGTCGGGCCGCCGACGCTCGTGTCCCGCACGATGCAAGCGCTCGCCACCGCGCCTGGCCAGGTCGAGGTCAGCCACGATCTCGATACGGCCTTGGCCGATGTCGATGCGGTGATCATGCTTCGGATCCAGCTTGAGCGGGCGGCTGGCTCGGCGATCAGCAGCGACTACCGGATCCTCTATGGCCTGACGCAGGCCCGGATCCGCCGGCTGCCGGCCCACGCCGTGATCCTGCACCCTGGGCCAATGAACCGGGGTGTCGAAATCGATGACTCGGTCGCCGACGACCCCGGTCGCAGCAGAATCCTGCGTCAGGTCACCCTTGGTGTGGCCTCACGCATGGCTGTCCTGGAACGGGCCGTGGTTGGGTGACCGGTGGGAACCCATGGCCGTCGAAGTTCGTTCAGGTCTGGGTACCATCCGGCCGATGAAACTCCTAGGTGGTTCGCCGTCGGTTGAATCCTGCAAGTAAACGAATACAATGAAGCACAAGAACAGCAAACTTGCAGCACTGGTCGCCTTGGCGGCCGTTGGTTCAGGCTGTGAGACCGACAGCTTCTTCGATCCGAGCCGTACTGGCCGCTTCGAGACCACCCCCACGACGATTCCCGTGCTGCAACGCTTGGATGTGATCGAGGGTGTGGAACGGCTTCCGCTGAAGCCCACCGAGCCGATCGGTGACGACGTCCAGATCATGAGCGAGCTGGAGACCACCATCGCTGCCGGAGACGCACTGCGCGTGGGGGTTCTTGGGCGACTGAACGCGAACGAGGAAGATGACACTCAGATCGTGGTGGATCCATCCGGGAACCTGCATCTTCCCTACGGATCGGTACCCGCGGTCGGCCTGACGGTTCCCGAGGTCCAAGCCGCCATCGAGAAGCTGCTTGAGCCGCTGCTGAACAATCCGCAGGTCCGTGTGGAGTTGCTCCGTTCGGGATCGCTGCAGTACACGATCGATGGCCAGGTGCAGCAGCCGAATGTGTATGACTTGGCTCGGCCTGACTTCCGTCTGCGCAGCGCCTTGGCTGCCGCAGGCGGCGCCGCACCGACGGTCGAGACCATCCTGATTTCTCGGTCATCGCCGTGCCTGATGGACGAGACGATCCCCGAATTGCTGACGGGCCGCGCGCGCGAGGAGTACCGCCGCACCCGAGGCAGCGAATCGAGCGCGCCGGCATCGGGCGGAGCCGCTGGCGGTACGGCGGTGCCGTCACCGAATGCGCCGGCAGCGCCCTCAACCGATGATCTGCTGCGCGAGCTTGGTGGCGGTGACGCTGCACCCGCTCCGGCACCAGTGCCCGAGCCCGCACCAGCACCCGAGCCGGCTCCAGTGCCCGAGCCCGCACCAGCACCCGAGCCTGCACCAGTGCCCGAGCCCGCACCAGCGCCCGAGCCTGCACCAGCGCCCGAGCCTGCACCAGTGCCCGAGCCTGCACCAGCGCCCGAGCCTGCACCAGCGCCCGAGCCTGCACCAGCGCCCGAGCCTGCACCAGC
>CAIYOC010000183.1 GCA_903927725.1 uncultured bacterium | reverse complement strand
GCCTGGGCAAGACGCTGCTCATCCGCAGCCTGAGCCAGGCGCTCACCCTGCAGTTCAGCCGCATCCAGTTCACGCCCGACCTGATGCCAGCCGACGTGACCGGCACGACCATCGTGGTCGATAACGAGCGCGGCCGCGAGTTCCAGTTCCGCAAGGGACCGATCTTCAGCCAGATCGTGCTCGCTGACGAAATCAACCGCGCCACGCCCAAGACGCAGTCCTCGCTGCTCGAGGCGATGCAGGAGCGCAGCGTGACGGTGGGCGGCGTGACGCACGAGCTCGAGCGGCCGTTCTTCGTGATGGCCACGCAGAACCCCGTCGAGCAGGAAGGCACATACCCCCTGCCCGAGGCGCAGCTCGATCGCTTCTTCTTCAAGCTCGAGGTCGGCTACAGCTCACGTGAGGAACTCGCGGAGATCCTCAACCGCACCACGGCCGGCGCGCAGGAGCCGATCCAGAAAGTGCTCGATGCGCAGGGCATCCTGATGCACCAGAAGCTCGTGCGCGCGGTGCGAATCGACCCCCGCGTGCAGGACTACGCCGTGCGGCTCGTCCTGGCCACGCACCCCAAGGGGCAGTTCGCCACGCCCAACGTGAACCGCTTCCTGCGCTTTGGCGCCAGCCCGCGTGCCGCGCAGACGATCGTGCTGGCCGGCAAGGTTCACGCACTGCTCGACGGCCGCCCGCAGGTCACGGTCGAGGACCTGCGCAAGGCAGCGCTGCCGGCACTGCGCCACCGCTGCCTGCTGAACTTCGAAGCCGAAGCCGAGGGCGTGCGCACCGACGAGGTCATCCAGAACATCGTCGAGACGCTGGCGCCGTAACGATCGCGCATCGCGGCGCGCTTGCGATGCGTGCTTCCCGCTTCGCCCGCCTCACCGCACGCCGAAGCCGCGGACCGTGCCGCCGCCGGGCACTTCGCCGAGGTTGCGGCGGTAGGCCGTGCCGAGATACGAGAAGCCGCTGTCGGTCGACTTGATCTCGGTGAGGAAGATGATGGCGTCGCTGCCGATCTGCAGGATGAAGTCGCCGGTGCCGTTGGAATCGAGGTCGCGCACCTCGACCGGCGTGATGCCGCCGAAGCTGAGCGGCCATTCGCGGCCACCGTCCTCGATGATGATCTCGTTGCCGAGATTGTCCTGCGTGACGCGCAGGTAGGAGAAGTACGGCGCATCGCGGCTGAGGTCATGCCAGACGAGATCGCTGGCGTTCTCGCCATCCATGTCGGCCGAGCCGAGCAGCGTGAAGCCGGGCCCCTGGTCGGGGAGTTCCTGCGCCACGGGTTCGGTGCCATCGTCGGAGACGCGGTAGAGGAACGCGCCCACGCCGGCCTTTCGCAGCACGAGCTCGAACGCGTTGTCGGTGTCGATGTCGGTGACGGTGGCTTCCCAGCCGGAGAAGGTTGATGGGTCGAGCGGATCCGCGCCCTCGAGCGGGATGCGGGCCTCGTTCTCGATCGCACCATCGGCGATGAACCAGACCACGGCTTCGTCGCCGTCCTGCCAGACGATGTCGTCAGTCTGGTCGTCGTTGAGCTTGCCGAAGGTCAGGTAGCGCAGGTTGCTGTTCCAGTTGCCGACTTCGCGCTGGCCCGTGACGGTGAGGCCATCGCGCAGCCATGCGCGGACCTTGTTGGTCGTGGTGTCGATGAAGAGCGGATCGCCGCCACGATCGCCATTGATGTCGGGCGCCGCGAGGTAGACCCAACCTGAGGGAATCGTGCCGATGGGCTGGGCTTCGCTCTTGCTGCGCGCGTTGCGGCCATCGGTCTGGAAACCAAGGAGTTGCTTGCCGTTGGTCACCATGACGGTGCCGATGACGAGGCCGAAGTCGGCCTGGATGGGCGTGAGCGGGATGACCACGGTGGTGCCGCCACCGACGCCACCGGTGGGAACGCCACCACCAGCAGGCTGCCCACCCGTAGCGTCGTCTGGGTAACCATCGGCACCTGGTGCAACGGGCTCGGCCGGGACACCGGCGGCGATCTGCTTGTCGGTTGGGTAGTCGGGGCCGGGCACTGATGTGCTGAAATCCCAGACGAAGATGCGTGGCGCGAGCGTGG
Source organism: uncultured bacterium (assembly GCA_903927725.1). GTDB lineage: Bacteria > Planctomycetota > Phycisphaerae > Phycisphaerales > SM1A02 > SYIB01. The sequence continues at coordinate 936 of CAIYOC010000183.1, read as the reverse complement.
GGTACTCGCTGCCGAGCGCAGCGCGGATCACGACGTCGGCACCGATGACGCGACGATGGGCTGTGCTGCGTCCGAGTGCTCCGTTGGCTGCTGAATCAGGCACCCAAAGATCGCTGCCCGCAAGGCTGTATGCGCCGCCGCTGCCAAGCACATTGAAGCCCGTGCCTGAGCCGACCGCGCCACCCTCGTAACCCGGGCTGCCGATGATCAGGCTCGGCTGGTTGACCGAACCCGCGGCGGAGACCGAGAAGCCGAAGGCATTGTTCGGATTCGACTCGCGCGCGAAGGCGCGCTCCGCGAGCGACCACGTCGTGCCCGAGCCCGTGTAGACGTATGTGGCGCCGTTGCCGTTGAAGGAGTCGCCGGCCAGGTCGCGGTCGTAACCCGGGGCACCGATCGCGATCAGTGTGCCGCCGCCGTCCTTCAGCACATCGACGCTTGCGCCGAAGGCATCATTGGAGCTGCCATCGGCTGCTCGGATCGACGTGGTCGGCTCGGTGCTGGCGACCCACGTGCCAAACGCCCCGGGCCGCTCGAAGACGAAGACCGTGCCGCTGTTGGTGCTGCCGGTCGGACCGTCATGCTTGGGGCAGCCCACCACGACCGTGCCTTCGCGCACGGCGATCTGCTCGCCGAAGTTGTCGTTGGCTGCGGCTGCATCGCCCGTGGTCAGCTTGGCGACCTGGGTCCACGTGCTGCCGCTGCCTTCGAAGACATAGACCGAACCGGCATTGCTTTCCGCTGCCGGGCCCTCGCCGAGCTGCTTGCCCACGACGATCGTGCCGTTGGAGCCCTCGAAGTCGAGGGCGACCTCGTAGCCGAAGAGATCGAGCGCCGCAGCGTCGTTGGGTTCAAGCGTGGCGGTGGGCAGCGTGTAGCTGTTGCCATCAGGATTGTCGGCATCGACCGTGCCGAAGGTGCCGGACACCCGCGAGT
>CAIYOC010000182.1 GCA_903927725.1 uncultured bacterium | reverse complement strand
GCAATCGCCAAGCCCTGAGCACCGCATGACCCATTCCACCCTGCACGCGCTCCTGGGTGAGTCGATCGACTACGCGGGGCTCTACCCGCCGGCGTCGCTCGACGAGCCCACGGCCGTCTCCATGCATGCGCGCCTGCTTGGTGGCGGCGCTGCGTGGATCGGCGGGCGTCTGGTGTGGCCGGCTGCGCGGCTTGCGGCGCTGGGCACGCTTGCCACGGGGCACGCTCCGACGGCCGAACCGCCGCGCACCGAGGGCGCCTGGGCGATTTCCGCGGTCACCCCGCCGGTCGCGCAATGGGATGACTTCACGGCCGCGCTTGCCGCGGTCGAAGCCTTCAACGATCGCCATGCCTCGCCCGGCGAGGCCGCGATGCGGGTGGATTGCCTCGAGGTGAAGGCGTCGAACGCGGACGAGATCGAGCGCGCGACCGAGATCCTGCCAGAGTGCTTCACGTACTGGGAACTCCCGGTCGATCGCGATGTACGGGGCTTGCTCATCGCGATCGCCGACGAAGGGTTCGGTGCGAAGATCCGCACCGGTGGCACGGTCGCGGCGGCGCATCCGACCATCGAGCACGTCGCAGCCTTCATCGAAGCCTGCGCTCGCGGCCGCGTTCCGTTCAAGGCGACCGCCGGACTGCATCGGGCGCTCCGCCATGCCGTGCCGGCCATCGGATGCACGCAGCATGGCTTCATGAACGTGATCGTGGGCTCGTGCATGATGCATGCGCGCGCGATCGATCGCGGAGGCCTCGAGCGGCTCCTTGCCGACGAGCGGCGCGACGCCTTCACCGTCGATGCGCAGGGCATCTCGTGGGAGGGCCTGCGCATCACGCCGGCGCAGGCCAGTGCCGGGCGCGCCCAGCTCATGCACAGCTTCGGCTCGTGCAGCTACGACGAACCGCTGGAGGATCTCCTGGCCATGGGGCTGGTGAGCAAGGAGGAGTGCGCATGAACGCTTCAGGAGCATCGTGGGTGCCAGGGGCCCGGTCGGCGGGTGGCGAAGGCAAGAGCGAGGGCTTCGGCCTGGCGAACCTTCCGATGGGTGCGTGGAGCGGCGAGGGCCGCGGCGCGCGCCTGGGCGCACGCATCGGCGACAGCATCCTCGACCTGCACCGTTGCGTGGAGTCGGGCGTGCTGGCGCGACTGGACCGTCGGATCCAGGATGCGCTCGCCAAGCCGGTGCTCAACGACTATCTCGGCCTGGGTTCGACCGCGTGGGCGCAGGCGCGCGCTGAGCTCCAACGGCTGCTCGGCGAAACGTGCGGTGAGCTCCGCGATGCAGCGGTCGCCAAGGATGCCTTGCTTCCGGCGTGGGGCATCACGATGCGCCTGCCGTGCGACATCGGCGACTACACCGACTTCTACGCGTCGATCCACCACGCGACCAACGTCGGCTCGATGTTCCGGCCCACGAACCCGCTCATGCCCAATTGGAAGCACCTGCCGGTGGGCTACCACGGCCGCGCGAGCACGGTGGTCGCAAGCGGTGCTGCGGTGCGTCGCCCCATGGGCCAGACCGTGCAGGCTGACGACGGCCCGCCGTCCCTCACGGCATGCCGCCTGCTGGACTACGAGCTCGAGCTGGGTGCCGTCGTCGGCGGGCAGGCCAATGAGATCGGCCAGCGCGTCGGGGTGGCCGAGGCCGCGCAGCGCATCTTCGGCCACGTGCTTCTGAACGACTGGAGCGCCCGCGACCTGCAGAAGTGGGAGTACCAGCCGCTGGGGCCCTTCACCGCCAAGAACTTCATCACCTCGATCAGCCCGTGGATCGTCACCTCCGAAGCGCTCGCCCCGTACCGCGTGCCGATGCCGGCTCGCGGGGAAGGCGACCCGCAGCCGCTGGAGTACCTGCGATGGGACGACGACTTCCTGCTCGATGTCCGGCTCGAGGTCGCGATCTCCAGTGCCCCAATGCGCGAACGCGGCGTGCCCGCGATGGTCGTCAGCCGCAGCCGTGGCACTGACCTGTGGTGGAGCATGAACCAGATGCTCGCGCACCACACCGTGAGCGGCTGCCGCATGCGGCCCGGTGATCTCCTGGGCAGCGGCACGATCAGCGGTGCAGGCGAGGACGAACGCGGCTGCCTGCTCGAACTCACCTGGCGCGGCACCAAGCCGATCACGCTGCCGGACGGTACGGAGCGCAAGTTCCTGCAGGACGGCGACGAGGTGATCCTGCGCGGCTGGGCCGTGCGTGATGGCCTGCCGAAGCTCAGCTTCGGTGAGTGCCGTGGAATCGTGCTGCCGGTGGCGTGACGCGCGATCTCAGCGCTTCGAGCCGGCCACGCGCGTGGCGCGTGCCACGGTGTTCACGCCCTGCCAGTCGACCTTGATCTCGCTGCCCTTGGCGATGCCCAAGCGGGCGAACTCGCCCGCGGCGAGCTCGATCGCGTACCGCGACTTGGCACCGCTGGGGTAGCGGGGAAGCCTGACTTCGTAGGCGCCGCGCGACTCATCGGCGCGCTGCGGCGGTTCGGTCTTCATCGTGTGCACGGCCGTCACGATCCCTTGCTCGTTCACGTACGCGATGTCGATCGGGACCAGGCAATCGACCATCCAGAAGCCGAGTTCGCGCGAGTAGGGCATCACGAACAGCATGCCCCGGTGACGGCGAACCCGGTCACGGCCTGAGAGTCCCTTGGTGATGGCCGCGTCGGTGGCTGCAAGCTCGAGGTCGAACGGTTCCGCACCAAGCGTGAGCCGCACGACCGGCAACCCAGCATCGCTGAGGTTCGGGATCTGCTGGGGCAGGGGGTCGTCGTCTGCGGGCTTCGCCGAGGCGGCCGGTGTCGCCGCGGGCGGTGCGTCACCTGAAGCAGGTGTCGGCTGGGCTGACGGCGGCACCATCGTGCCCAGTCCCATGACAGCAATCGCTGCGATCAGTAGCGTGTTCATGGCCATCAGTCCCAGGTGTTCGCGGCACCCGCACGGGTCGGGGCACGGCGGGTGGACTTGGCCTTGGCGGTGGGCTTCGCAGCCTTGGCTTCGACCGCTGGTTTGGCCGCCTTGGCAGCGCGCACCTTGCTGCTCGCGGTCATCGCTCCGTCCTCCCACGAAGCCGGGTAGAGCGGCTCGTCCAGTTCGACGGCGGCGCGCGTCGCCATCAGCGGGCGGAAGGTGTCGCACATCACCGCGAGTTCGTTCGTGTGGGTCAGGCCGATCGTCGCCTCGACCGTTCCCGGGTGCGGGCCGTGCGGAATGCCCTGTGGGTGCAGCGTGAGCGATCCGCTCTCGATCCCGCGCCGGGCCTTGTAGTTGCCCTCGACGTAGTACAGCACCTCGTCGGAATCGAGGTTCGAGTGGTTGTACGGCACCACGATCGCCTGCGGATGGAAGTCCAGTGGGCGCGGGCAGAACGAGCAGATCACGAAGTTGTGCGCCTCGAAGGTCTGGTGCGTCGGCGGCGGCATGTGGTGCTTGCCGACGATCGGGCTGAAGTCGTCGATGTTGAAGCAGTAGGGGTAGTAGCAGCCGTCCCAGCCGACGACGTCGAGCGGGTGGTAGCTGTACTGGTACGAGTGCACGAGGTCGCGGCTCTTGATGCGCACCTCGAACGAGCCCTTCTTGTCGAAGGTCATCGGCATCTCGGGCAGGCGCAGGTCGCGCTCGCAGTAGGGCGCGTGCTCGAGGAACTGCGCGGTCTTCTTGGAGAGGTAGCGCGGCGGCGGCAGGATGTGCGAGCCGTTGACGCTCTCCATGAGGAGCATGCGCGGCTGGGGCTCGCCGGCCTTCGTCTTGTCGAACTCGAACCGGTAGATCGTGCCCTTCGGGATCACGATGTAGTCCTTCGGCCCGAACGTGAGCGCGCCGAACATGGTGAACACGGTGCCCGAGCCGAAGTGGATGAAGAAGCACTCGTCCGCCATCGCGTTCTTGAAGTGGTACTTCATCGGTTCGGCGGGCACGCACACGCTGATCTCGACGTCGTTGTTGCCGAAGAGGACGACGCGGCCGGTGACGGCGTCGCCCTTGGGCGGCAGCGGCGCGCTCTTGACATGGCGCATGCGCATCGTGTCGCGCTCGACGTACTCGACCTTGGTCGAGTAGAGCGGCTTCCAGCCGATCACCTGGGTCGGCGGGTTGATGTGGTAGAGGGTCGAGGTCGGACCGACGAAGCCCTCGGTGCCGAAGACCTCCTCGGCGTACAGCCTGCCGTCGGGACGGCGGAACTGGATGTGGCGCTTGGAGGGGAGCTTGCCGAGCTTGGTGTAGTAGGGCATTGGGCGGGTCCTGAGACGACGAGTGTACCCCGCAGGCCGCGTGAAATCACGGCGCGGAACAAGCAGGCGGAATCAGCGGGTTTGCGGTGCTGCGAACGCCGCTCCGCGGATCGCCGTGCGTTCCGCGTCGTCGAGTTCGCCCTCGCGCGACGCGCCCCACGCCACCATCTGCGCCGCGATCAGGCGAACCTCGGGATGCGCGAAGTCCCCGGGATGGCCGAGCGAGGTGTAGGCGATGCGCTGCGGTCGCGGCGCTGGCGGCGGAGGCTCCTTCGGATCCCGCGACCCGCGTGGATTGACGGGGCGTTCGCGCACCCACAGGATCGGCTGCCTCTGCGGCGCGTCCTTGCGCTCGCTGTCGATCGCTTCGCCCCACAGGAGGACCGTGCAGTCCGCTGGCAGCGGCTCGACGTGGTAGAGCCAGCTCGGGACCACGATTCCCTCGGGCGGGATGGTCACGCCGGCAAGGATCGGATGCTTCGCGCACTCGGCGTCCGGCGGAAGGATGCGCGTCTTCGACGAGTGGCCGTGGTGGAACCGCCACGGAGTCCCGAGGTACTTCTCGCCGAAGCCGTTGTTGAGCGATGCAGCGGGGTGCCCTTCGGGATAGGCGAATGCGTGCGTCGTGGTGCGGAAGGCGACCAGCGGTGTGCCGCGGTCAAGCGGCTCGAGGAACTCGCGGCGCGTGCCGTCATCGAGTCGCTCGAAGCGCATGTAGGCGACGAGGACGTCGGTGTTCCACAGCGTGTACGACCCGGTGAGGTTGGTCTTGGCGTCGACCTTCGGTGTCGGGTTCGGACCACCGCTGGGTGCGCGATCGGTTGCAAGATGCAGGCTCTTCGTCACTCCGAGCGGCTGACGGACGAGTTCCGCGAGAAACGGCATGGTGATCTCGCTGCGGTACTCGTCGTCGGCGGCGACGAACGCGATCGCGGGCTCGACCGGCTGCCAGCCGTTGACGAAGTGGGGCTGGAGTGTCGCAACCGTGCCCGCGGCGAAGATCCGCGCACGGTCGCCCTTGAGCGGCAATCCGTTCGGACCCTTCCACCCGCCGCGGTGGCCGATCGTTCCCGCGGTGCCCGG
>CAIYOC010000181.1 GCA_903927725.1 uncultured bacterium | reverse complement strand
GGTCGAACGCCGCCTGTTCCTGCGTGGCCAGCCGAGCCAGATGCTCCTGGTACTCGTCGTAGCCGATCCAGTTCATGCTGGTCTGTGAGCCGCCCTCGATGCCGGGCGTGACCTCGACCACATCGGGCTCTGGCGGGGGTGGTGGCTCGGGTGCGCGCGGTGGCAACTTCGGCCCTTGGGGCTGCTCAGGAGGTCGAGGCTTCTCGGTTGGCTTGGGCTCCGGCTTGGGCTCCGGCTTTGATTCCTGCTTCGGCGCGGGTTGCGCCGCCTCACGCTTCGGCCGGTCCGCAGGCTTGGGCTTTGCAGCCTGCTCGGGATCGTTCGCGGCCGGGTCGGGTTGGCGAACAGGCTCGATCGCGGCGAGCACGGCCTTGCCGACCAGTCGCGCGGCATCCTCGGCGTAGCCACCGAGCACGAGCACGTGCAGCAGCAGGCTGACCACGAAGCCAAACGCGACGGGGCTGACGTTCACGGCTGCCCTTGGTTGCCCGGGGATCCTGCCCCGAGGGGCGTTGAGGCTGGCGCTGCATCCGGGGACGGAGCGTTCGGTGCTGCGGGAGCCGTTGACGGCTGGACCGTGCGTGCAGGCGCCGGCTTGCCCACGATGTTCACGGTGAGACCGCTGCCCTTCAGGCGTTCCCAGACTTCCTGCAGGATGGGTGCGCGATCGACCGTGCCCTTGCCATCGGCGACCGCGAGGTAGACGACCGTGCGGCCATCGGCCTTGCGACGCTCATCGACCATGGTGGCCAGCTGCTCGAGGCCCGCCTCGCGCCGATCGACCCAGACGCGGCCGTCGAGATCGATGCTCACGCTGCAGGCGGGCGGGACCTTGGCCTCGGTGCCCGAACTGAAGCGCTTCAGTTCCATGGGCACGATCGCCACGCGCGTGGTGAGCACCTGCGCGTAGACGAAGAACGTGAGGAGGAACATCATCACGTCGATGAGCGGCACCAGTTCGATGCGCGGCTCGAGCGGCGTGCGACGCAGGCGAAGCATGCTCAGCCGCCCATCTGCAGCGTGGCGAGCGCCATGAGCTTGTCGTCGACGAAGTCGAAGACCTTGTCGAGCCCGGTGGTCAGGAAGATGCCCCAGACCGAGTTGGTGCAGCCGGTGACCTTCATGCGGCACTCGTTGGAGATGACGAGCCGGCGCAGGCGAAGGAGGGCGGCGATGTTCGAGCTCGTGAGGTAGTTCACCTCGGCAAGATCGAGCACCACGTCACGGTGGTCGCCGTCCTGCTCGAAGCGGGCCGCGAGCGCGGACAGGTCCTCGCTCAGGGAGGGTTCATCCTGCAGTTCGGCGATGACGATCGTCTCGGACCAATTGGTGAGGGACATGCGGGGCTCCGTGGGGGTGGTTCATTCGTCGTCGGTGGGCACGGCCTCGGTCGGAGCGGGGCCATCCTCGCTTGCATCGACCCGTGCGGCGGCACGCAGCGTGTCGCCGTCGCGCAGGCGCACCACGCGCACGCCCTGCGTGTTGCGGCCGATGGCGCGCACATCCTTGGCCGCGATGCGGACGGCCATGCCGTTGGTCGTCATGAAGAGCAGGTTGTGGCCATCGGTCACGGGGTGCACCGAGACCACCGGCCCGTTGCGGTCATTGACCACGATGTCCTTGCGGCCCTTGCCGCCGCGGCTCTGCACGCGCGTGGAGCCATCTTCCTGCTGCACGAGGTACTCGCGCATGGGCGTGCGCTTGCCGTAGCCGTTGAGCGTGACCGTGCAGAGATCGGCGGTGTCGTCGCACCGGACGAGACCGACCACCGAGTCGCCCTCGGCCAGGTCGATGCCGGAGACCCCCGCCGTGTCGCGGCCCATGACGCGGGCATCGTTCTCGTCGAAGCGAATGGCCATGCCGTGCGCCGTCGAGAGCAGCACGTGGTCGTTGCCTCGGGTGAGCAGGGCGTTGACAAGGCCGTCGCCCTCGTTGAGCTTGACCGCGATGATGCCGCTGCGGTTGACGTTGCGGTAGTCCTTCAGCGCGCTGCGCTTGACGCGGCCCTGCGCCGTGGCGAAGAAGAGGTAGTCCTCGCTGGCTTCGAAGTCCTTGATGGGCAGGAACGCCCGCACGCGTTCGCCGTCACGAAGGTCGAGCAGGTTGTTCAGGCTGCGGCCCTTGCTGGTGCGGCCGAGCTCGGGCACCTGCCAGACCTTGAGCCTGAACACGCGGCCGGTGTCGGTGAAGCACAGCAGGTCATCGTGCGAGCTCGAGACGAACATGTGCTCGACGAAATCGCCATCGCGCACCTCGCCGCCCTTGATGCCCACGCCGCCGCGGGCCTGCGTGCGGTAGGTCTCGACGGGGAGCCGCTTGGCGAGGCCCTCGCTGGAGATGCTGACCACCACATCGTGCTCGGCGATGAGCTCGGCCATGTCGAAGTCGGCGGCATCGCCCTCCTCGAGCACCGTGCGGCGGTCGTCGCCGAAGCGTTCGGCGAGCTCGATCGTGTCCTCGCGGATGATGTCGAGCACGAGACGGTCGCTGGCGAGGATCGCCTCGAGGCCGTCGATCTGCTCGAGCAGCTTGGTGAACTCGTTGGCGAGCTTCTCGATCTCGAGGCCGACGAGCTGGATCAGGCGCAGGGCGCCGATCGCCTCGGCCTGCACGCGCGTGAGCGTGACGCCGCCGTCCTGGCGGCTGCGCTCGACGATCCGCTGGGGCACCAGCGATGCGTAGCGGTGATCGGGAGCGATGCGGAAGGCGCGCTCCTGCAGGCGCTCGATCGCCTCGTCGCGGGTGCGGCTCTCGCGGATGATGCGGATCACCTCGTCGATGTCGCAGACGGCGTACATCAGCCCCTCGAGCCGGTGCGCCTGCTGACGCGCCTGGCGGAGCTGGAACTCGGTGCGCCGGCGGATCACCGTGCGGCGGTGGTCGATGTACGCCTCGATCAGGCTCTTGAACGGCAGCGTTCGCGGCTGGCCGTTGACGAGCGCGATGTTGATGATGCTGAAGGTCGACTGCAGCGGCGTGTACTCGTAGAGCTTGCGCTCGACGACCTGCGGGTCGGCACCCTTCTTGAGCGTGATCACGATGCGAGTCTGCGCGTCGCGGCCGGAGTGGT
>CAIYOC010000180.1 GCA_903927725.1 uncultured bacterium | reverse complement strand
GCCATCGTGGGCAACATCGGCCACTTCGACAACGAGATCGACATGGCCGGCCTGAAGAAGGTCAAGGGCTCGACGTGCGTGAACATCAAGCCGCAGGTCGACGAGTGGAAGCTCCCCAACGGCAAGAGCATCATCATGCTTGCCGAAGGCCGCCTGCTGAACCTCGGTTGCGCGACCGGCCACCCGAGCTTCGTGATGAGCTCCAGCTTCACCAACCAGGTGATCGCCCAGATCGAGCTCTTCCAGAACACGAAGCGCTACGAGAAGAAGGTCTACACGCTGCCGAAGAAGCTCGACGAGAAGGTCGCCCGCCTGCACCTGAAGCAGCTTGGCGCCAAGCTCACCGAGCTCCGCAAGGACCAGGCCGAGTACATCGGTGTGGCGCAGGACGGCCCGTACAAGCCCGACCACTACCGCTACTGATCCTGTCCCGGTCCAAGCGCCGGCGCAGCCCGCATGCAGCCTCGGGGGCGTGGAGCACTACACTCCGCGCCCCCGATGGCTTCCACGACATCCAAGCGTCCACGATCCCGCACGCAGCGCGCCGTCAAGCAGTGGTTCAGCGCCCGCACGGCCGATCCGCACCACCTGTACGAGCTGGCCGTCCAGCAGCCGGAGGCCGAGTGCGACTTCATCGATGCCACCTATCGCAAGAAGGTCGGCCGGCTCCCAGCCACGCTGCGTGAGGATTTCTGCGCGTCGCACGCGGTCTGCCGCGAGTGGGTCACGCGCCGGCGCACGAATCGCGCCTGCGGGATCGACCTCGACCAGTACGTGCTCGATTGGGGGCGCGCGCGCCAGCAGTCCACGCTGACGCCGGAGCAACGGTCACGGATCGTGCTGGCGAAGGCCGATGTGCTCACCGCGCGGCGTGCGCCGGTCGATGTCACCGTCGCGATGAACTTCTCCTACTGCGTCTTCAAGACGCGCGAGCTCATGCTGCGCTACCTGAAGGCGGCGTACAAGGGCATCCGCCCGGGGGGCATGTTCGCGTGCGATGCGTATGGCGGCTCGGGCAGCTACGTCGAGCAGCAGGAAGAGCGCCACCTCGACGGCTTCACCTACGTGTGGGACCAGAACGTCTACAACCCGATCACGGGCGAGGTGCTCAATCACATCCACTTCCGCTTCCCGGACCGCACCGAGCTGAAGAAGGCGTTCACCTACGACTGGCGCCTCTGGACCCTGCCGGAACTGCAGGAATTGCTGGTCCAAGCGGGGTTCCGCGACCCGGTCGTGCATTGGGAGGGCACCGCCAAGGATGGCACCGGTGACGGCATCTTCACCCCCAGCCGCCGCGGCGAGGCCTGCGAAGCCTGGATCGCCTACATCTCGGCGTGGCGTCCATGAGCGTCCTACGCTTCGACATGATCGCCAAGCTCGACCAAGCTGAACCACTTGCCGAGGCGATCCGCTCGGAGCTCGTCCAGGTGACTGCGGTCTTCGATGCCCAGCTCGAGAGCGATCAGCCCTGCGTGAATGCCCTCGCGCGGCACATCGAGCACTATCGCGGCAAGATGCTGCGCCCGATGCTGGTGCTGCTCTCGGCGGCGGCCACGGACCGTTGGCCGGCCGGCCTGGCTCGGATCCTGCCAGGTCACCGCGTGCTCGCAGCAACCGTTGAGATGATCCACATGGCCACGCTCGTGCACGATGACGTGCTCGACGAGGCTGAGCTCCGCCGCAAGGGCCGCACCATCAACGCGCTCTCGGGCAATGAAGCCGCCGTGATGCTCGGCGACTACCTCATCTCGAACGCCTTCCACCTCTGCAGCAGCCTCGGCGATCCGCGTCTCAACCTGGCGCTGGGCAAGGTCACCAACACGCTCTGCGAAGGCGAGCTCGTGCAGCTCTCCAACCGCGGCAACTGGGACCTCGACGAACCCACCTATTTCGAGATCGTCCGCCGCAAGACTGCCTCGCTCGTGGGTGCCAGCTGCG
>CAIYOC010000179.1 GCA_903927725.1 uncultured bacterium | reverse complement strand
GACGGTCTCCGGTCGCTGGCACCCGAGTGGCGATGCGGTGGTGCTGGTGAACGATGCCTCCGCGGCGGCGTGCGCCAACGTCGAGGGCACCTACACACCAGAGATCGTGCGCGACACCGTGCGCTTCACGCTGGTTTCCGACGACTGCCCGCCGCGCGAGGAGCACATGGCGTGGCCCTGGCGCCGCTGAAGCGGCGCCATACGGCGGGTCGCTGAAGCGGCGCCATACGATGCGTCGCTGAAGCGGCGCCGTGCGGTGATGCAGTCAGGAAGCCGAAAATGAACGAGGCCCCGCGTGTGCGGGGCCTCGGGGTGGACTCATGGGTTGGACTCATGGGTTGGATCGGCTCAGCTCGCCTCGGCGCGCGGATGCGCCTTGTCGTAGTCGGCCCGCTTCTTGCCCTGCGCCAGGTGCGTGTACACCTGCGTCGACGAGAGCGACTGGTGACCGAGCAGCTCCTGCACCGCGCGCAGGTCCGCACCGTTGTCGAGCAGGTGCGTGGCGAACGAGTGGCGGATGGTGTGCGGGCTGATGTCGGGATCCAGGCCGGCCTGCTCGAGGTACTTGGCGACCTTGCGGCGCACTGAGCGGCTCGACAGGCGGGTGCCGTGCTTGTTCACGAAGAGCGGGCTGGTCGGGGCCAGCGGGCCACGCTCGGACTCGATCATCGTGAGGTACTTGCCGATCGATCCCAGCGCGTGCACGCCCAGCGGTACCACGCGCTCCCGACGGCCCTTGCCGCGGATGATGATCTGCTGGCGCTCGATGTCGACATCGGCACGGTTGATGCCGACGACTTCGCTCACTCGGATGCCGGTCGAGTACAGGGTCTCGAGGATCGCGCGGTCGCGCGCGCCCAGGACCTCGCCGTCGCTCGGTGCAGCCAGTAGCTTCTCGATCTGGTCGACGCTGATCGCCTTGGGCAGCCGGCGCGGCTGCTTGGGCGTGCGGATCAGGGTCATCGGGTTCGAGCCGATGTAGCCGCGCTTCTCCATCCACTTGTGGAAGCTGCGCAGCGTGGCGATCTTGCGGGCGGTCGTGGCCGGCGAGTAGTTCTGCTCGGCCATCTTGGTGAGGTAGGCGCGGATCACCTCGACATCACCCAGGAGCAGCCAGTCGGTGACGGTCTTCTTCGCCGACGGGTTGCGGGTCTTCAGGCTGGCCTCTTCGGCTGCCTGGTTGCCGGGGATGGAGTGCTCGGCAGTCAGGTATTCGGCGAACTGACGCAGGTCGAGGCCATAGCACCGACTCGTGTACGGGCTGAAGTGCCGCTCGTCGATGAGGTAGGTGAGGAACTGACCGATGAGTGGGTTGCTGTCGTGCATGGTGCGTTACCTGGTCGTGACCGAGAATCGGTCACCCATTGATCGGACGGCGAGTCGCCAAGGTTCAAAGAACCCGCCTTATGCACCGCAAATGTGTTATTTTGCCTTGCCCGAGTCAATGCCCCGGGCACACTTGCGCGAATATGCCCACCGGAAGCCCCCGGAACTTCATGCCAAGTGGGAATCTGGTCGATAAAGCGCCCCTTTGCGGACTCCTTGCCGTCACCCACGTCCTTCCCGGCTACGATCGTTCCCCCTTCGGATCGCGTAGCTCAGCCGGTAGAGCAAGTGACTTTTAATCACTAGGTCCTGGGTTCGATCCCCAGCGCGATCACTCGGATCACTCCTCACGATGCTTGTCCTCCATTGCAATTGGTCTGGCCACGCCCTTCACCTTTGGGCGGAGGACCTCGGCCGCGCACGACAGAAACCGTCGGCGGCCGAAGCGGGTGCACACCCCTTCATCGCTGGCCACGCCGAACTGGAGCACGCCGTGCGGGAGGCCGGGATCGTGCCGACCGGCATCCACGCCACGCCCGCCGAACTCGCGCTCCTGCTCCCCCATCGCCAACTCGCCGACGGTGCCTGGCCCTTGCCATCGAGCCGCATGGCAGCACTGCTGGGTACCTCCATCGACGGCGACGAGGACCTGCAACTGGCCACCGCCCGCGTGCCCTCGATCACCATCGCGCCACGCGATGCACTGCTGGTGCTGTTGGCCCTGCACCAGGATGACGACACCCACCACACGATCGAGCTCGGTCACGAGACCCGCTGGTGGCATGCCGTCGGCCGTATGGCCGTGGACCTGATCGCCGACCAGCGCGTGGTGCCATCCTTGCGGCAGGAGCGCACGGGCGCCTTGCACGCAGCATGGCAGCCGTGGATGCACGATGGCGAGTGGAACACGCGCCTCGAACGCCTGATCGCCAGCGTGCCAGCGAGCGCGCGTGCGGTCGGTGACGAGGGCTACGCCACCGGCGGTGCTGGAGCGTGGGCGATGCTCGAGGATTGCCTGGGCCGCATGGTCGATGCGCAGGTGCGCGAGGCCCTGTCGGCCGAGACCTACATCGACGCGATCGAAGGGGCCGACGTGGCTGCCGACCCGCACGTGGCGTGGCTGGCCGGCTTGCTCGATCGTGGCGATTCGGTGGCGCAGCCCAAGACCGTCGACCAGAGCCTCCTCAAGCTGGTGCGCGGCTGGATCGGCAACCTCGAGGACATCAACGAGAGTTCCGCCTGGCGATTGCGCTTCGAACTGCACGAGCCACCGGCGGGCGAGGAGCCTGCGGCCGACGCGCTCTGGCACTGCTCGTTCCACCTCGCCGATCCTGCGGGCGCGACCACGGTCGACGCCGAGCAAATCTGGGCCAAGGCCAGCGGCAGCAAGCAGGCCAAGAACGCCGCGCGCGCCGAGGAGATGGGTGCGCTGCTGCTCGCCGAACTCTCGCGCGCGAGCCGCATCTGGACCGCGCTCGAGGAATCGCTTGAGGAGAGCGATCCGTGCGGCATGGACCTGACGACGAAGCAGGCCTACGCGCTGCTCGCTGAGATCCGGCCCGTGCTGCTCGAGGCGGGCTTCGAGGTGATCGTGCCTGACTGGTGGGGCCAGCCCGCGAGCCGGCTCGGCGCGCGATTGATGATCCAGAGCGGCGAGACAGAACCATCGGGCAGCAGCGGCGCGGGCGCCAGCAGCGGCGCGCTCGGCCTGCAGTCGCTCGTCGACTACCGATGGCAGATCGCCGTCGGCGATGCACCGATCTCGCTCGAAGCGTTCGAGGCGCTGGCCAAGCAAGGCTCGCCGCTGGTGCGCGTGAACGGCCAGTGGGTCGAGATCCGGCCCGAGGACTTCCAGGGTGCCGTGCAGTTCCTGCGCGAACACCCGGGCGGAAGCATGACCTTGGTCGATGCGCTGCGCATGGCGCACGGGATCGACGGCCCGGTTGGCATGCCGATCCTGGGTATGGACGCCACCGGCTGGGTCGCCGAGATCTTCGGTGCGAAGGCGGGTGCCGAATCGCTGCAGATGCTCGAGCAGCCTGCGGGGTTCCAAGGCTCGCTGCGCCCGTACCAGCTCGCCGGCGTGAGCTGGCTGGCGTTCCTCGACAAGTACCGGCTCGGCGCGGTGCTCGCGGATGACATGGGCCTTGGCAAGACGATCCAGCTCATCGCGCTGCTCCTGCACGAGCGGCAGGTTGCCGCGCCGGCACCGGTTGGCCCGACGCTGCTCGTGGCGCCCATGAGCGTGCTGGGCAACTGGCAACGCGAACTCTCGCGCTTCGCGCCCAACCTGCGCATGCACGTGCAGCACGGGCTCGAGCGCCCGATGGGCGAGCGCTTCGAGCAGGCCGCGCGCGGCACCGACGTGGTCATCACCACCTACGCCATCGTGGTGCGCGACAAGGAGCTCATGCAGCGCATTCCCTGGCGCCGCGTCGTGCTCGACGAAGCGCAGCACATCAAGAACCCGCCGACCAAGCAGACCGCGGCGATCCGATCGCTGGAGGCGGACCACCGCGTGGCGCTCACCGGCACCCCGGTCGAGAACCGCCTCACGGAACTCTGGAGCATCATGGAGTTCTGCTGCCCCGGCTACCTGGGCACGCAGGGCGAGTTCCGCAAGCGCTTCGCGCTGCCGGTCGAACGGCACCGTGACCGCACGCAGACCGAGCGGCTGCGCTCGCTCGTCCGCCCGTTCGTCTTGCGCCGGCTCAAGACCGATCCGAAGGTTATCACCGACCTGCCGCCGCTCGTCGAGACGAAGGCGCTCGTGCCGCTCTCGGAAGAGCAGGCGCGCCTCTATGACTCGGTCGTGAACGAGATGCTGGCCAAGGTCGACCGCGCCGAAGGCATCCAGCGTCGCGGGCTCGTGCTCAGCGCACTCGTCAAGCTCAAGCAGATCTGCAACCACCCGGCGCACTTCCTGCGCGAGGGCTTCTCGAAGGATGGCGTGGACGCCGAGGAGGAAGCAGGCGAAGGCGAGACCGAATCGTCAGGCCGCGAGATGCTCGGCGAGAGCGCGCTCGTGGCTGCGCGCAGCGGCAAGGCGCACCGGCTCGTGCAGTTGCTTGATGAAGTCGTGGCCAGCGGGCACCGCGCGCTGGTCTTCACGCAGTACCGCCAGATGGGGCACCTGCTCGTGGCGATGCTGCGGAAGGAACTCGACACCGAGGCCCTCTTCCTGCACGGCGGCACGCCGCAGGCCAAGCGCGACAAGCTCGTCGAGCGCTTCCAGAGCGAGGATCCCTCATGCCCGGTGTTCGTGCTGAGCCTGAAGGCCGGCGGCGTGGGCCTGAACCTGACGGCGGCGAACTACGTGTTCCACTTCGACCGCTGGTGGAACCCCGCCGTCGAGAACCAGGCGACCGACCGTGCGTTCCGCATCGGCCAGAGCCGCACGGTGAACGTGCACAAGTTCGTGTGCGAGGGCACGCTCGAGGAACGGATCGACCAGATGATCGAGCAGAAGACCGAGCTGGCCACGCAGATCATCAGCGCGGGCGACCAGTGGCTGACCGAGATGAGCACCTCGCAGCTGCGTGACATCCTCACGCTGCGACGCTCAAGCCTGATCGAGGCGGAGGGATCATGACGCGACCTGCACGCAAGGACGGCGAAGGCCCGGCAAAGCCAGCGGGCAAGGCTGCGGCGAAGCCGGCCCTAAAGCCATCGGCAAAGGCTGGCGCCAAGCCCGCTGCCAAGCGCCCAGCCAAGGCTGCGGCCTCGCCCATGATCAAGTCGCTCACGCGCGTGACGCGCCCAACGAACGAGCCGGTCGAGACGCCGCCCCCGGTCGATGCCCAGGTTGATCACGAGCCCGAGATGGCATCGACCGAGCTTGCATCGATTGACGCGGCATCGACTTCGGTCGAGCAGGCGCCAAGCCCTGATGCGCCGCGCGCACGCCCGGAGCAGGGCTTCCAGCCACGGCGCGCCGAGCACCCGCGGCGCGTGCATCACGGGATCCGGCTGCGCCGCAAGGCAGGCATGGAGGGCTTGCCGTGGTGGGCGCAAGCGTGGCTCAAAGGCATGGAGACCGGCTTCGCCGAGGCCGTGCGCATCGAAGGCCTGCAGTACGCGCAGAGCGGCCAGGTCGTGACGATGGAGATCGTGCCCGGCGTGGCGCGCATGAAGGTGCAGGGCCGCGCCACGCGACCGTACGAATGCTCGATGACGTTCCATCCGTGGACGAGCGAGCAGTGGACCGCCGTCGTCGCTGCGATGTCGCAGGAAGCGATCCACTCCGCGCGCCTGCTCACTGGCGAGTTGCCGCAAGGTGCCGAGCGGCTCGTCTCGGGGCTGGGGCTTCGGCTCTTCCCTGCGGGGCTCAAGGCCGCCGACCCGATCGTCGAGTGCGCCTGCAAGGAAGCGAAGCCCTGCAAGCACGTGCACGCTGCGGCGTGCGTGCTCGCCGAACGCATCGAAGTGGACCCGCTCGTGCTCTTCACGCTGCGCGGGCTCACCGGAGAGCGCTTGCTCGAGCGCATCCAGGAACATCGCGCGCTGACGAGCCGCGGCGTGCAGAGCGCGCACAACCCGCCGCCGGTGGCGCAGCATCCGCCGGAGCTGCCGCCGATCACCGAGTTGGTGCATGACTTCTGGCGGCCAGGCCGCGCTCTGGCGGAACTCGACGAAGCCGCCGCGCCGCAGCACATTCCGCACGCGCTCCTGCGCCGACTTGGACCCAGCAGCCTTGGCGGCCGGTTCCGGCTCGTCGGCCTGCTCGCGAGCGCCTACGACACGATCCGCCAGCGCGCGCTCACGCCGCGCCTGGACGCGCCGCCGCCTTCCGAGTGATCCACGGCACCATCGCGATCCCGGGCACGCCCATGGCGATCGTGGCGATGAAGAATCCGGAGTAGCCGCCGAGGATCCCCGTCAGGCGCTGGCATTCGGCGAGCAGCGACCCGCTGAGCGTGCCGACCAGGCTCGCCGCCAGGAACATCAGCCCGGTCAGGATCGCGTACTGCGCCGCGCTGTATCGATGATCGCACAGGCTCATGAGGAAGGCCACGAACACCGTGCCCACCATGCCGTTGCAGGCGTTCTCGATGGCGACCGCCGCGAGCAGCACGGCGCGGTCCTTGCCGGCATGGTCCAGCCAGACCCAGCCGAGGTTGCTTGCGGCCTGCAGCACGCCGAAGATGAGCATGCTGCGGGCGATGCCCAATCGCGCGATCACCACGCCACCGAGCGCCGCGCCCGCGATCGTGAAGCCGAAGCCCAGGAACTGGCGGATTCCCGCGACCTCGTCAAGCGTGAAGCCGAGCTCCTGGATCAGGAACGGACCGACCATGCGGTTGCCGACGAGGTCCGGCAGCCGGAACATGAGGACGAACGCCGCGAGCGCGAGCGCGGTGATTCCCCACTGACGGACGAACGTGCGCACCGGACCGAGCACCGCATCGATGAACGAGGTGGGTTCGCCGTCGCTCGGCTCCGGCGCGAAGGCCACGGTGATCGTGGCAATCATCATGATGACGGCCGCGAGGATGAAGGCTGCTTGCCAGCCAAGTCGCGCAGCGACGAAGAAGGCACCGGCGCCGCCCACCAGGCTGGCGACGCGGAAGCCCGCCACAAAGACGCTCGCCGCACGGCCGAGCTCGGCACGCGAGACCGAATCGGTGCGGAAGGCATCGACCACCACATCGAGGCTCGCGGACGCAAGGCTGAGCGCGAACACGATGAGCGCGAAGCCCCAGAGCCCGCCGCGCGAGAGTTCATCGAGCGCGAGCGACTGCCGCTCGAGCCACGTCGCATCGGTCGCCACGGCGATCTCGGCGGCGGCGATCGGTTCATGCGGCCCCGCAGCGCCCGCTGCCACGAGCAGCGCCGCCGAAAGCGAGCCGAGCACGATCAGCCATCCGACGCGGCGACGACCACGACCGATCAGCGGTGCATGGAAGCGGTCGAGCAAGGGTGCCCAGATCCACTTGAGCCCGTAGGGCAAGGAGCAGAGGGCGAAGAACCCGATGACGATCGGCGTGACCTGCCGCGCAGCCAGCCACGCCGACACGCCGTCGTTCACGACCGTGTAGGCCAAGCCCGACATGAACGCGGTGCTGGCGATGGCGGTCCACGTGCCAGGCCGCGCCTTTGCGCGATCGCCCGCGGCATCGTGTTCGGTCGTTGGTGGCTTCATCGTGCCGGCGGTGACATCGGACTCGGTCGGCGTGCGATCCGTCACGGTGCCGACCGCCGCTGCTTCACCTGCACATCGAGCTTGGCGGCGTGGACCACGCTGCCGGGCGGCACGCTTTCGGTCACGAAGACGCCGCCGGCGATCGTGCTGCCTGCACCGATCACCGTGGTGCCACCGAGGATCGTGGCGTTCGCGTAGACCGTCACGCCATCCTCGAGGGTGGGATGGCGGCGCTGGCCCTTCACGGCGCGGCCTGCATCATCCGTGGGGAACCGCAGCGCCCCGAGCGTGACGCCTTGGTAGATCGTGCACTGCCTGCCGATCACGGTGGTCTCGCCGATCACGACGCCGGTGCCGTGGTCGATGAAGCAGCCCTCACCGATGGTTGCACCGGGGTGCAAGTCGATGCCGGTCTCGGCGTGGGCGATCTCACCCATCAGGCGCGGGATCACGGGCAGCCCGAGTTGCCAGAGCACGTGCGCGATGCGGTGTGCAACGAGCGCGCGCACGCCGGGGTAGCAGATCGGAATCTCGTCGGGGCAGTGCGCAGCCGGATCGCGATCGAAGGCCGCCTGCACGTCGCTGGCGATCAGCGATGCGATCGCCGGCCTGGCACGCGCGAGTTCGGCGAGCACTTCGCGCGTGCGAGCAAGCGCGGCGGGGCGATCCAGCGTGCCGCCACCGCGCAGTGCGCAGTGCGCAAGCGCCGATTCGGCCTGCGTGCGCAGGATGTCGCACGCGCGCTGGAAGCAGTCGTCCGAGGCATGGCCGAAACCATGGTGGTCATTGAGGAAGGCCCCGCGCATCCAGCGCAGCACTTCCTCGATGGCGAGTCGTTCCGGGAACGAGCGTCCGTGCGCATCCATGCGCCGGAGTATCGCAGATCGGTTCAGGCGCCGTTGTCGCCGGCGCGGCCGCCCTGGCCGCCGCCCTGACCACCGCCACCCTGCCCGCCGCGGAAGCGGTTGCGGAAGTCCTCGAACATCTTGGTGCGCTCGGCTTCGTCGAGGGTGCCGTCCTTGTTCGCGTCGAACTCCTTGGCGCGTTCCTGGAACTGCTCGGGCATCTCGCTGATCTTGCCGCTGCCGAAGTTGCCGCCCATGCCGCCAGGGCCGCCGCCCATGCCGCCGCGACCACCGCGCTCGTTGCCCTTGGGAAGGGCCTCGAACTGCTCGGGCGTGAGCAGAGCCTTCAGGCGCGACTGGTAGCTCTCGGCGAGCTTGGCGCGATCGTCGAACGCATCACGGACCGGGTCGGGCTGGCCTTGGTCGCCGCCGCGGCCTCGACCCATCATGTTCGACCACGAGCCCGTGCCGTTCATCATGGACAGGCCGCGCTCCATGTCTTCCTTGGTGCGGTCGACTTCCTGCTTCTTGGTGGCCGAAACGATGCGATCGTTGACGGCCATCAGCTCGCGCTCGTACTGCGAGGCGAGGTCGGTGATCGCCGCGATGGTCTCGGCCGAGAGGCCCTCGATCTTGCCGGCCTCCTCGAACATCTTCTGGGTGGCCGTGGTGTTGTAGGTGCGCTGGTAGCCGGCCTTGAGCGCGGCGAGGTTGAACTTCGCGCCATCCTCAGCGGGCAGGGCCTGCGTGATCTCGGTGCGGAAGCGCTCGTTGATGTCGCGGACCGCCTTGCGCATGGAGATCTGCTGGTCGACGATGCGGGTCGATTCCTGCGTGTTGGCGTCGAGCATCGACTTCAGCAGGCGCGGCTCGCTCGACTCCAGGAACTCATCGCGTGCCTTGAGCGCGCCGTCGAGCTGGAGCTCGTAGTTGTCGAGGATCGGCTTGGTCGCATCGATGCCAGCCTGCGTCAGGTCGGCGTCATCGAGCACGAAGATCAGGTTGGTGCTCTCGGCGCTGAGGATGCCGTTGCCCATGGCGCGCTCGCGGCGCAGGAAGCGCTCGAAGGCATCCCAGTTGGCGGCCTGCTCAGGGCGCAGCACGCCCTTCACGCCCTCCACGAGTTCCTTGCGCAGCTCGACCTTCTTGGACAGGAAGGAGTTGCTGGCATCGACGATCTCCTTCATGATTCGGCGCTGCTCGGCATCCTGGCCGTTCGCAGCGCGCTCCGCGGTCACGTCCTGCTGCAGCTTGTCCATGCGCTCCTGGAAGAGCTTGCGGCGCACCTCGGGGTCGATCTCGGCGCCGCCATTCTCCTGCTGCAGCGCCTCCATGTCCTTCTGCACGCCTTCGAACAGGTCACGCATGCGCTCCTGCATGCCGCCGCCCATGAAGGATTGCATGATCGAGCGCATGGAGTCCTGCATGACGGTGCGGGTTTCCTCGGCGAGGGGCTCGAAGGCATCGGTGTAATCGGTGATGAAGGTCTCGACGACCGTGACCTGGCCATCATCGAGCTTGAGCTGCTCCTGGATGACCGGCACATCGCGCTTCATGAAATCGGGCTCCATGCGGCTGGTGAACTGGCGCATGAGGCCGCCCATGCCACCCATGCGGCCCATGCCGCCGCCCATGCCGCCACCCATGCCGCCACGACCGCCGCCGCCACCACGCTGGCCGCGGTCGCCCTCACCCTGCGGCGGAGCAGCCTGGCCACCGCCCTGCTGGCCCTGACCTGCTTGCTGATCGCGACGTTGACCAGGCTGGCCACCACCCTGGCCGCCCTGCTGCCCAGCCGGTGCATCCTGCGGGATGGCGACGACGACATCGCTCAACAGGGTGACGGACGCGGTGAGCGCGATGGCGCAGAGACGAACGATGGTCAGGCTGGTCATGGTCTGGATCCTAGGTGGTCGGGCCCAGACTCCGAATGAGCCCGGGCAAGGATGATTGTCCCGTGATGCACGCAAGCGGAACGTCAGCATGCCGGAAGTCGCGACTTTGTTCGCCCGACGACGGCCCGCCGATTCGCGCAGGCGCGACCCACGGGCATCAGCCGGGTGCGAATGGGGCCGCCAAAGGCGCCGCCCACTGGCCCGAACGCGCCTGACCAGAACGATCTAAGTTGCTAATCCGAAAGGTCTTACGTCAGTCTGCCGCAGGCGCAATCACGTAGATCGAACCCGGACCGTCGGCGCCGCCTTCGGTGCAGCACATCAGGAGCGTGCCTTCGTTGAGCTCACCGAAGCTCGCGATGCAGAACCGCTTGCGGAAGAGTCGCTCGGGATCCGTGGTCATCGTGCTGGCCTTGGTGTCGTAGCGCAGGCCCCAGACGGTGCCGAACTGGTAGTCGCCGTACAGGTAGATGCCCTGCATCGATGGGTGCTTGGCGCCGCGGTAGACGAAGCCGCCGGTCACGCTGATCCCCTCGCTGTGGTCGTACTCGGCAACCGGTTCCTCGAAGCGCGAGGCATCGTCGCTTGCATCCTTCACGCCGCGGGTGGCGTGCCGGCCCTCGCGCGGGCGCCAGCCATAGTTCTTGCCCTTGAGGATCAGATCGATCTCTTCCCACTTGTTCTGGCCGACGTCGCCGCCCCAGAGATCACCGGTCGAGCGATCGAAGCTCATGCGCCACACGTTGCGCAAGCCGCTCGCCCAGATCTCGGGCTTGATGCCAGCCTGGCCCACGAACGGATTGTCGGCGGGCACCGAATAGGTCTGGCCGGCCTCGACGCGGTCCACGTCGATGCGGATGACCTTCGCGAGCCACGTGTTCATGTCTTGGCCGTGGCCCCATGGATCGTTGCCGCTGCCGCCGTCGCCGAACGACAGATACAGCATGCCATCGGGGCCGAACAGCACCGTGCCGCCGTTGTGGTTCCACTCGAAGCTCGGCTGCTCGAGGATGATCGTCGCGGTCTTGGGATCGGGCTTGCCGTCGTCACCGACCTTCATGCTTGCAAGCACTTCCCGCATCGGCGACTCGGCCGAGTAGTAGAGGAACACACGGCGATCCGTGGCGAACTTGGGATGGAAGGCCATCGACAGCAGACCCTGCTCGTTGAACTGGTCGTTCACCGGATCGCGGTAGTCGAGCCAGGTCGAGGTCGTGACGGGGTCCTTGCTGCGGTCGAGCTCGACGATGCGGCCCGACTGCTCCGCGATGTAGACGAGGTCGTTGTTGTCGGGGCGCTGCACGAGCTGGATCGGGCGCCGGAGCTTCGCCTCCTTCCAGATGCGGGACGCGGTGATCTTCGGGATGTCCGACTCCGCGGCGGCGGGCGCTTGGGTGGGCGCGGCGGCAGGCGCGGGATCCTGGGGCATCACGGCAAGGCTCGCGACGATCAGCAGTGAGGTCAGCATGATGCGCGAAGGATAGGCGGTAGGCTCCTCGCATGACCCGATTCGCTGCGTTCCTTGCCGTTGTCTCGATTGCCGCAACCACCCTGGGCATCCACGCGATGAGCCAGGACGGCGGCACCGCACCGGCGGCGAAGCCGGCCACCCCCCCCAACGGCGGCTTCACCAGCCTCTTCGACGGGCGGACGCTTGCCGGCTGGGCGGGCGACACGACGGGCTACATCGTCGAGGACGGCGCGATCAAGTGCACACCTGCCGGCCGCAACCTGCACACCGTGGGCGCGTACGGCGACTTCCACCTGAAGCTGCAGTTCAAGCTCGCACCGGGCAGCAACAACGGCATCGGGATCCGCGCGCCCAAGGATGGCGACGCTGCCTTCGAGGGCATGGAAATCCAAGTCCTCGACGATACGGCCGCGAAGTGGAAGGACCTGAAGGACTGGCAGTTCTGCTGCAGCGTGTACGGCGTGGTGCCGGCGCGCCGCGGCCACCTGAAGCCCGTGGGTGAATGGAACGAGGAAGAGATCATCGCCAAGGGATCGCGCATCACGGTCAAGCTCAACGGCCACGTGGTCCTCGATGCCGACGTCGCCGAAGCCTCGAAGGGCGGCACCCCCGACGGCCGCGATCACCCGGGCCTGAAGCGCACGAGCGGCCACATCCACTTCTGCGGCCACGGCGACCCGGTGTGGTTCCGTGCGATCGAGATCAAGGAACTCAAGTGAGGACCGCAGCGCATGGATGCGCGCACGCTCAGCCTGCTTGACGACGCGCTCGCGCGCGCGCGCGCCTTGCTCGAGCCACAGGGGTTTCTCTTCGGCACGCCGCGGCTGCTCGACGAGGGATCGTGGGGCCGCTACGACATCGCGATCGATCCGCCGGATGGACGCGCGAGCAAGCTCCAGGTGCACGTGAACGGCAAGGGCCGCACAAGCGTGGTGCCGCAGGGCCCCGCCGCGACGGCCATGCGCGTGATCCTTGAGGGCGGGTCGACGAGCGCCAGCCCCGCACCCGCAGGCGCACCAGCGCCGACGATGCGCGCGTTGCCGCTCACCCGCGCTGCACGCGAGGCTGGTGGCGGAACGGAGGCGCTTGCGCCTCGTGCTGCACCGACCGCGAGCAGTGGACCAGGTGCGGCATCGACGCCAGCACGCGCTGGATCGGGCGAAACGGGTCGATCCGATGGAGGTTCCGCGACGGCGCGGGCGGCTGCGGACCCGTCGGGGCGAGCAGCCGGTGGACCGCCGACCACGACCGGGCCTGCCGGGCCCGTGGTCGCGGGCGAAGCCATCGTCGTCGACTGCAGCAAGTTCGGCGCGCGGCTCATCGGTCCCACTGAATGGCGCGGCATGCAGCGCAATGCCGCGGGCGGCTGGACCGAGATCTTCCGCAGCGCGCGCCATGCGCTGGGGCACAACAACCTCGGCGAGTTCCTGGCGATCGTGGATGCGCTGAAGCGGCTCGAGGCCGGCGAACACACCGCACGCGAGGTGTTCAGCGACTCGCGCACGGCGATCAGCTGGGTCACGAAGGGCATCATCAAGACCACGCTCGACGTCGACGGCGACTGCGATCCCGGCTTCGCGGCCCTGGTGCGCGAAGCACGCACGTGGATCACGACGCCCGCCTGCACACGATGGCGCCGCATCGTGCGGCTCTGGGACACGCCGGTCGTGGGCGAG
>CAIYOC010000178.1 GCA_903927725.1 uncultured bacterium | reverse complement strand
GGATGCCACGGTGATCTGCGAACGGCCCAAGATCGGACCCGTGAAGGAGGCGATGCGCGCGCGGCTGGCTGAGTTGCTCGGCACAGACGTGAGCGCCGTCAACATCAAGGGCAAGACGCACGAGAAGGTGGACGCGGTGGGCGAAGGGCGTGCCATCGAGGTGCATGTGGTCGCCCTGCTCTTGCCGTGAGTGCCCCGCTCGTGCCGAGCGCGCACGGCTCACCGAGCGATTGATCGATGCTGATGCCACCGAAGCTGCAGCGGCCATGTCGGGCGGTCCGCGCGATCGTGTAGCCTTGCGTCATGCGAGCCATCGTCACCGGCCAGATCGGCGTGGACAAGAAGCCCTACCTGCGGGACGTCGAGCGTCATGCCGGCGAACGCGGTGACCGCATGCAGGTCTTCCACATCGGCGACATGATGTACGCCGAGGCCCCGGACGTGCGCCCCGGCCGGATCCTCGACCTGCCCATCAGCCGGCTCAACAGCCTGCGCCGCGCCGCGTTCAAGGACGTGATCGCGCACACCATGCCGCGCGAGGATCACCCGAACATCGTGGTGAACACCCACGCCACCTTCCGATGGCGCCACGGCCTCTTCAGCGCGTTCGACTTCGACCAGCTGCGCAGGCTCGAACCCAACATGTTCATCTGCCTGGTGGACAATGTCGAGACCGTGCACCACCGCCTGCACGCGGAGCACGACATCGATGCGACGCTCAAGGACTGCATGGTGTGGCGCGAGGAAGAGATCCTGGCCACCGAGCTGATGGCGCAAGCGCTCGATTGCCGCGACCAGTTCTACATCCTGAGCCGCGGCCGCCACAAGGACACGGTCGAGACCTGCCTGCGCCTGGTCACCCGGCCCGACATGCGCAAGGTCTACCCGAGCTTCCCCATGAGCCACGTGGTCGACATGCCCGACGTGCTCGAGGAGATCGAGCGATTCCGGGCTGCGCTGGCTCGGTTCTTCATCACCTTCGACCCGGCGGACGTGGATGAGAAGCTGCTGCTCGATCGCGGACTGGCCGCCGCGCGCGAAGGCAAGGACTTCATCGAGGTGGCGGCTCACGCCTTCGGCGGCCGCGCCGGCGCTCCACCGATGAAGGTCAGCGTACGCGAGATCCTGGACATCGCCGGTGACGTGGATGGCCAGATCTACATGCGCGACTTCAAGCTCATCGACCAGAGCGACATGATCGTCTCGCTGGTGCCCGAGCTCCCCGGGGGCGTGCCGGGCCTGTCGAGCGGCGTTGAACGCGAGCTCCATCATGCGTGGGAGCACACCAAGGAGGTCTACGTGGTGTGGAAGCCCCGCAAGGCGCCGTCGCCCTTCATCACCGAGACCGCGACCAAGATCTTCCGCAGCGTCGACGAGGCACTGTCCTACTTCGAGTCCAAGGGGATGATGGCCCCCTCGACGCTGTTCGGCCACTGAGCCCGAGGGCGCATGCGCCGCTGGAAGCTCACGGTCGCCTACGACGGCACGCACTTCCACGGCTGGCAGCGCCAGGAGGTTCCGGGCGGCGATCCCCTGCGCACCGTCCAGGGCGTGCTCGAATCGACCATCAATTCGACGTTTTCGATCGATGCACGCGTGGTTGGCGCAAGCAGGACCGATTCCGGCGTGCACGCCCGCGCCCAGGTCGCGGCCTTCGATTGCGCCATCGAGATCGACGGCGAGCGGCTTGCTCGGGCGATCAGCGCACGACTGCCTGACGATGTCGCGGTGCTGGCCGCGGAACCCGTGCATGCGGGCTTCGATCCGATCGGCGACTGCCTGAGCAAGGGCTACCGCTACACCTTCCGCGATGCGTGTCCGAACGCGCATCGTGCAGGCGTATTCGAACGGCTGTGGGTCGCCGCCACGCCACACGTGGTCGACACGGCGCGCATGCAGGCTGCCGCTGCGATGCTGGTGGGCACACATGACTTCGCGGGCCTTGCGCACAGCATCGAGGATCGCGCGACCACCGTGCGCACGATCCACGGCTGCTCGGTGCGCCGGATGCCTGACGGGACCGTCGCGATCGACGTGAGCGGCACGGGCTTCCTGCACAACATGGTCCGCATCATTGCCGGCACGCTGCTCGAAATCGGTCGCGGGCACCGCGAGCCCAGGCACATCCGCACGATCCTTGCGGCGCGCGATCGAACTCTTGCCGGTCCGACCATGCCGGCACAAGGCTTGTGCCTGGAGTGGATCCTGTATCCGAAGACTGGGGGCCAGGCATGACGCTCATGGATTGGTGGGCATCGATCGTTCTCGCGCTCGCGGCGGCCATCCAGGCGCACGCTGCCGATCCCCCACGGGGCCCAGGCAGCGTGGTCGAGGCCACGATGGCAGAACTCAGCAAGGAGTCCGCAGCGATGCCCGCACCCGGTGACGAGATCGGGCGCGACTTCGTCGAGGTACGGAGAACCTGGCGCGCGGTGTCGATCGAGCTGTTGCGGGCGTCGTCGACCGAACCATGGTCGTCGCAGGCTGCATTCGTCACGGCCATGCGCATGGCGGATGCACGAAGCACCATCGATGCGGCCATGGCCCGCGCGCTGGCACGCCCCCGCAGCGAAGCCGATGTGGTGCGCCTGGCCACAGCCGCACGCGCCTTCACGGAGCGCGGCTCCGAGGCCATCCAATCGCTTGCGGCAGACGATCCCAGGCGTGTTGATTCGGCAGTGTCCGCGTGCCTGACTGGACTGGCCGACGCCTTGGCTCCGTTCGCCGCCGACGATCCCGGAGCGATGCAACCCGATGCCGATCTGTGGCCAGCCGCCACGGGCAGCATTGGCTCGACCAAGGCGCTCGAGCGGCTGCTGGTTGCCCTCGAGCAGTTCACGGCTGCAGAGCCGTGGGTCGCTCGTGCCAAGGCCGGCGCGTCGATGCTCCGCCAGGCTGCGGCGATCGCTGCCTTCCGGCCGCAGATCGAATCCATAGCCGATGATGCACTCGGGACGATCCGGCTGCTGCGTGCAATGGATGCGATGACTTGGCTCGACAACGACACGACGCGGTCCTTGCGCTCGGCATGCGAGTCAGCGCTGGCCGCGCTCGATCGCCCGAGTGACCGCGATCGGAGTGCTGCGGAGCTCAAACGACTCCATGCACTCGGCGTCATGCTGGATGATCTTTCGACGCTCTGCGCAGGTCGCGGCGGTCGCCCTCCCCTGGGGGTGGACGGGGCCGCACGGTGCGTTCGGCTGGTGATGGATGGGGATCGGGCCGGGGAGCGCACTCGTGCTGCGTCGGCGCTGGCCTCCGGCATGCGCATCCAGGCGGATGCCCTGCCAGGGGCGATGCCCACGCTGATGGGTTCCATCCTGAGGCGCAGCAGCAAGGACCGGACCGCGCTTGTGCAGTGGCTGGCCGATGGCGCGGGCACCGAGCCACCCGAGGGGACCATCGCAGCGGCTGAGCGATCCGCCCAGGACCTCGCCTTGCTCGATCGTGCGGCCGCCGCGATTGGTCGGGCTGCGATGCTGGGAACTCGTGCGCAGCAGGCTGCGCTTCGATCTGCTGAGCGCGCCGGCGATGGACTCAGGCTGGAGCGCACGCGCGATGGAGCTCGAAGCGCCTTGGTCGCCTTGACGCAACGTCTGGACCAGTGGATCGAGTTCCCGGGGGAGCGGGATCTGCGGGAACCGCAGTCGGCGTTGGCCATGGTGGCTGGGCCGATGGCCGGCAGGCTCGCCGCGCGCATCGATCGCACGCGCGCGCAGTGGGCCGCATCACTTGGGCGCCCGGAGCATGCATCGGTCCGGGAGATGGAACTGCTCGAACGCGCGATGACCCAGGCCGATCGCCTTGCAGGACTGGGCCTGAGCGATGCGGACATGGTGGCCACAGGCGCAACACTCGCACGCTGGGCAGCCTGGTCGCCGTCGTCTGAGGGCGTCGCCGTCACGCTCGCCCCCCTTCGACCACGGATCTCTCTCGCCTGTGCGGCCGCAGCCGAGGGCGAGTGGGACGAGTGCGCGCGCACGCTGGAGGCCGTCGAGCGCGAACTGCCTTTGGCAGAGTTCGTGGCGATCGTCCAGACTCGGATCGGCGCCTCGCTCCCCCGCGTCGATCCGGGTGCTTGCGCGCTGATTCGCTCACTCGGTACCCCGACGCACGACGGCTCGTGGCTCGCTGCGGATCGCGCCCGCCTGGCCACGCTCGCCCGGGCTTGGCGGGAACTCCGCCACGCGACCTCGACCGGCGCTGTCGATCAGGGGCAAGCGTGCGCAGCGGTCGCCAGCCAAGTGGCTCGGGACCTCATCGATTCGCTCGTGGCGATCGAACCGGATACGGTGGAGCCATGAAGATCCTGGTCGTTGCGCCGCACCCCGATGACGCCGAGCTCGCCATGGGCGGCACCATTGCCAAGCTCGTCGCGAACGGCCACGGCGTGACCGTGTGCGACCTGACCGACGGCGAGCCCACGCCCTTCGGCTCGCGCGAGATCCGGGCCCGCGAGACCGAAGCCGCCACGGCGGTGCTCGGCGTGCGCAGGATCAATGCGGGGCTCGTGAACCGGGAAGTGCGCGACGACCTGGCCTCCCGGCGCGTGGTGGCGACGATCATCCGGGCCGAACAGCCCGACGTGGTCTTCTCGCCATACCCACGCGATGCGCACCCTGACCACGTCGCAGCCACGGCGCTCATCCGTGATGCGCGCTTCGAGGCCAAGTACGTGAAGACCGACCTGCCCGGAGCACCCTGCTACCCCCGCTGGCACATGCACTATTTCGCGACGCACCTTCGGATCGTGCCGCAGCCTGACTTCATCGTGGACACGACCGGATTCGCCGAGGTGAAGCAACGCTCCATCGCCTGCTACGCGAGCCAGGTCAGCGTGAACCCGGCAAACCGGCGCCTGCCGATCTGGATCGCGGCGGCCGACACCTACTTCGGCAGCCGCATCGGCGCCGAGTCGGGGGAGCCGTTCGCCTGCGAAGAGCCGCTCGATCTGTCGTCGCTCGGTTGGCTGTGATCGGTGCCCGGATTCGGCGCCCCGAGGACAATCGATGCGCGAGCGACCATTAGGATCCACGCATGAACCTGCCCGTGCGCATCGAATGGAAGCGGCTCTCGCCGCTGGCACGCATTCCCGCCTACCAGACGAGCCTTGCCGCCGGCATGGATGTCCACGCAGCGATCACCGAGCCGATGCTGCTCGAGCCCAACCGCGTGGTGCTCGTCCCGACCGGATTTGCGCTGGCGATTCCCGAGGGCTTCGAGGCGCAGGTCCGTCCGCGCAGCGGGCTGAGCACGAAGCACGGCGTGACCGTGCCCAACGCCCCCGGCACGATCGATGCCGATTACCGCGGCGAGGTGATGGTGGCGCTCATCAACCTGGGGCGCGAGGACTTCACGGTCGAGCCGGGCATGCGCGTGGCACAACTGGTCTTCGCGCCGGTCGCGCGTGCGGACATCGCGGAAGTCGCGGAACTCTCCTCGACCGAGCGTGGGACCGGGGGCTTCGGCAGCACGGGGCACTGAGCCGCACCCACGGGCGCACGATCAGGCGGGCGCGATGCGCGGCGGGCGGCTCGGGTTCCGGGCCACCTCGGGGGTGCGCCAGCAGCCGACCCAACGATTGGGGCTGACTTCGACAAGCGCATAGGGCTTGGATGGGTCGTCCAAAGCCGGGCGCTGCGACTGGTCCATGAACGGCCACCATGGAACGACCGGGCCGGCCTCGCTGCGAAGACCCTGGTACTCGCGAGGATCGGCCACGACTTCCTCGACGGTCACCAACCGGTTGCGCAGCTCGGACAGACCGGGAATGCAGCGGAAGAGGCCGCGCGTGTACGGATGCAGCGGGCGATCGAAGAGTTCGGTGACCGGCGCGTACTCGACCACACGACCTGCGTACATGCAACAGACGACGTCGGCGTTCTCGGCGACGACGCCAAGGTTGTGCGTGATGAGCATCATGCCCATGCCGGTCGAGTGCTGCAGCCCGCGCAGGAGCTCGAGGATCTGCTTCTGGATCGTGACATCGAGCGCGGTGGTCGGCTCATCGGCCAGGAGCAGGTCCGGCCGGCACGCGAGCGCCATGGCGATCATGACGCGCTGCCGCATGCCGCCTGAGAACTGGTGCGGATATGCGCGCATGCGGCTCTCGGGATCGCGGATGCCGACATCGGCCATGGCCTTGATCGCGATTCGCGCAGCCTCGTCGGGCGAGACGGCCTGGTGCAGCAGCACGGCCTCCATGATCTGGTCGCCGATCGTGTAGACCGGGTTGAGGCTCGTCATCGGCTCCTGGAAGATCATCGCGATCTTGCCGCCGCGGACCTTGAGCATCTCGCGCTCGGGGAGCTCGAGCAGATTGCGACACTCGAACATGATGCGGCCGGCATCGAAGCGACCGGGCGGACGCGGGATGAGCTGCATCGAGCTCATGGCGGTCACGCTCTTGCCGCAGCCCGACTCGCCGACGACGGCGAGCGTCTGGCGCGGGTAGACGCTCATGCTCACGCCCGCCACGGCTTGGATGCGCGGGCCCGAGCCGTTGTCGAAGCTGACTGCGAGGTCCTCCACGCTCATCAACGGCTCGATGGGCTTCGATGCCGTCGTGACGATCGTGTCGTGGGCCGCCATCAGTGCGCCGCCTTCCTGAGCTTGGGGTCGATCGCGTCGCGCATGGCCTCGCCGAGCATGTTGTAGGAGAGCACCGAGAGGAAGATGGCCAGCCCGGGGAAGACCGCAAGCCACCAGACGAAGGTGCCCGTCGCGGCGGTCGCGCTCGAAAGGAGCTTGCCCCAGCTCGCCTGGCCATCAGGCCCGAGGCCGAGGAAGGAGAGCGTGGCCTCGATGGTGATGGCCGCGGCGATCGCAAAGCTGGCATCGACGAGGACTGGCGTGATGCCGTTGGGCAGCATGTGCCGGAAGAGCACCGCGCGCACGGGAAGCCCAGCAGCCTGCGCAGCCTGGACGAAGTCCATCTTGCGCAGCTTGAGGAACTCGGCTCGCGTGAACCGCGCGGCGCCCGTCCAGCTGAAGAAGCCAATGATCGCCATCATGACGTAGGTGTTTCGGGGCAGCACGCCCGCCGCCACGATCAGCACGAAGAGCGTGGGCACGCTCATGAAGATCTCGACGACGCGATAGAGCAGGAGATCCACCCACCCGCCGAAGAAGCCCATCAGCGCGCCGATCGTGACGCCGAGCACCACGCTGATGCCGGTCGAGACCAGGCCGATCGAGATCGACAATCGGCACGCCCAGAGCATCTGCCCCAGTACGTCGCCACCGATCGCATCCGTGCCCAGGAGCACACGGCGCTCGCCGAACGGCGTGCCCTTGAACGAGGCGGTCTTCTCCCAGTCGGCAACGCGGGTGCCGGGCGGGATGCCCACCATGTCGCTGCGCGTGTACTGGCTCGACCACGGAATCAGCGTCCACGTCGCGCGGACCTTGCCCGCCGCCTCGTCGAGGATGACCTGCTCATGGTTGACGAGCGACTGGCCGCCAGCGAGCCACGACAGCGCGAAGCCCAGCGCCGCTGCCCCGAGGATCGGACCGATGCGTCGCACCAACGGGGCAGCGATCGGCACCGCCATCGCCAGCACCGCCACGAGGACGGCGGACGCCAGCACCAGCGGCCACGGCCCAGCGTCGAGCCGAGTGAGTCGTTCGAGCGATTCGATCCCGGCTCCTTCGGCGGCCCAGACCAGCAGCGCGGCGAGCACGATGGTCGCGCCAGCCTGCATGGAAAGGCCGACGAGCACGCCAATGCGGCCCGCGCGACCGAGTCGGCCTGAACCGAGGAACACCCACGGCACGCCAAAGGCCGTGGCGATCATCAGGAGCCAGTCGGTCGGGCTGAGGTAGGCGAAGAGCGGCCACTCGACCGAGAGCACCTGCCCATCGGGGCCAAGACGCTCCAAGCGGATGGGGTGGGCGTTGGCCATCAGCGGCGCGAAGACCGCAAAGAAGCCCATCACGGCGATCCACGCCATGCCGAGCATGGCGCCAGGGCGGCGACGGACCCGATCCCACGCATCGGCCCAGAAGCCCTTGGCCTCTTGCGCGCCGATGCCACGCATGACCTCGACGCCCGAAACGGCTGCGGGAGTGGATGGGCGCGGATCAGTCATAGGCCACCCGCGGGTCGCAGAGCGCATAGAGGATGTCAGCGAGCAGCAGCGCGAGCAGGCTGACCGACGAGATCATGAAGGTGTTGGCGAGGATCAGCTCACGGTCACGGAGGTTGATCGCCTCGATCACCAGGCTGCCCATGCCGGGGATCGTGAAGATGCGCTCGACGACGACGCTGCCGCCGAGCATGGCCGGGAAGATCCCGACGAACATTGTGATGAGCGGCAGCAGGCTGTTGCGCAGGACGTGGCTGATGATGACATCGCGCGATGGCACGCCCTTGGCGCGCGCCGTGCGAACGTAGTCGGAGCTGAAGTTCTCGAGCATCGCTGCACGAGTCTGCTTGCTGAGCACCGCGAATCCGGCATAGACCAGGCACAGCACGGGCAGCGCAAGATGCCACACCATGTCCAGCAACCAGCCTCGGTGCCACGTGCCGGCAACATCCGTGTACGGCATGAAGGTCATCGTCGCGGCCGCACTGTCGTGCAACCCGCTCACGGGGAACCAGCCGAGGTACTGGTTGTTGGCGAGGAACCCGATGGCGAAGACGCCAGTCAGCACCACCGGCACGGAATAGAGCAGCAGGAACATCAACCCGCTGATCACATCGAACGCACCGCCGCGACGCACGCTCGCGAGCACGCCCGTGGGGACCGCCACGAGGTAGATGATGGGGAACGCGATGAAGTTGATGAGGATCGTGACCGGCAGCGCCGTGGCGATCAGGTCCCACACCGGGCGATTGCGCGAGAACGCCACGCCGAAGTCGGGCGCACCAAGCGAGAAGGCGTTGGGGACGATCTCGAACCCGGCCGCGGGATAGGGCCGCGCGAGGAAGGCGATCGTGGCACGCTGCCGCGCGGCCTCGGCGTCCGACCACGCGACGTGCATGGTGGCTGCAGCCGCACGGAGCTTGATGAGCGTGGGCGCATCGCCCTCCAGTGGCAGGTCGCGGAAACGCTCGGGATCGGCACCCCCCTTGGGCTCGAGCCGCGAAATCCACGGCGCACCGAGGGCGCGCACATGGTCGGCAAGCGCGTCCTTCATGCCCCGTACCGACCCGACATACGTTCGGCGCGTGCCTTCGGCATCGCGCTGCAGGCGCTTGAAGTCCTCGACGAGCGCCTCGCCCGACGGTGGCGTGTACTGCACAAGGAAGGCAGCAGGCGCTGGGAAGGCCCACATCATCACCGGCTCGGGAAGATCGCGCGGTTCACGCACCAGGTCGCCGGTCGGTGCGACGAGCGGCGTGGTGCCGAACTTGAGCGGGCTCACGCGGCCCAGCCATCGTGCGTACTGCACGAGCACGTTGTCATTGAGGCCGTAGCGGTCCTCGAGGTACGCCTGCATCTGCGCGACTTTGCTGGTGTCGCTCATCTGTCCGCCCTGCACGGCTAGCCCCGCACCGATCCCGCCGGGCGCAAGCGCCACGAGGAGAAACACCATGAGCGTGATCCCCAAGACCGTGGGGATCATCAGCAGCAGGCGTCGGAGGAGGTACGTGGCCATGGCGGATCAGGTCGGCTCGCGCGCGATCACTCGCTGCCGGGAGCCGGCAGGGCGACGCGGAAGAACTCCTCCGGCTGCAGGCCGGTCCGGTACGTGTTCACGTTCCCGTAGTCACGCGAGACGAATCGAAGCCACGGCGAGACCCGGACGAACGTGTACGGCTGGTCTGCCGCGATCACCTGTTCCAGCTGGCGCCAGACGAGCATGCGCTCGGCCTCGTCCATCGTGCGCCGCCCCTTCTCGATCAGCGCGTCGGCATCGGCGTTCTTCCACTGCACGAAGTTGTCGCCACCTTCCTTCATGCTTTCGGAGTGGTAGATCTGGCGCGGGTCGCTCTCGGGGGCGTTGGCACCCCACGCGAGCGTGATGGCATCGAAGTCGCGCAGCTTCAGGATCTCCTGGTAGCGGCTCCACTCGACCGGTCGCGTCACGACGTCGATGCCGGCCTTCGCGTAGCTGTCCTTGACGAAGCGCGCCAGACGCTCGCTGATCTCGCCGCCGCTCGCGTACGTGTATTCGAAGGTGAACTTCTTGCCGCTCGCATCCTCGAGGATGCCGTCGCCGTTTCGGTCCTGCCAGCCAGCCTCGGCCAGGAGTGCCTTGCCCTTCTCGGGGTCATAGGCGAGCGGCTTCGTGGCCGGGTCGCTCGCGGGGCTCTCGGGATTCATGGGCCCCTTCGACACGATGCCGATGCCATCCCAGATGTCGTTGATCATGCGCTCGCGGTCGAGCAGATGCGTCATCGCGCGGCGCACGCGCACATCGGCGAAGGGCGTGGGATCCTTGCCCGCACGCGGCCCGCACTGCCATGCGATGAACGAGTAGCCGCAGCGCATGTTGACCCACTTGAGCGCGAAGGCCTTCTCCTCGAAGCCGGGCTCCTCGCGGGTCACCTTGTTGAACTGGGGCGAGCTGGGGGTGATCAGGTCGCCCTCGCCGTTGCGGAAGGCGACCAGTCGCGCGAGTTCATCGCTGACGGTCTTGAAGCGGATCTTCTCAAGCGAAGGCTTGGTCGCCCAGTACTGCTCGTTGCGCACGAGCACCACGTCGGTGCCCGGGGTCCACTGCACACCGAGGTCCTCGGGGCCCGTGGGCAGCCGCTCGAGCTTGAACTGGCCCGAGCCCATGAGGAGCCCGGTCGCCTGGTTGAGCTGCGAGGGCTCGAACTTCGAGAACCAGTGCTTGGGCAGCACCGGGTTGCCGAAGGCGATCAGCACGTTGGTGAAGAACGGCTCCTTGAACAGGAACTCGACCGTGCGCTCGTCGATGACCTTGACGTCTTTGAGATTGTCCTGCGTGCTGCGCGCACGCTCGGCTTCGATCAGGGGATTGGCGATGAAATCCAGGTTCGTCCAGCGAACGTCCTCTGCGGTCACCGGCGCGCCGTCGCTGAA
Source organism: uncultured bacterium (assembly GCA_903927725.1). Classification (GTDB taxonomy): domain Bacteria; phylum Planctomycetota; class Phycisphaerae; order Phycisphaerales; family SM1A02; genus SYIB01. The sequence goes on along the minus strand of CAIYOC010000178.1, from coordinate 8,174 downwards.
CCGCGCGCGCGGATTGATGTGCGCGCGGATCCAGAGGCCATCGGGATCGATCTGCCAGGCATCGGCCAGCACGCCCACCATCTTCAGGGTCTTCGGGTCGAAGGAACCGAGTCCCTCGCAGACGCGGTCGAGCACACGCGTGCCGTAGACGTCGGACTGGATGTACGGAACGAGCTTGGCAGGCTGCGCCTCGAAGATCTCGGTGAACTCGCCGCCGACCGAGAATCCGGGCTGGCCTTCCGGATTGGTGGCAGGTGCGGGATTCGGCCAACGCTGGATGGCCACGCCTGGGCGGGCCCATGCATCCGAGGCCGGCGCGGCCCCGCTGGTGCCCTGCTGCACGACCACGCCCTCGGCGAAGCCCTTCTCGACCTCGCGCTGGAAGAGCGCCGCCTGACGCTCCATCTCACCGAGCTTCACGCGCAGTCCATCGACGGCGAGCTCGATGCGGGTCTTCTGCACCATCGACAGCCAGACGCTGGCGAGCGTGGCCAGGAGGAGCACAACGACGAAGACATCCTTCAATCCGAATCGGTTCTGCATGCGATTGACCTCGGGCTTCGCAGGCTACGCGAAGCCGCGAGGGCCTGCCCCGTCAGCGGCCGGCGAGACGATCGCGCACCCAGTCGCCGACGAGATTGAGCGAGAGCAGCGTGAGAGCGATAAGCAGGCACGGGAAGACGAGCAGCCACCAGCGACTCACGACCGGATTGAGTTCGGGAAGCCCAGCTGCGGCGAGATTCCCCCAACTCGGCAATGGCTCGCGCACGCCAAGGCCGAGGAACGAGAGGAAACTCTCGCTCAGGATGGCCGAAGGCACCGCCAAGGCCGCGTACACGACGATCGGGCCCGACAGATTGGGGACCAGGTGCAGCCAGAATCGGCGTGCACGCCCCATGCCGATCGCGGTGCACGACTCCATGAACGGGCGTGCCTTCAGGCTCAACACCTGTCCCCGGATCACGCGAGCGACCGTGAGCCAACTCAACCCTCCGATGGCGGCAACCAAGATGGCAAGATCAATCGCCTGGCGCGCAACCGGGCCGGGCTTGAGGCCGCTGCGCTCGAGTGCACCGTCGGCAGCCACGGCGATGAGCACCACGAGCAGGATCGTCGGCAGTCCGTACAGCACATCGACGATCCGCATCATGAACCCGTCGGTCCGCCCCCCTGCTTCGGCGCTGGCCGCGCCCCACAGCGTGCCCACGCCGACGCTGACTGCTGCGGCGCACAGCCCAACCAGCAGGCTGATGCAGCCACCCACGCAGCAGCGCGCCAGCAGATCACGGCCGAGTCGATCGGTACCGAGGGGATGCAGTGCGCCTGCCGCATCGCGCTGCATCGGCGCAAGCAACGAGGCAGAGAGGTCCTGCGCCTCGTAGCGTGCGACGCCGGCATCGCCAGCAGGAAGCAGGCCCCAAGCGCCGCCGAGCACGCACAGGATCACCACGATGGCCAAGAGTCCCGCACCGATCCGCACGGCCAGCGATGCCGGAGCGCGCTGCGAGGTCTGGACTTGGCGGGCAGGTGACGTCGCCACGCATCGATCGTAGTGCGGGCACCGTCCAGGCACAGCGCAACCGGAGGAGATGTCACCAGGCGAGGGAGCGGTGTTCAGCGCCCGGCCTGGGCGTCCGACGGCCGACGCCCGCCGAGGGCGACGGGCTCGCGGCCGTCGCGCAGCGCCTCGACCCATCGCTCGACGGTGTCGGTGCGCTGGCGGGCATCACGCTCGAGGTCTACACGCAGCTCGCGCATCATGGCATCGAGCGAGGCGAGCTCGACCGCGCGCGAACGCAGGTTGGAATCGACGAACGACAGCACGAGCGGACGCAGCGTGGCTTCGAGCCGCACGGCATCGTCGGTCCGGCCAGAATCGATGGCGCTCTGCAACTGCTCACCCAGTGCAAGGACCTGCGCTTCCAGCCGCAGTTCCTGGATGCGGATGGCATAGAGCTCCGGACGCCGCTCACGCAGGACCGCAAGCGAGCCCAGGCGCTTGGCCTGCGCGCCGAGCGCGGCACGGAAGGAATCGACATCGCGCGCACGGGCCTCGTCAAGACGAGTGGCCAGCTCGGGCGACAGGTCGCGGGCGACCGCGATGATGCGATCCATCTGTTCGGGCGAGAGCAGGCGCCCCTGCTGGACCGGCGGACCCGACTGCAGGCTGGGCTCAAGCGAGAGCAACGCATCGGGGCTTGAGGCGAACGACGCCTGATCGGACAGGGGGCGCGCCAACAGCGCACCGAGGACTGTGCCGGCGACGAGCGCAGCGGCGACGGGACCGAGCCGCTTCAACGGCCACCTCCGGCCACGGCGACGATGCCTCGCACTTCCTCGGCCAGGCCCGTCCAGTCGCTGTCCATGGAGCGAAGTTCACTGCCGAAGGGATGATCATCGAGCATGGCTTCGTCGCTGCCGGCCAAGAGCGAGACGAGCACGGGCTCAGCTTCGATGGACGGCGACGCGGCGATCGCCATCGTGGGCGCGGGGCGCATGAAGAGCATGCCCACCACCATGGCAGCACAGACGCTTGCCGCGAGCGCCATGCGCGCGATCCGCCCATCGCTCCACGACGCAACCACGCGAGTGGGACCGGGCGCGGGAGCTGCCGCGATCACGCGATCCACAAGCCCCGGACGGTGAGCGAGGCGACGCGCATAGGCATCCAGCAGCGACTCCATCGCAGGGTCGACCGAAGGCTCGTCGTGGTGCGGTTGGCGCTCGTTCATGGCTTGGGTGGAACGGCCGCGCGGGGTCGTCATTGCAGGTCCTCCAGCGTGATTCCTGATTCTTCGAGGGTCTGGCGCAACTTGGCCATGGCCCGGTGGTGACGTGCGAGCAACGTGCCGACCGGCTCCCCGTGAAGGTCGGCGATGGCTTGATAGGACATGCCGGCCAAGTGCCGCAGATGAACGACCTGCCGCTCAGCTTCATTCAGGGTGGCCAACGCCGCACCGAGCGCCCGCAGTGCTTCGGGCGAAGCGTCCTGATAACCAAGGGTCGCCGTACCCCCAAGCAGCTCCAGATCCTCGGTTCCACCGGCTGCCTTGGCGTGCCGACCACGCCTGCGCACCTCGTCGCGCAGGCGATTCATGGCGATCTGAAAGACCCACGAGCGGAAGCGGCCGAGATCGCGATACCCGGCGAGCTTCTCGGCGATGGTGACGAACACGGCCTGCGTGATCTCTTCCGCGAGGTCAGGGTCGCGGCATCGTGCCAGCAGGAGCGCGAAGACCCGCGGGGCGAAAGCCCCCACCAACTCCCGCCAAGCGCCGGCATCACCCTGCCCGGCACGCCGGACGAGTAGCTCGAGGCGTTCGGCTGGGAGCTCTTGCACGCGGCGGAGGATACGCCGCCATCAGACCGGCAGATCGTCGATCGGTCGCGGTTCGAACACGCGCACCGGCACGCCCGGCGGTGCCGCCGGACTCCATGGGCGGAACGCCGTGGACTTGCCATCCCACACCAGGTTCACCGTCCCAGTGGGACCGTTGCGCTGCTTGGCGATGATCAGTTCCGCGATGCCGACTCGATCGGGATTGGACGCCGCCCAGTCGGGATCCTGCAGGTGGTAGTACTCCTCGCGGTGCAGCATCATGATGACGTCGGCGTCCTGCTCGATGCTGCCCGACTCGCGAAGGTCGCTCATGCGCGGGCGGTGACCCTCGCGCTGCTCGGCCGCACGGTTGAGCTGCGAGAGACAGAAGACCGGCACGTTGAGTTCGCGCGCCGTGGCCTTGAGCCCGCGGCTGATCTCGCTCACTTCGGTCTGCCGGCTCTCCACGCGCGTGCCCGAGGACATGAGCTGGAGGTAGTCGACGAAGATGGCCTGGATGCCGAAGCGTTCCGCCATGCGGCGCGCCTTGCTGCGCAATGCCATGAGCGAGAGGCCGGGCGAGTCGTCGATGAACACCTGGGCGCTGCGCAGCTCATCGCAGGCAGCGAGCACCCGGTCGTAATCCTCCGCCCGCAGCGTGCCGCGGCGCAGCCGCTGGCTGTCGATACCCGCCTGCGCGCACAGCATGCGCTGCACGAGCTGCTGACGGCTCATTTCGAGGCTGAAGAAGGCCACCGGCTGGCCGGCAAGAGCAACGTTCTGCATCACGTTGAGCGCGAAGGCCGTCTTGCCCATCGATGGACGCGCAGCCAGGATCACCATCTCGCCGCGCTGGAGGCCGCTGGTCATCTGGTCGAGATCGTCGTAACCGCTGGGCACGCCGGTGGTCGCGCTGCCGTCGTGCGACTGGATGCGCTCGATCGCCTCATTGAGCAGCGTGGCCAGATCGCTTGCGTGCGTCGACTCGCGGCGCTGGCTGATCGCGAAGATGCGTGCCTCGGCCTGCTCGAGGACGCCCTGCGCATCCTCGGCGTTCGTATGCGCCTCGTGAAGCGTGGTGCCCGACGCATCGATGAGTTCGCGCAAGGTCGCCTTGTCGCGGATCTCGCGCGCGAACTCCATCGCATTCGTCGCGCTCGGCACGCTCTCGGCGAGCGAGACCAGGTAGTCGAGCCCACCGACCTCGTCGAACACGCCGCGGTCACGCAGCAGCTGCTGCAGCTGCACGATGTCGAACGCAGCCGAGCGCTCGTACAGCTCGCACATGTGCGAGTAGATCGTGCGGTGCGACGGACGGACGAACTCCTCGGCGCTGCGGACGACCTGCAGCACGTCGCCGGTCAGGCGCGGGTCGTGGAGGAGTGCACCCAGCAGGGCTGCCTCGACCTCGGGGGCCTGCGGCGGCAGCGCATCGGCAAGCCGCGCGAGCGCACCGCGATCGAGCTCGACCCGTTCGCGCGGGGCGCGTGAACGCCGTTCCTTGGCTCCTTGGGGCATCGCGATCGGCCGATCAGGCGTTGGCGGCCAGAGCGACGGCGGCTTCCGCATCAACGCGGTCACGCATCACGCGGCCGACCTTGAAGCGGACCGAGCGCTTGGCGGGGACCTGGACCTGCTCGAGGGTCTTTGGGTTCTGTGCCATGCGCGCGGCACGTGCCTTCACCTCGAAGACGCCGAAGTCGCGGAACTCAAGCCGGTTGCCGTGGCCGAGCTCGTCGATCACGGAGTCGAGGAAGAGCTGCACCACATCACGGACGTCGTTCCGCTTCAGGCCGGTTCGTTCGGCGATGCGGTCCACGATCTCCTTCTTCGTCGTCGTTGCCATGGAGGTGCCTCATTCAGTGTTCTGGATCTCGCCCGGGCCCCGCTCCACGGCGAGGCTCCCCACGCGACGAGTATGGCGGTCCGCAGCGTCCCAAGTCAAGGCACGAACGCTTGTCCACGGCCACTCAACTTCCGTGGAGATTTGGCTTTACAACTCGCAGAATCGTGCTACGGAGCGCCGCTTCGCCCTCCGCGAACCGCCATCCCGCGCGCAGAACCGCGATCGGCGGCGCGAAGGGAGGGATCCGACCGGCGAGTTTCGGCCAGTCTTTTCCGGTGACCACGATCGCGTCCACCCCCCTGGCCTGTTCGAGCAACTGCCGGAGCAGGGCCTGGTCGTATGGCTGGTGGTCACGCAGCCGCGGCGCCGACCGAACGCTTGCCCCCTGCGCCCGCACCGCGCTCACCACGCGTTCGGGATTCGCGAGCCCGGCCCAGACCACCACGCTGCGACCCTTGAGCCACGCAAAGGGCTGCTCGGTCACCGAGGTCCCACGATGCATCTCCAGCGTGCGCGGCTCGAGTCGGCACCAGGCGATCGGCGCACGCCCCGCGATCGACTCGATCCGGGCCGACAGCGCGTCATCGACATCATCCGCCTGCGTCACGACGATGGCGCCCGCTCGGCGCAGCGCCGTCGTCGGCTCGCGAAGCCATCCTGCCGGCAGGAGCCAATCATCCAGGCACGGTCGCTGGGCGTCGATCAGCACGACATCAAGATCACGCGCGAGCGCGCGGTGCTGGAAGCCATCATCAAGGAGCACGGCATCGAATCGCTCGCCGGTGCTGATGGCAGCAGCGATCCCGCGACGCCGCGAGGCATCGACGACCACAGCCGCATCCGGCACCAGCGCCTTGAACTCCTCGACCTCGTCGGCGATGCCCTGCACCGCGCCGTACCCGCGCGTTGCCAGGAGTGGTCGCGCCCCTGCATCGAGCATCCACTGCGCGACCAAGCGCGACATGGGGCTCTTGCCCGTTCCGCCCGCCACGATGTTGCCGATGCTCACGACCGGCTTCGGAGCGCGGCCCACGCCGAGGCCCATCGACCACAGGGCGTTTCGTGCCCGAACGACGGCGCCGTACGCGACGCTCGCCGGCACGGCCAGCGGCATGGCCCAAGGCGCGACCGGGCGGGTCGAGCTCACGGCCTGGTCCTTCGGCTTGCGAGCGACCGCAAGGCAGCATCTCGCTCAGCCCGCAGCTGCGCCAACTCACGCTGGTGCATCGACCAGCTCAGCCGCATGTCGATCGCCGTGAGCACCACGATCACGAAGAGCAGGAAGCCGCTCGCGAGCCAGACCAGCGCATAAGGGCGAGGCGTCACATCAGGGTCGATGAGCGAGAACCCCTCGACGAGCAAGGGCAGCATGAGCAGCCCGAGCACCATCGACGACTGGCGGAGCGCTCGACGCCAGCGCGGAACATCGGCTGCAGCAAGGCGCCGCAAGTACACGATCATCGCCACGGCAAGCGCGGATGCGACCGGGATCGTGATGGACGGAGCGACATGGATCGCACCCAGGGTCAGCACGTCGATCCTCCGGGTGCAGCGAGACGGACGAGGAACGGCGCAAGCCGCATCATCGGCAGTCCCATCACGGTGCACGGATCGCCCTCGCACGCAAGCGGCCAGCCGGCATCAAGGCGATCGGCATAGTTGTAGGCCCCTGCCTTGCCCTGCCATGCATCCGACTCGAGATACGCATCAAGAGCTTCATCGGCGAGGTCACCCAGGGTCACGCGGGCACGATCCGCGAAGATCCACCTTCGTCCAGTTGATGGCTGCAGCAGGGCCACGCCGGTCCAGACATCGTGGGCTCCTCCACGCCAACCAGCGAGCATGTCGCGCGCATGGGCCCGGTCGCGGGGCTTGCCGATCAACGCCGATCCGTCGTGGGCCATCGTGTCGGCAGCGAGCACCCATCCATCCACGCGGGCAGGCTGGACCTGCGACGCCTTGAAGAGCGCCATCGCCATGGTGAATCCGGCTGGATCCCCGAGCCGTTCCGGCAGCACCGCATCATCGATGGGAGGCGGCGCAATCACATGGTCGATGCCGGCCTCGCGAAGCATGCGCTGGCGTCGGGGCGAGGAACTGGCAAGGCAGAGTGGCATGGATCAAGGCGACGGAAGCGTCGCGGGGATCGAATATAGTCCCCTGCTTCCCACCTTCCGCCCATGACCGAACCGGGACCACAGCAACCTCACCCATCGACCAACCCCGCCGCCTCCGCGGCTGGCGCCTCGGGATCGGCTGCGGGCAACGCCGACACGATGTGGGCGCGCGCCGTGATTGACCGCGGACTGGCCACGCGCGAGGAAGTGGCCGAGTGCCTGAAGACGGCGCGTGCCGATCCGGCCAAGCCGCTGGCCTTGGTGCAGGTGCTGATGGCGAAGCAGCTCGTGACCATGAGCCAGTTGCGCCGGATCAAGGCGGACACCGAGGGCGAGCGGGCTGCCGCAGCCAATCGAGGCGTGCCGGGCTACCAACTCATGCGCAAGCTCGGCGCCGGCGCCATGGCCGTGGTCTACCTCGCGCGGCAAGTGAGCCTCGATCGCATGGTCGCGATCAAGTTCATCGCCAAGAAGCACCTTTCCGATCCCATCTTCGTGGAGCGCTTCTACAAGGAAGGCCGGGCTGCCGCGAAGCTCAACCATCCGCACATCGTCGGTGCCTACGACGTGGGGCAGGCCGGCGAGCAGCACTACTTCATCATGGAGTACGTGGATGGCGACACGGTCTTCGATCGCATGCAGGCGAAGAAGCGCCTGCCCGAGAAGGAAGCGCTCGCGATCATCCGCCAGGTGGCGCTAGCGCTCGAGCACGCGCACGAGCGCGGCTTCGTGCACCGTGACATCAAGCCGAAGAACCTGATGATCACCTCGACCGGCGTGGTCAAGCTTGCCGACCTCGGGCTTGCGCGCGCCATGGGCGACCTCGAAGCCGCAGCCGCCGAGACCGGCAAGGCATTCGGCACGCCCTACTACATCAGCCCCGAGCAGATTC
>CAIYOC010000177.1 GCA_903927725.1 uncultured bacterium | reverse complement strand
GCTTGGCGCTGCCGGCCGACGAGGCATCCTCGCCATCCACCGCGATGACCGCGATGGGCGTGCCGATCGCGACGCGGTCGCCCGCGCCGATGAGCAGCTTGGCCACGACGCCGTCGTCGTAGGTCTGCATCTCCATCGTGGCCTTGTCGGTCTCGACGTCGGCGAGCACGTCGCCGGTGGCGACCGTGTCGCCTTCCTTCACGTGCCACTTGATGACGGTGCCGGCCTCCATCGTGTCGGAGAGGCGAGGCATGGTGACGGTCGTGGGCATGGTGTCTCCTGGGATCGTCCGTGATTCAGGCGCGGTAGAGGCAGCTGCGCACCGCCTCGCAGATCCTGCGGGCGTTGGGCAGGTACTCCTGCTCGAGGTTGAACGCGTAGGGCGTGGGCACGTCGGCGCTGTGCACGCGGTGCACGAAGTTGTCCAGGTCGTCGAAGCAGTGCTGGTGCACCTGGCTGGCCACTTCGCTGCCCGGGCTGCCGAAGCTCCACGACTGGTCGACGACGACGCAGTAGTTCGTCTTGCGCACGCTGCGCACGATCGAATCGATGTCGAGCGGGCGGATGGTGCGCATGTCGAGCACCTCGCACGAGATGCCCTCCTTGGCGAGTTCCGCGGCCGCATCCAGGCAGAAGTTCACCGGGCGGCCGAACGACACGAGCGTGCAGTCGGTGCCTTCGCGGCGGACCTTGGCCTGGCCGAAGGGAATGAGGTAGTCGCCCTCGGGGACGTGGCCCTTCATGCCGAGCATGCGCTCGCTCTCGAGGAAGAAGACCGGATCATCGTCGCGGATGGCGGTCGTCATCAGGCCCTTGGCATCCTCGGGGCAGCTGGGGATCGCCATCTTGAGGCCGGGAACGTTGCTGTAGAGCCCCTCGACGCACCAGGAGTGCGTGGAGCCGAGCTGGCCGCCGGCGCCGTCGTTGCCGCGGAAGACGATCGGGCAGCCGAACTGGCCGCCCGACATGTAGAGCATCTTGGGCGCGTTGTTCAGGATCGGGTCGGCAGCCACGAGGCTGAAGGACCATGACATGAACTCGACGATCGGGCGCAGGCCCATCATCGCGGCGCCGATTGCCATGCCGGCGAAGCCCGACTCGGAGATGGGCGTGTCGATGATGCGGCGCGGGCCGAACTCATCGAGCATGCCCTTGGACACCTTGTAGGCGCCGTTGTACTGAGCGACTTCCTCGCCAATCAGGAACACGCGCGGGTCGCGGCGCATCTCCTGGCTCATCGCTTCGCGGAGGGCATCACGGAACTCGATCTCGCGGGTGGCGGTCATGGTGGGGTCGATGACGGTGACGGTGCTCATGGTCAGCGCAGGTCCTTCCCCTGCAGCATCTGCGGCAGGCTGGTGCCGTTGAACGGCCCGTGCGGCTCGACGAAGACGTCGTGGTAGAGCTCGGACATCGGCGGCTCGGGGCTGGCCTCGCTCCAGGCGATGGCCTCGCGCACTTCGTCGCGGATCTCCTTCTGCATCTCCTTGAGCATGGCCTCGGACAGCTCGCCGCGCTCCTCGAGATGCAGCTTCAGGCGGCCGATCGGATCGTCGCTCGCGTACTGGTTCTCTTCCTCGGGCGTGCGGTACTTGCGCGGGTCGCTCATCGAGTGGCCCTTGAAGCGGTAGCAGCGCATGTCGACGAAGGCCGGGCGGCTCTCGCGACGGCACTTCTCGACGATCGCGCTCATGTCGTGGTAGACCGAGAGCACGTCCATGCCATCGACGACGTAGCCATCGATGCCGTAGCCGATCGCCTTCGAGATGATGTCGTGGCCCATCGTGGTGCCGCGGTGGATGCTCGTGCCCATCGAGTAGCCATTGTTCTCGCAGATGATCACGCACGGGATGTCGAGCAGGCCCGCGAGGTTCATCGCCTCGTGGATCGCGCCCTGGTTCAGCGCGCCGTCACCCAGGAACGCCAGCGCCACTCGGCTGTTGGGCCGGCCGTCGATCACTTCGTCCATGTACTTGCAGGCGAAGGCCAGGCCGACCCCGAGTGGGATCTGCGCGCCGACGATGCCGTGGCCGCCGTACAGGTGGTGCTCGCGGTCGAACATGTGCATCGAGCCGCCCTTGCCCTTGGCGCAGCCGCCGATCTTGCCGAACATCTCGGCCATGCAGTGGCGGGCCGCCATCCCGCGGGCGAGTGCGTGCCCGTGGTCGCGGTAGGCGGTCACGATGGGGTCGTTGGGGCGCACCGCGGCCGTGCAGCCGACGGCGATCGCTTCCTGCCCGATGTAGATGTGGCAGAACCCGCCGATCTTCTTGTCCTGGTACTGCTGCATGCAGCGGTTCTCGAACTCGCGGATCATCAGCATGTCGCGCAGCCACTGGCGGCAGAGCGCGGGATCGACCAGGTCGCGGCGACCGGTCGTGGCTGGGGCGGAGGTTCGCTCGCCGGGCTTGCCGTGGACATCGAACGGACGGGAAGTCGAGGGTTCGG
>CAIYOC010000176.1 GCA_903927725.1 uncultured bacterium | reverse complement strand
GCGCATGGAGCGCGAGGGCGCCGTGCAGGACTTTGCCGAGGATGGTGCTGCGCCGAGGTGGCCAGTGCTCACGGATGCGGAGCGTGATGCTGCGCTGGAGACCATGCGCGAGGACGCCAAGCGCTACTCCGCGATGGCCGGTGTCAGCGTGGAGCCGATCGAGACGGAGTACTTCATCCTGGTCTCGGAACTGCAGCCCGCCGAGACGAAGGAACTCCAGAAGGAACTGGACCGGATGTACGCACAGGTGCTCGGTTACCTGGGAGCGGATCCGAAGGTCAACCTCTTCTGGGGCAAGGCGGTGATCTTCCTCTTCGCCACCGAGGACCGATTCAAGGCCGTGGAGGCGGGAGCGTTCCAGAACCCCATGGTCGGTCGGCCCGGCAGCGGACAGGTCATGGGCCTCTGCCACATGATGAAGGAAAAGGTCTTCGTCAACAGCTGGCGCTGTCCCGACTACGCGCTGTTCGGCAGCGTGCTCATCCACGAGACCGTGCATGGGATCATGCATCGCTACTCGACCCCGGCACGGCTGCCGGCCTGGGCCGACGAGGGCTTCAGCGACTGGGTCGCGGCGAGGTTCCAGCCCGGGCCCGTGGAACTCGCCCGTCGCGCGCAGGCGATGCAGTTCATCCGTAGTGGCGGCAACATCGTGACGGTGCTCGACATGAACTACCGTGACGGCTCATGGCCCGGCCAGAACGCACTGGGCTATGCCGTCGGCTACGCGATCGTGGACGCGATGATGCGCGAGGACGCGCGTCGCTTCGAGGCGTGGCTCCGGAAGGTCAAGGGTGGCACGCCTTGGGAGCAGGCGCTGCAGGAGGCGTGCGGGCTGAGCAAGCAGCAACTCGCCGCCAACGTGGCGCGGTTCTTCTCGACGCGGGACTGATCGCCCCTCATCCGTCGACGACTTGGCCGTCGCGCAACTGCACCACGCGCTGGGCCCGCGCCGCAACGCTGGCATCATGCGTGACCATCGCCACGGTCAGTCCCTCCGCATGCTGGGCTGCAATGAGGTCGAGGATCGATGCGCCGGTCGTCGCATCGAGATTGCCTGTTGGTTCGTCAGCCAGCAGCACGCGCGGACCGTTCACGAGCGCGCGCGCGATCGCCACACGCTGGCGCTCGCCCCCGGAGAGTTCCGCCGGGCGGTGACGGAGGCGGTGCGACAGGCCCGCTTGCTCGAGCAACTCGCCGGCGCGGCGTCGAGCGGCGGCGGCACGCGCATGACCGAACCAGCCGCCCACGAGCCCGGGAAGGCAAGCGTTCTCGAGCACCGAGAGTTCTGGCAGCAGGTGATAGAACTGGAAGACGAAGCCCACATCCCGATTGCGATACCGGTCGAGCGAGCGCCCCGCGCCGAGGTTGACCGTACGGCCCTCGAACTCAATGGTGCCGCGGCCTGCATCAGGCCGGTCGAGCCCGCCCAGCAGATGCATCAGCGTGCTCTTGCCGCTGCCGGACTGGCCGAGGATCGCGACCCATTCGCCGCGACCGATCGCGATGCTGGCGCCGCGCAGCACGGGAACCTCGACCTGGCCGAAGCGATAGGTCCGGTGCACGTCATGCGCAGCCAGGATCGGTGCGGCATCACCCATAGCGCAGTGCCTCGACGGGGTCGACATCGGCTGCCTTCGCGGCGGGGATCGCGGCACCGATCACGCTGAACACGATGCCGCCGCCCACGGTGATGGCCGCGTTGAACCAGTCGACCTGGCTCGGGATGCGGCTGAAGTAGTAGACCGACGGATCCCAGATCAGCGTGCCGCGGTGGCCGATCAGTGCCAGCGTGACCACCGCGAGCGTGACGGTGGCGATCGTCCACAGCAGCCCCGGCAGCAGCCGGCCGCGCCACAGCAGCGACCGGAGCGCCATCGCGAGCGAGATCGCCGCGAGCGCGCAGGTGGTGATCCACGCGGCACGCGGCGCATCGCGGCCGATCGCCTCGTGGATCAGGTTGATGTTGTCGACCACGACCCAGGCGATCCCCACGCCGGCCAGGCTGCCGACCACGCCGATCGCGAGGCCGTAGCGCAGGAAGATCCAGAGGATCCCGAGCCGGCTTGCGCCCACGCTGCGCAGGATGCCGATGTCGCGGGTCTTCTCGATGACGATCGACCAGAAGATGCTGAGGATCAGGCCCGCACAGACGATGTAGATGATCGAGAAGAGGATGCGCATCATCTCGCGCTCCTTCTCGACCGGTCCGATGAGGTCGCGCAGCTGCTGTTCCCAGGTCAGGATGCTCACGCGCTCGGGGGGTCGCCCGAGCCGGTCGCTGCGGCGCGCCGCCTTGGCGACGAATGCATCCCACGAGGCCTCGACCGCGTCCCGCGCCACTAGCGCATCGATGCCGGGCTTGGCTCGGATGAGCACCTTGGTCACGCGAGCTGGCGTGGTGCCCAGGAGCGGAAGGTTGCCCTCGGCGTCGGGCTCGGCGGTCGTGTCGTAGAGCGGTGCCGCGTCGAGTCGCAGCAGCTGCTGCGCTTGTGCGAGCGGGATGAAGACGCGGCTCTTGTCGACGTCGTACACGCCGCTGAAGACCTCGTTCACGATGGGGAAGGTCGCATCGCGGGGCTCACTGATCTTCCCGCTCTCGCTGACGGGAACGACGGTGAGGGTCACTTCCTCGCCGGGCATGAACCAGCCGAAGCGTGGGCGGTACGAGCCATCAGACTGCCGTGCGTTCCCGACTGACACGTGCATGCCCATCACGATGCCCGGCTTGCCGGTGGCGCCCTGCGAGAGCGTGAGACCGTCACGCAGGATCGACTCGTCCATGAGGAGGCGGGGATCGTCCGGGAGCATCGCGTTCCGGGCGTCCTCGTCGGCGGGCGGTCGCCACCAGACCTTGTCGCCGTACGCAGTCACGCGCGCAAACGATGCCGGCTCGATCGCCCAGACCTGGACCGGCGCGATCTCCTTGCTGGGGCCCGATGGGTAGGGCATCCGCAGCAGGCCGAGCGTGTCGATGACCGGCGTGGCTTCCTCGACCTCGGGCAGGGCGCGCAGGTCGGTGAGCCATTCGTCGTAGTGGGGGATGCCGCCGATGCCGCTCGACACGATCACGTCGCCGATGAGCGTGCGACCGCTGGCCTTCAGCATGTCGAGGAACCCGCTCATCACGCTGACCACGATGATGACCAGCGCCACGCAGAGCGCGACCGCGCCAACCGCGATCAGCGGGATCACGCGCGAGGTCAGGTATCGGTTGGAGAGGAGCGCCGCGTACATGCGCACGCCAAGCCTAGCAGCGGTTCACCGCGGGGCGGGCGCGCCGATCCCTGCGACCACGACCGCGCCGAGCCAGCGCGCGGCGGCCTCGAAGCCTGCCTTGGGAGCCACGAAGGTGACGGTGAGTGCCGCGCGGACGGCGCAGCCGTGGGGCTGGCCGGTGTCGGCGTCGATCCCGCTCGGCAGGTCGACACTGACGATCGGGGCTCCGCAGCCATTCATCCACTCGATTGCCTCCCGGTGGCGGCCGACGACGGCGCGGTCGCAGCCGGTCCCCAGCAGTGCATCCACGACGATGCCGGGTGCGCGCGGCGGTTCGACCGGAGTGAAGGGGGTCATGGGAAGGCTCATCGCCCCTGCGATGTGCGCCATGGTGCGGGCAGCGTCACCTCGGGGCTCGCCGATGGTGGCCAGGCGAACGCTGCGGCCCGCGACCGCCAGGTGCCGTGCGATTGCGAAGCCGTCGCCGCCGTTGTCACCCTCGCCGCAGACCACGACGATCTCGCCCACGTGACGGTCGGCGACGAGCAGCACCTCGCGCGCAACGGCCGCCGCCGCGTTCTCCATGAGCAGGAGCCGCGGCATGCCAAGGACATCGATGCAGTGCGCATCATGCGCGCGGGCCTGGTCTCTGGTGAGCGTTCGAAGCACGGGGGCGGGATCGTAGTGCGCTACACTCGAAGCATGGTCTGGCAGGATGCCATCGGCATGGTGCTGTCCGCCCTGGCACTCGCCGGCGGTGCGTTCTGGGCCATCGTGGCGTTCCGCATCTGGAAGGACCTGCCGTTCACGCGGCCGGTGGCGGATGGCCTGGACGTGTCGCTTGATGGTCCCGCACCTCTGGTCTCGGTGATCGTGCCGGCCCACAACGAGCAGGGCAAGGCGGCGCACTGCGCCCGCAGTATCCTCGCCGGCGATTGGCCCTCGATCGAGGTGATCTTCGTGCTCGACCGATGCACCGATGGCACGCTCGACGAACTGCGCGAGGTCGCGGCGGTCGATCCAAGGCTGGTGATCATCGAGAACGGCTCGTGCCCGGAGGACTGGGCCGGCAAGTGCAATGCAGCCAGGATCGGTGCCGAGCGCGCCCGCGGCGAACTGCTGCTCTTCACCGATGCCGACACCTGGTTCGATCCGCGGCTGGTGCGGGCCTCGGTCGGCCTGCTGCGAGGCCGCGGCCTCGGCTTGCTCAGCCTGCTGAGCACGCTCACGCGCAAGCTGCCCTTCGAGCGCCATGTGCAGCCGGTGGCTGCGCTGCAGCTCATGAAGCGCTATCCACTCGGTCGCGCGAACCGTGCCGAGCGGCCCAAGCCCTTCGCCAACGGGCAGTTCATGCTCTTCGAGCGCTCGGTCTACGAGGGCCTGGGCGGCCACGCCGCGGTCAAGCACGCCTTGCTCGAGGATCTGGCGTTCGCGTGGGCGGTGCACCGCGCTGGATCGCGAACCGGCGTCTTCGTTGCGGATGGCATGCTCGTCACGAGCATGTACGACTCGTGGGAGCAGTTCGCCGAGGGATGGAAGCGCATCTACATCGAGGCGTACGGCCGGAGCGTGATCGCTTTGCGGCGGGCTGCGCTCGGATTGATTGCCGTTGGCGTCGTTGCGCCCGCGGCCAGCGTGACGTGCCTGGGATACGGCGCGCTGGGTGCGCTCTTGGGCTGGCCTCGTTGGGGCTGGCCGATCGGCGTCGGTGCAGGCACGCTCGCCATGATGCTCGGCACGCTCACGTGGATCCACTGGCGCATGCGGGCGCCGCGATGGGGCGTGATGCGCCATGCCGAAAGTGCGTGGCTGGTCGCCGGGATCCTGCGGTCCGGCGCGCGTGATCTTGCGTCCCGCCGTGCGGTGCGGTGGGGAGGCCGCGCCTACGTGCTCGAGTCGCGCGAGGACCGCAGGGCACGCCAGGCCCGCGAGGCTGCAACGACCGTCGGCTCCGTGGCGCGATAGCCTCCCACGACCATGCGCATCCTGCTCACCAACGACGACGGCATCGAGGCTCCAGGCATCGCCGCGCTCCACGACGCGCTTGCCGGCCTTGGCGAGATCATGGTTGTCGCCCCGCTGACGGTGCAGAGCGCATCCGGCCACGGCATCACCTTCCATGCGCCGCTCATGACGCGCACGGTGCGGACGCCCTCCTTCACCGGCATCGCCGTCGATGGTCGCCCGGCGGACTGCGTCAAGGTCGCGCTGCGAGCGATCTGGCCCGAGCGCTTCGGATCCGGATCGCGACCCGATGTCGTCATCAGCGGCATGAACTCGGGCGCGAACGTCGGCGTGAACGTGATCTACTCGGGCACCGTGGCAGCCGCCGTCGAGAGCGCGTTCCTGGGCGTGCCCGCGATTGCGGTGAGCCTGCACCTGGGCCGCGGCGAGGCCAACTTCGCACGCGGCGCGTGGATCGCGCGCCAGGCGATCGACCGCATCCTCGAGCATCCGCTTGATGCGCACCGGGTGATGAACGTGAACGTGCCCCGCACGGAGAGTGCCGATGCGCCGATGCCGCCGATCCGCGTGGTGCCGATGAACACGGCCGCGGGAGCCGATGGCTACGAGCGACGCACCAGCCCGGGTGGTGCCGCCTACTACTGGCCCTGCGGCAACGGCATGGAGTTCGTGCACACGGCCGAGGGATCGGATGTCGAGGCGCTCGTGGGCCGCGCCGTGACCATCACGCCGCTCTTCCACGACTTGACCGATCTGCCCGGGTTGGCGCCGTGGATCAGCCGGCTGGAGCGCTGAAGGTCCTGGACGTCGGATCGGCCCTGGGGTGGCCCTGACGGCCGTGGCTCAGGCCAGCACGCAGACCAGGATGCAGACCCCCAGCCACGACGGTCCGATGATCCAGAACCACCGTCGGTCGAGCTCCTTGCTGCGCTCAGGATCGCCTGCCTCGAGCACCAGCAGCGAGCGCACGTTGACGAGCATCACGGCCAGGATCACACCGAACGAGATCACGTGCAGCCAGTCGGCGATGGTCGGGGGTGCTCGCGGGGGCAGCGCCTCGCCCACGACCCATTGGCTCGCGACCACGGCGAAGAGCGCGCCGACGGGGAAGCCGAGCCGGTCGACGCCGTAGTGGGCCACGACCAGCGAGATCAGCGCGAGCAGCGTGCTGATGAAGAGACCGCAGGTGAGCTTCACGAAGTACGCGAGCCGGACCTGGCGGATCGGGATCTCGAAGGTGACTCCGCTGAAGAAGGACTCGTCACCGGTCGGCAGCGAGCGATCACCGAAGTTCGTGTCGTACAGCCGCGTGTACGTGGAGGCGATCGGCCGCTCGTGCTTCCACCCGGTGATCCGGAAGTCGTTCGTGCCCGAGTTGCGCACGTCGGGCTCGAAGCGCAGGATGTGGTCGGCATGCTCCTCGTCCTCGATCGAGATCCGCAGCACGTGGCGATCGAGCGGGAACCGGTCCAGCTTGAACTCCTGCCGGATCGAGCCGATCACCCGGAACTGCGCGTAGCCGGGCTCCTTGATGACCGGCTCGATGGCCAGCTCGAAGGCATCCACGAACCCGAAGCTGTCGCAGGGTGCCCGCGGCAGGCCCTTGCGCTCGTCCTCGGGCGTCGAGCCCGGCGGGAGGAAACGGGTGGGATCCCAGTTCATCCACACGTAGGCATTGAGGTGGAAGGTGCCCTCGACGAAATTGATGTGCGAGATGTCGTTGAAGTAGATCCCGAACGAGACGAGCGCGGCCTGCTTGGACAACTCGTGCTCCTCGAGCGCCTCAACCACCTCGTCGGCGGCGGCGTGCTCGGTACCGAGGGGCACTTCGTTCTCGTGCTCCTCGACGTTGCGCCCCGGCCCGTCACGTTCCGCCTCGGCCATGTCATCGAAGGCCCGCTCGAGCCGCGCGGACAGCGTGGAGTAGGCGAGGATGCCAGTCAGCACGGTGAGCGCGATGGTGACGACGAACGTTCGTGATCGCATGATCCGCGCGAGTCTAACTGGAAGCCGCGGCGCACCAAGGCGAGGCTGCGCTTCGCGACGGCCTCAGCGCAGGTAGATGCGCACGCGGAAGCGCGCGAGCTGTCCCGGCTGCAGCTGGCTGATCTGCTTGCCGCTGGCGCGCCAGCGGTAGAGCGTGTCGACGACGGGTTCATCGACGGCATCCTTCATCCCGCTGCTTTCGACGATCTTGACCTGCACCGGCTTGCCCGTGTGGTCGAAGTAGATGTCGCACTGCGGATTGCGGTAGTTCCCCGAGACCTGCGTGAGCGTGGTCAGCTCGACGCGGCGCGTCTTGATGTTCAGGCCCTCGCGCGCGAGCGGCTTGCCGTTCTTCCAGAGGCTCGCGGGCACGTCGATCACGCTCGTTGCGGCCGACTGCTTGTCGCTCTTGGCGCCGTCGGTGACGGGCCCGGCCTTGTCGGCGTTCGGGTTCGTGGCCGCGCCCGGCGCATCGACCTGCGGTGGCACCTGCGGTCGTTCCTGCCCGGGCTTCTCCACGGTCGCAGGCGCAGTGGGTTGAGTGGGGGCCGGCGCCGGGGTGGGCTTGGCGACGGCCGCAGCATCCTTGGGTGCTGCGGGCGACGGCAGCGGAGTCGCGGCTTCGGGCGGCTTCGAAGGATCAGGCGAGGTCGGCGGTGCCGTGGATGGATCCGTGGTCGGCGCACGATCGAGTGCTGCTGGATCGGGCACGATGCCGGGAACGGAGAGTGCCGGTGCTGGCTCGGGTTGCGTTGGTTGCGCGGGCTTGGGTTCGGCGGGCGTGGTCGTGGCGACTGCGGGAGGCGTGGTCGAGGGTGGAGTGGGCTCAGGCGGAGCCGTGGGAGCGGGCGTGAGCGTGG
>CAIYOC010000175.1 GCA_903927725.1 uncultured bacterium | reverse complement strand
GCAGGGCCGCGCGGCCCGCGAGCTCGGGATGCTGGCCAGGATCGATGGCGATGCCGACACCGCCGTTGGAGTTGTAGGTGTCGACCCAGCTTGCCCACGGCCACGCAGCGAGGGTCACGGCTGCAAGCGGCGCTTCGGAAGCCGGTGTCGAGGGCGGGCACTCGCCCCACGCGGCGAGCATCAGGCCCAGGTCGGTGCCATCGACGACCGAGTCCTGGCTGAGGTCACCGGGGCACGCGCCGGTGCAGCCCCACGCACCCAGCAGCACACCCAGATCCGCGCCATCCACCGTGCCACTGGCATTGAGGTCGCCCGGGCACTGGGCAAGCGCAGGGAGCGTGGACAGGAACGCCGCGGCAAGGGCGCCGCCGGCGAGTGCGTGGGTCAACCTCATGGTCGTCCAAGGGTAGCCCGTGACTGGCTCCGTGCCACCCAATTGGGGCATTTCCGCGCCCTTCGGCGTCGGTGCCGACAGGCGATCAGGTCAGGATGCGTGCGATCTCGCGATATCGCTCGAGGGTGAGCTCCACGACCGATTCCGGCAGCGCCGGTCCCGGGGCTTCCTTGTTCCACCGACCCGCAGCGACTTCATCCAGCAGCCAGTTGCGCAAGACCTGCTTGTCAAAGCTCGGTTGGTCGCGCCCGGGCTCATACCGGTCGGCGGGCCAGTAGCGGCTCGAATCCGGCGTGAGCACCTCATCCACGATCAGCAGCTCATCGGTGGGTTGGCCCTGGCCATCGAGCGCGAGGCCGAACTCGAACTTGGTGTCGGCAAGGATCACGCCGCGCGATCGTGCATGGGCCGCGGCGCGCGCGTAGAGATCGATCGTGATGCGCTCCAGTCGCTGTGCCAGGGCCCGCCCGCCGAAACGCGACCAGACCGGATCGCGCTCGAGGGACTCCTGTGCCTGCGTCGGCGAGATGTTCTCGTCGTGACCTTCCTCTGCCTTGGTCGCGGGCGTGAAGATGGGCTCAGGCAACTGGTCGCACTGCCGCAGGCCCTTCGGGAGCGCGATGCCGCACGCCGTGCCGTGACGCTGGTACTCCGCCCAGCCGCTGCCGGCGAGGTAGCCGCGGGCGACGCACTCGATGGGGATCACGCGGGCTGCGCGGCACTGCATCACGCGGCCTGCCAGCGATGCTGCGAGCGCGCGATCCTGGAGGCACTCGGCAGGCACATCGGTCGAGAGCACGTGGTCGGCGACCAGTCGCTGTTCGCGCAGCCAATGGAACCAGCCCAGGCTGACCTGCGTCAGCAGGCGACCCTTGCCTGGCATGGGCGTGGGCATGACGACATCGAAAGCACTCACGCGATCGGTCGCCACGACCAGCAGGGCCGGCGGCGTGCGCCCGGGCAGGCCGTACACGTCCCGGACCTTGCCTTGGCGGCGCCCAGGCAGCGGAAGGTCGGTCGAGAAGACGGCGTCGGCGGCCAGCATCATCGTTTCGAGTGTAGTGCGGTTCTTCGGCCAGTCGTTCCATGGCGGAGTGCACCGATACACTGGCGCTCCCGATGCTTCGCTTTGCCGTCGATCCCGCCACCAGCGCCAAGGCCGTGCAGCCCACGCTGTCACAGGCCTACACGCTCGGGCAGGATGAGACCCCGCTCCCGGCCACGGTGGCCATGGCCGACGGTGAGCTTCGCTGCCAGGTCGAGCATCAACGGTCCGCGGGCATCTGCCTGGGATTCGACTCGGGCGCGGGCACCAGCATGGTCGCCACGTGCCTGCTCCAGCTGCGTGAGCAGCCATACCGATTGGTGCTGGAGCTGGCCCGCAACCAGATCCGGCTGTGCCTGGCCAAGTGCGATGACTGGCTCTTTGCCGATCACCCGCTCGCGCAGCCCGCCCTGAAGCGGCTCGACCGTGCGCGATCGCTCTTCACCGAGGCCATGGTCGAGCGCGACTTCATGCGCGCCGAGCAGGCCAGCCGTCAGGCGCTCGCCGAAGCGATCGCCGCCAGCGAACTGCTGGCCATGGCGCATGCCCAGGCGTTGCTGCGCGTGCGGTACGCCGCGAAGGGAGCGTCCAAGTCCGCCGTCGGGGTCCGCGTGGATCTCGGCATGGACCCTCTGCGGCTCGCGCCGGTGCTCGCGGACATCGATCTGCTCATCATTCCCACGCCGTGGCGTGCCCTCGAGCCGCAGCCTGGTTCCTTCGAGCTGGCCAACCTGGACCGATGGATCCAGTACGCCGCCAAGGCGGGCAAGCGCATCGTGCTCGGGCCGTTGCTCGACCTCTCGGAAGATGCGCTCCCGATCTGGATGATTCCCAAGCGAAACGACGAGGCTGCACTGCGGGATCGTCACGCGCAGTTCTGCACCGCCATCATCCGTCGCTACGGTGCAGCGGTCGGCATGTGGATCACGGCAGTGGGTCTCAACGAGTGCCGCTTCGTTCAGCTGCGGCCTGAAAGCATGGTCGACCTGACCCGACGGGTGGCAGTCGCCATTCGTCAACCCCTCCCGAAGGCCAGGCTGATGGTCGAGCTCTCGCACCCGTGGGGTGAGGACGTTGCGGCGAGCAAGGGCGCCGTGCCACCGCTGCGCTGGGTGCAGATGCTCATCGACGAGGGCGTGCGCTTCGACGCGGTGGGCGTGCGACTGATCCAGGGCGTCGAGGACCGCGGCGGCATGGTGCGGGATCTCTTGCAGATCAGCGCCATGCTCGAGCGATTCATGCACCTCAAGGTGCCCATCATGCTCACGGCTGTCGGCTTGCCGAGTTCAGGCAAGGCGGGGCTGGCCGGCTCGTGGCGCGGCGCACCCAGTCCCGAGCTGCAGGCACGCTGGCTCACGGCCATCATCACCATGGGCCTGAGCAAGCGCTTCATCGAAACGGTGTGCTGGGGCCAGCTCGTCGACGGTGATCCGTCACAGCCCGCCATGGGCATGCTCACGGCGGCGGGCAAGGCCAAGCCCTCGTGGGAGCAGTTCTGCTCGATCCGCAAGCGACTCAAGGAGCCACTGGGCACCGGCTCCGCCGCGCCGGCATGATCCAAGCAAGCGTCGATCGCCGCCCGGGGCGCACGGTTGCGCTGCTGCTCGCGTCGTTGGCGTGCATCGTCATGCTTCGGCTGGGCGTCCAGCAGGGGGCATCGATGCCCGCCGGATGTCGTATCGATCCATCCACCGCGTCGCGGGCGGAACTCGCGATGTTGCCGGGCGTGGGGCCGTCGCTGGCGCGCGCGATCATCCTCGAACGCACGGCTGGCGGTCCGTTCCGCTCGATCGATGACCTCACGCGTGTCAAGGGCATCGGTCCCGCGCGACTGGCGGCCCTGCGCCCATGGCTTCGGCTCGAGGGTGCACCATGATGCCGGCGTGGTCGGCATCGATCCTTGCGTCGCCCGTGGTCGAGTCCATGGCTGCCACGATGGGGCGGGGCGGATCGCTTCACGTGGCGGGCATGCAGGGCTCGAGCCCCTCGGTGCTCGCGTGGGCAACCCATCAGCGCAGCGGCCGGTCCATGCTCGTGCTGGTCGCGCACGTCGATGAGGCCGACGAAGTCGCTGCCGAGTGGGAGTCGCTCGGTTCACGCGTGCACGTGCTGTCACCCCTCGAACTCGGGGCGCGCGATGCTGCGGCGCTCGCCGAATCGATGCTTGCCCGTTTGCATCTGGCGCAGTCGGTGCGCACGGCGGGCAGCGATCCGATCGTGGTCGTTGCCTCGATCGCCGCAGCGATGCAGGCGTTGACCGCACCCGAGGCGTTGGATGGCGTGCTGCGGACCGTGCGCGCGGGTGAGCGCGTTGGGCAGGCATCGCTCCTGGCGTGGCTCGGTCAGGCCGGGTACGCGCGCGTGGCCGTGGCCGAGCAGCCTGGCGAATTCGCGGTGCGCGGCGGCCTGCTCGATGTCTTCGGCTTCGGGTGCACGGTGCCGGTGCGCCTCGACTTCTTCGGTGACGACCTCGAACGGCTGCACGAGGTCGACGTGGCCACGCAGGCCACCGATCGATCGGTGCCCTCGGCATCGTTCCTTGCTGCCGAACTCGCGGCGTCGTCGCTCGCTGCGGGCGTGACCATCGCGTCGATCATGCCGGCGGGATGGGGCGCGATCCTCGTCGAGCTCGGTGAACTCGCCGAGCAGGGGCGCGCCTTCGCGGATCGGATGGCCGACGGTCGCGGGCTCGTACCCTTGAACGAGCTCCTTCGTGAGGTCGCTGCCAAGGCCACGGCCACGATCTCGCTCGGGGCCTTCAGCACGAGCGCGCGCGCGGAGCAGTCGATCGAGTCGCCCGTCGGGGCGCTTGGCGTCTTTCCCGACGAGGCAGGCGCCGCGTTCGCGATGCTTGCCGACGAGGCCCGTCACGCCGAGGCGTGGCTCGTGTCCGACAGCGAAGGCGAGCAGCAGCGAGCCCGCGAACTCCTGGCCACGACCGAGGGCGGCGATCGCGTGCATCTGGCGATCGGCCACCTGCATCGCGGTTTCGCGTTCGGCGACGGCCCGGGGCGGTTGGTGCTGGTCCCCCAATCGGAATTGATGCACCGCTTCGGTGCGCGGCGTCGCGGATCGCGGCCCGCCATGCCATCGCGCACGCGCGACGCGTTCCTGCACCTCGATCCCGGCGACTACGTCGTGCATCGTGATCACGGGATCGCACGGTACGACGGCCTGTCGCCGATCAAGGACGGCCGCCGAGATGGCGGCGACGTGGAGTTCCTGACGCTGCAGTTCGACGGTGGCTCGGTGCTGCACGTGCCCATCAGCAAGGTCGCGCTGGTGCAGAAGTACGTGGGCGCCGGCGCGCGCAAGCCACCGCTCTCTGCGATCGGCGGCAAGCGTTGGAAGAGCCAGGTCGCCGATGCGCAGGACTCGGTCCGGGATCTCGCTGCCGAGATGCTGCGCGTGCAGGCCGTGCGCGATGCCACGCCCGGGATCGCGTTCCCCGCTGACAGCGACTGGCAGCGGGAGTTCGAGGCGGAGTTCCCGTGGGAAGAGACCGAAGACCAGCTCAGCGCGATCGAGGCCACCAAGCGCGACATGCAGCGTGCACGTCCGATGGATCGCCTGGTCTGCGGCGACGTGGGCTTCGGCAAGACAGAAGTGGCGATCCGCGCTGCCTTCAAGGCGGTCGACGCGGGCCGGCAGGTGGCGGTGCTCGTGCCCACGACGGTGCTCAGCGAGCAGCATGAGCGGACCTTCCGCGATCGCTTCCGTGCGTACCCGTTCCGCATCGAGAGCCTCAGCCGTTTCAAGAGCGATGCCGAGGCCCGCGCGATCCTCGCCGCCGTCGCGACCGGCGAGGTCGACATCGTCATCGGCACGCATCGGTTGCTGTCGAAGGACGTGGCGTTCCGCGACCTCGGCCTGGTCGTCGTCGACGAGGAGCAACGCTTCGGCGTGGAACACAAGCAGCGGCTGCTCGAGTTCCGGCTGACCGCCGACGTCCTCACGCTCAGCGCCACGCCGATCCCGCGCACGCTGCACATGGCCATGCTCGGGCTGCGCGACATCAGCAGCCTGACCACGCCGCCGCCGGACCGTCGGGCGATCGTGACCGAGGTGATGCCCTTCAGCGAGAAGCGCCTCGGCCTGGCGATCACCCGTGAGCTCGCGCGCGGCGGCCAGGTCTTCTGGGTCCACAACCGCATTCACGACATGGCGGATGCGCTCGAGCAGGTCCGGCGCATCGCACCGCAGGCCCGCATCGTCGTCGGCCACGGGCAGATGGCCCCTCACGATCTTGAGGAGGTGATGGTGACCTTCATGCGCCGTCAGGCCGACATCCTGCTGTCGACCACGATCATTGAGAGCGGCATCGACATCCCGACCGACAACACGATGATCATCGATGATGCCGGGAACTTCGGGCTGTCCGAGCTGCACCAGCTGCGCGGGCGCGTCGGCCGCTCGCGGCACCGCGCCTACTGCTACCTCCTCCTGCCCAAGGACCGGCCTCCCACGCCCGAGGCGATGAAGCGGCTCAACGCGCTCGAGGAGCACAGCATGCTCGGTGCGGGCTTCAGGATCGCCGTGCGTGATCTTGAGATGCGCGGCGCGGGCAACCTGCTCGGCGCCGAGCAGTCAGGTCACATCACGGCTGTGGGCTACGAGATGTACTGCGACATGCTCGAGCGCACGGTGGGTGACCTCAAGCACGCCCCGCGCGTGGAGACGCTCGACACGATCGTCGAGATCGGGCTGCATGGACACCTGCCGAAGGCGTGGATCCCCAGCGATCGCCGTCGGATGGAGGCGTACCGCCGCATCAGCGGCGCGCGGACGATGGCCGAGCTCGAGGCCGTCGGCCAGGATCTGGCGGGTGCCTACGGCGAGGCGCCGCCGGTCGCAGCGACATGCCTGCGGTTCGCGCAGGTCCGGCTGGCTGCAGCGCTGCAGGGGATTCGCAGTGTGGTCGTGCGCGAACCGGACGTGGTCTTCCGCACGGCCCGGCCGCGTGAGTTGATGGTCGCCCTGCACGGGGTGCAGGGCAGCGTGAAGGCCATCGGCACGCCGGATGCCGGCGGCGTGCAGGATGTGTACTGGCGCCCACCGAAGCCCTTCCTAGAGCCGGGTTCGTTGGCGACGGTGCTGATTCGCCGACTTGCTCCACAGCACGCCGCAACGGGCGTGGTTGCGGGTCAACGGCCTGCTTGACCCGGGCCGGACGGCAGGCTGCATTCAGCCGTGATCGGGATGTCGTGGGCGGTTCAGCCCGCGGCGCGGGTGCCGCAGTAGTTCACGTCGAGGTAGCGCGCCACGTAGTCGAGGATGCTGCTGGCCTCTGGAATCTCGGGGTTGTTCGTGGGACCGCTGGGTTCGAAGTGCATGCCTCGGAAGCGGTCGCATGCATCGCGCACCGTGAGGCCGTGCTGCAGTGCCAGGCTGAAGGCGCGGCAGAAGCCCTGCACGAGTCCGGAGAGCGTCGAGCCTTCCTTGCTCATCTTGATGAAGACCTCGCCCGGGCGGCCGTCCTCGAAGAGGCCGACGGTGAGGTAGCCCTCGAAGTGGTTGATCGAGAACTTGTGGGTGATCGACTTGCGGGTCGACGGAAGGCTTTCGCGACGATTGATGGTGGCCGTCATGGCAGTGCTCCCAGAGTCTCCGGCCGGACGCCAGAGGCGCCGGTCGCAGGGGTGAGCCGGCGTCCTGCCGGGGCACCACGCTGCGCATCGCGGTCATCGACCTCGAAGGGTGGCGGTCTGCACAAATCGGTCCCGAGCGTCTGTTAGCGTTCGGCGATGAGCGATGCTCCATGGACGACGGTGGCTCCGGCGCAGGCAACGGGCGAGCACCGCGTTCTGGGCGCCATCGGCGCCACGGGCATGATCGTGGCGGCCATGGTCGGCAGTGGGATCTTTGCGCTCACGGGCCAGTTCGGTGCGACCGTCGGTTCGCCGGCGGGCGTCCTGCTGCCCTGGGTGATCGGCGGGGTCCTGGCCCTGTGCGGCGGACTCTCGCTTGCTGAGCTCGCGTCCATGCTGCCGTGCTCGGGTGGCAGCATCGAAGGGGCCCGTCGTGCTTACGGTCCGACCGTGGGCTACCTCGTCGCCACGGTCACGATCCTGGCGGGTTACCTGCTCTCCAACGCGGTGATCGCGCTCTTCCTCGCGGAGTACATCGACCGCTTGGTGCCCGCCGACGCGCCTGACGTGCTGCTGGCTGCCGGAGCGATCCTGCTGGCGCTGGTGTCCCAGCTCCCCGGGCTCCGCATGGGCTTCACCGCCAACACCGTGCTGGCGGTGGTCAAGGTCGGCGTGATCGCGGCGTTCGTGATCGGCGGGCTGTCGGTGGAGGTGACCGACCGCCTGGTCGCGGCGCCATCGGGCGCAGCGCCATCGTTGGTGTCGCCTCAGGTGGCGACAGCGGTCCTCCTAGTGAGCTTCGCGTATCTGGGCTGGTCGACCGGTGCCGACATCGCGGGGGACCTGCGCGATCCGGGGCGCACGCTCCCGCGGGCCATGGTGGCATCGATCGTCGTGGTCGCGGCGCTCTACCTGGGCGTGAATGTGGCCTACCTGCGGGTGATCGACCCCGGCGCGATGGTCGAGGCCGATGGGTCGGGCATGCGGGCGATCGGCTCGGTGGCGGCGGGGCTTCTCTTCGGGCCGGCCGTCGGAAACGTGATGACTGGCGCGATCGCGCTCCTGCTGCTCTCGACGGTCGTCTCGGGCGTGATCACGGGTGCGCGGATCCTCGAGTCCATGGCGCGGTCGGGGGAGATCCCGGCGTGGCTGGGCGTGCGACGCACCGATGGCGTGCCGCAACGGGCCCTGCTCCTGGTGTCGGGCCTGTCGATCGCCGCTTTGGCGATCGGATCCCTGGGTGAACTCCTCGACCTGCTCACGGTGCTCGTGAACGTCTTCAGCGCGCTGACCGTGGCGGCTCTGTTCGTGCTGCGTCGCACCATGCCGGATGCGCCACGGCCGTTCCGGGTCCCGCTCTACCCGTGGGTCCCGGCCATCTACCTGGTGCTGGCTGGATGGACGGTGGTGTCCAGCATCATGACAGGAGGCGCACGTGCCGCGTGGGCCTCGTGCGCCTCCGTGATCATCCTGCTGATGCTCAGGCCGCTGGTGCGTTGGCGCCCGGCGAGCGAAGCATGAACGCATAGCCGGCCCCGTGGGCCGGCACATGCACTCACTCGGCGTCGGCCTTCTTGCCCTTCTTGCCCTTGGCCTTGGGGGCGTCGCCTTCGGCAGCGGCTTCCTCGGCGGCGGGCGCCGGGGCTTCCTCGGTGGTCTCGGGCTTGCGGTCGATCTCGAGGACGCGATCGCTCTTGACCATGACATCGATGTCAACCTTGAGATCGCGGTCGAACTGGACGGTCACCGCGCCAGCACCGACACGGCGGAACGGCTGGCTGAGGCGCACGGCGCGGGTATCGACGCCGAAGCCCATCTTGATGAGTTCATCGCTGATGTCACGCTGCGTGACGGCGCCGTAGAGCAGGCCCTGGTCGTTGGTCGAGCGGATGAGCGTGACCGTGACGCCGGCAAGGCGCTCGATGAGTGCGGCGCGCTCGGCGCGCTGCTTGGCCACTTCGGCCTCGGCGCGCGCGCGGGCTTCCTTCAGCGATTCGATCTTCTCCTGCGTGGGGTGCTCGGCCAGCAGCATGGGCAGGAGGTAGTTGCGCGCGTAGCCGGGG
>CAIYOC010000174.1 GCA_903927725.1 uncultured bacterium | reverse complement strand
CGAACCCCGCCGCGCAAAAAAACTCCTCGTTCACATCACTCCGACGTCACTTCCGGGGTCCACACTGCAGGATCCCGCGTTGGTCGGAACCTGAACCGAATTGAGTCGGCTGTGGAGGTCAGCCGAACCTTGATGCCGTAGCCTGCGTGGGTCAGCCGATCCAGGAGACCATCATGATCCAGAACCTGTCCCGCATGGCGTGGGCCGTTGTGCTTGCGCTGCTTCTTGTGCCGGCGGTGGCGCCGGTGTCCGCGCAGTCCCAGTTTCCCACGGCGCTCACCTCGACTGAGTTCGAGGCGCTCCTGCCGCGCGTCGGCCTTCCCGATGCCCAGCGTGCAGCCGCGATGGCCGAGTATGACCGCTACCAGCGTGCGACCAGCGAGCTGCGCTCGGGCTCCATCGAGCGCTACCTCAAGGACCAGCCCGAGGGCGGCATGGCCTTCGGCATGGGCAACGATGAACGTCCGGCCGACGAGGTGCGCAACCAGGTGCGGACCTATCGAAGCCTGCTTGCGCAGTGGGACACGCTCGAGAACGCGCTCCTCGATTCGCTCGGGGCGCTCGGTACCGATGGCACCAAGCTCGATCGCGTGCGCCGTGCGCTGGAATTGCGCCGCATCGAACAGTCCACCTCTGATGCGTTCATGATGCGGGCCGGCAGCCAGGCCGATCTGTGGGCGATCACTGAGCGATCCACCAAGGACCTTGACCCATCGCAGCTCATGCAGATCGAGGAGCGCATCGGCGCTCGCGAGGCCCAGTACGTCGATGCCGTTCGCGCCATCCGCACAGCCGCTCTCGAACAACCCGAGCGCCTGATTGAGCTCCGCGCCAAGGCCATGACGGATCACCCACGTCCATCGGCCGAAGCCATGCAGCAACAGATGGAGCAGGCGCAGGAGCAGGGCGCGGAGATCGATCCGAACGAGTTTTCCAAGGGTTTCGAAGCCCACTTCCGTGCGATGGCCGGCGCGTTCCAGCAGTCCCGTGAGCCGGTGCAGGCCGCGCGCACACGCGCCACGCGGCTGGGTGCCACGATCCTGAGCGATGCCTTCCAAGGGATTCCGCAGCCCCGGGGCGCTTCGGCGTGGCTCACGTTCATCCGCGCCAGCGGCACGGGCGCCTTCGGCATCGACGATGGTGGGGCGATCCGGTTGGTCGAGTCCATGGCAGCCAAGGCCCCGCTCACTCCCGAGCAGGACCAGGCCGTTGCTGCGGCCTTCGCCACCTGGCAGGCGTCGGTGCTCGGCGCACTCAATGAGCAGGGCCCGATGGCGTTCCTCGGCGATGACTCCGAGAACATCCAAGAGGTCTTCCGCAAGCGCGCCGAGGAATCGAAAGCCCGTACCACTGCGTTGAAGACCGCGGTGCGCGCTGCCTTTGGCCTGTCACTTGAGCCAGAGCCGGTGCAGATCGTGCAGGATGCCCCCGATGGGGGAGCCGCCGCGGGCGATGGCGGCGAACCCGTCGGTGTCACGGTTAGGGTTGGCGTGGCGATTGCAGGCGGCGACGCAACTGACGGCGCGGTCGCGGTCGGTGGCGATGCGGTCGTGCTTGACATGTCAGGCGATGGCCTCGAGGGCCTGGTCGCGGGCGAGGATGGCGGGCCCATGCTCTGGCAGGGGGCCGGTCGCCCCACGATCCAGCCCATCACGAAGCAGGAGCTCCAGGAACTGCTGGACCTGTGCGGTTCGGCGGAGTCCGTCAAGCCGGTCGTCACGCAGTTGCACGCGGATTACCTCGAGGTGGCGTCGTCCGTGAAGGAACAGCTCGATGCAGCGCCGAGCGCGCAGATGTCGTTCGGTCCCAACGGTGCCACGCCGCCCTCCAAGGAGGACATCGCTGCCAAGTACGAAGCGCTTCGTACGGGGCTTGGCGCGATGGAGCGTGCTGATGCCGACTTCTTTGCCGATCTCGCAGCCGTGGTGGACGAGGCATGTGTCCGTCAACAGGCACAGTTCCGTGCGCGCAGCCTCGCTCGCGCCGGCTGCGGCGGAGCCGGCAGCAGCATGGCGTTCGGCATGATGAGCGGCAACCGATCCGGGCCGTTCGTCGATCCCGAGTCGGTCATCCGTGCAGCGGTCACCGATGGCGCCATCGATGCCGCAGCCGCCACCGCGCTGCGTGACCACGTCGCCTCACAAGGCCATGAGCCGATCCTTGCCGCGCTCAAGAACCAGTTCGAGGTCACGATGTCCAAGGGCCGTGAGCTGGCGCTGCTCGAGGCTGATCTGTTCAAGCCCGCAGCCAATGGCGACGCGGGGGTGGCCATGGCCATCGATGAGTCGGCCAGCCAGCGCATGCAGGAGGCGGGAGAGGCCATGGGCAACGCGCGCAGCGAAGCCGCCGCCCGCGCGCGCCAGGTGCTCGATGCGCTGCCTGCGCTCCTCAAGGAGCCGCAGCGCCCGGGCTTCCTGCGTGCGGCGGATGTGGTGCGTTACCCCGAGACCTTCAAGGATCCCACGGACATGGAGCCCATGTTCTCCAAGGCCTTGGCGCTCGACGGACTCGACACGGCTGCTACCGGCGCCATCACGGCGCAGCGTTCCGAGTACCGCGCGGCGTATGCCAAGCTGCGCGATCAGCTCGCCGAGGTTCGCCCCAAGACCGCCATGCCCGACTTCAGTGGTGCCGACGAAGGCGGCATGGAGGACTTCCAGGCCCGCATGAATGCATCACAGGCGGCGCAGCGCCAGCTCAGGCAGCTCAAGACCGATCGTGATGAACTCAATCGCCGCACGATGCGTCAGCTCCAGGCGGCGCTCGGCGAGGAGCGCGCCAAGGCGATCGGTGATCTGCCCACGCAGCGCAAGGGGCGCGGGCTTTCGATCCCGGGCCTCGAGGGCGTGCAGATCACGGTCCCGTGACGGGAGCATCGCCCCAGCCGCGGGGCTTGGCCTTGGGTGCGCGTGAATCGTCGTCGGCTGCCGGGCCCTTGTAGCCCTTGCAGGTCACGAACATCTCCACGCTCTCGGCGCGGCTCGACTTGGGCTTGAAGCCCTTGCTCTCGGCGAAGAGCGTTGCGCAGCGCTTGAGCAGCGCGGGGTACTCGCTGCCTTCGTAGACCTTCATGGTCGCATGGCCGCCCTTGCGCAGCCAGCGGGGGAAGCGGTCCAGCAGCGCATTGCACAGGTTCACGCTGCGGATCGAGTCGCCGAACGGGTCGCCGCTCGTGTCGGGACCCATGTCGCTGATCACCACGTCGAAGGGAACGCCCCCGAAGTGCTCGGGCGCCAGGTCCATGAGGTCGGCCTGCAGCAGCGTCACGTGCTGCGGCAAGCCGCGCGGATCGATCGCCTTCAGGTCAACGGCGACCACTGCGCCCTTGGGGCCCACGCGCTCGGCCGCAACCTGCGTCCACGAGCCCGGGGCTGCACCCATGTCGAGCACGCGATCGCCCTTGCGGATGAGCTTCTTGCGGTCGTCGATCTCGATGAGCTTGAAGGCGCTGCGCGCACGGTAGCCGTGCTCCTTGGCCAGACGGAAGAAGTGGTCCTGGACTTCCTTCATGGCTTCTCCGGTGCTCCATGCGAATCGATCCAGCGCCGCATCTCGGGATAGAAGCGCAGGCTCGAGAGAGCGCTCGCGGTGCCGTGGTCGGCACGCTGCAGCAGTTCGACGTAGCCGGGTACCAAGGCGGGATCGGGGGGAGCGTCGGCGCCGGGGAGCTCGGCCAGCGTCACGCGCACGCGATCGACCGCGCGCTCAAGATAGAAGTTGTCTCGGTCGCCGCAGACCAGGTGCACGCGCTCGCGCCACAAGGGCAGCATGGACTGCGGATCCCGGCGCAAGCGTCGGGCGAGGTCGTACGTCGACCATGCTTCGACGACCACCGGATCGATCGCTCCGGTCGTGGCATCGACGAGGCGTCGCGGATGCCCAGTGATCGAATCCACAGGGCTCCACATCGCGCACCATGCATCCCACTGCTCGCCGCTCAGTCCTGCGGGCGAGAGCACCCACTCCATCATGATCTCGTCGCGGTTGTTCATGCACACGCGGTCGAATGCATCACGCATGGGCTCGCGGAAGCTCGGGAACTCCGCACCAGCGGCATCGACGTACGCATTCGGGTCGGCGTACAGGTCCACCGTCTGGAACGCCGCGAAATCAATGGGATCGGGTGCGCTCGAGAAGCATGCACCGAAGGTCTCTGGGTACGTCAGCGCCAGCCAAAGGCTGCTCCAGCCACCGCTCGAGTGGCCGGTCACGAGCCTGCCCTGCGGGCGCGCGTCGAGCCGGAAGCGCTCTTCCAGCCACGGCACGAGTTCGGTGGCGAGCGCCGTACCGCGGGGGCCGTTGGCGATCGAATCCACGAAGCCGTGATGGCCGAGCGGGCCATCCGGGTCGAGCACGACCCAGACTGCCGGAGGCAGTGCCGCTTCGCCGATCTCGCTGTGCACCACCTTCATGAGCGAGGCGGCGCCCAGGTGCCGTCCGCCGAAGCCCGGGATGACGTAGATCGTCGGCCAGACGCGCCGTGGATGCGTGGTGTCGTGATAGCCCGGCGGCAGGATGACGCCCGCGCGGTGCACGGCCGGCATGCCGCGCGAGGCGACCAGCGTGCTGGGGAGATTGACCCAGACCAGCTGCGGCCGATCGGGATCCTCTCCCACCTGGCCCTCGGGCATCGCTTGCTGCGGGACGAGCGCATTGAGATCGAGCGTGATGTCATCTTCGGTCGTGCGCGACAGCGTGATCGTGGTCGGCTGCCCCATCAGGTTGCCGGGGCCCATATGCCCGCGCACCGTCGTGTCGCGATCGAGCACGGCCTGCACGCGGAACGTGCCATCGAAGTCACTCATCGAATACGGGTACCAGGCCGCGCCTTCGCCGATCTCGACCGGGACGCCCGCGACGAGATCCTTCACATCGATCCCGGCCATCGGTTGCGGGTCCTCGAAGAAGGGGGCCTCGGCCGGGTCGCCATCGATGCGCGAACCTTCGGCCACGAAGAAGACCAGGATTCGTCCGCTGGAGGCGCCTGCCGCGAGCAGGTCGACGTGGTCGCCCGGGATGCGCACGCGCAGCCGATCGGGCTTGGCCGGTGGCTCAGCTGGCGCGACCGGCCGAGCCCGCAGGATCGGCTTGGCGCCATCGATCGCGTAGTCGCGCGCGGGTGCAGCTGCGGGTGTGGCCTCGGCCGTCGAGTCGGTCGAGGCCGGTGCCGTTGCGGGCTTCGATGGTGCGGAGGCCGGATCGGGCAATCCCATCGGCACGTCGCTCGGTGCCGGTTGCGGCAACGGCGGATCGACGCGGCGCGGAGGGACCTGCATCATGCACGCGCTGGCCAGGACCATGTGGAGCATGCGGCCATCCTACGCGCGCGTGTTGGGAGCACCGATACACTCGCTGCCATGCGATCGCTCGCTTTCCTCTCGCTCGCCGTGGCCTTGCTCGCAGCATGCGAAACAGCGCATCCGCCACCGGGCATCCAGCGTGACGTGGTCGATGTCTGGCGTGCTGGTTTCGCCGGTGGCGCCTCGGCGCGCGAGACCACCGAGGTCAAGGTCGGCCCGGTCGTGGACGTCGAGATCGATCTCTTCGCCGGCGATGTCACCATCGAGGCGGCCGAGAATGATGCCGAGTACGCCGAACTCACCGTGACCCGCAAGGCGGTGCACGGGATCGGCCGCAACGACGAGGCCGAGGCCTCGATCGGGCAGATCCGGCAGGACCTCTCGGTCACGCAGCCCTCGGCCGAGCGCACGCTCATGCGCATCACGGGGATCACCGGCCATGCCGAGCCCTGGTACCAGCGCGTCGATGTCGACCTCAAGGTGCCGCGCCTGGGTGCGGTGCGCATCAAGACCACGCGTGGGCACGTGTGGGTCTATGGAAGCCGCGACCGCATCGAGATCGACGGCAGCGGCGGCGACGTGCGAATCCTCACCGATTTCCCGTTCTCGACCGACTGCCGGGTGATCAACGAGGATGGCGACATCGACCTGCGCCTGCCGGAGCGCTCCGCGGGCACGTTCGACCTTGCGACGGTGCGTGGTACGGTGAAGACGAGCATCGCCAAGGGCGAATGGAAGGACCTGCCCGGGCAGTTCAGCGACCACGACTCGGTCGTCTCGATGCTCAACGGCGGCCGCAACCGCGTGCTCCTTCGCACCGTCGAAGGCAACATCCGCATCAGCGTGGATGACCACCCCTACGAGGTCGGTCCGTACATCATCGATCCGTGATCGGTCGCCCGTACGGGCCCTGCGTCAGCCTGCAAGGACCGCGAGCCGCTCGCAGGTCTCGTGAATGTTCGCGCGGCTGTTGAACGCGCTGATCCGGAAGAAGCCCTCGCCACATGATCCGAAGCCCGCGCCCGGCGTGATGACGACCTGTGCCTTCTCGAGCAAGAGATCGAACGCCTGCCACGAGAGCAGCCCTTCGGGGCACTCGACCCAGACGTACGGAGCGTTCGTGCCGCCCCAGCATCGCAGGCCGAGCCCCTGCACGGCGCTGCGCAGGAGCGCGGCGTTGGCCAGGTAGAAGTCGGTCAGCGCCTTCACCTCGCGCTGGCCCTCGTCGGTGTACAGCGAGGCCGCGGCACACTGCACCGGCCAGGACACGCCGTTGCTGCAGGTGGCCCATCGGCGCGACCAGAGCCGATGCAGGGGCACGCGCTCGCCGGTGGAGGTCGTTCCAATCAGCGACTTCGGGCAGACGGTGTAGCCGCAGCGCAATCCCGTGAAGCCGCCGTTCTTCGAGAAGCTTCGGAACTCCATCGCGACCTCGCGCGCGCCGGGGATCTCGTAGATCGAGCGCGGCACGGCCGGATCTCGGACGTAGGCCTCGTACGCGGCATCGAAGAGCAGGATCGTGCCATGGCGGTGCGCATACGCGACCCAGGCCTCGAGCTGCGCGCGGGTCGCGACCGCACCTGTCGGGTTGTTGGGGAAGCACAGGTACGCCACGTCGACCGCCTCGGTGGGCGGATCGGCGACGAAACCGTTGCCTGGCGTGCCGGGCAGGTAGGCCAGTCCCTGGTAGCGACCGCCCTCGAGCGCCGGACCGGTGTTGCCGGCCATGACGTTGGTGTCGACGTAGACCGGATAGACCGGATCGGGCACGGCGATGCGGTTGCCGCTGCCGAGGATCTCGAGCGCGGCGCTGGCATCGGGCTTGGAGCCATCGCTCAGGAAGATCTCGTCGTCGGCGATGTCCATGCCGCGCGAGCGGAAGTCCCCGTTCGCGATGGCCGCGCGCACGAACTCATGACCGGTCGCCGGCCCGTAGCCCTTGAAGCGCTCGTGCGTCGCCAGGTCATCGACCGCTGCATGCAGCGCCTTGATCGTGGCATGGGGCAGGGGTTCGGTCACGTCGCCGATGCCGCAGCGGATGATGCGCGGGGCAAGCGCCGGGTGCGCAGCGGCAAAGCCCTGCACGCGCCGCGCGATCTCGGGAAACAGGTAGCCGGCTGACAGCTTGAGGAAATGCTCGTTGATGCGTGCCATGGTGCGTTGGGTTCAGGAGGGCAGGATGACGGTCGTGGCCTTCGCGGGCGGAATGTTGGCCATGACGACGTCGCTCGACCTGGCGCAGCCGGCCAGCACGCGGTCTTCGATGGCCGCCAGCGGAGCGGCGCCACGAAGCGCACCGCGGCCATCACGCAGTGTGCGCGCACCGACATACGCGAAGTACCGCAGCGAACCGCCCGGCCTGATCAGCTCCCGCAGCTGCACCATGATTCGCTCGACGAGTTCCGGCGGGAAGTTGTTGAACGGCAGGCCGCAGACCACGTGGTCGAATCCCGGCTCGAGCTTCGCCTCCTCGATCGGCGCGTTCACGAGCGAGACTTCAGCAGCGTGCGAAGCGTTCGCGGCCTTCCACGGCGCCAGGATGTCCTTGTCGAGCTGCACGCAGAAATCCTTCGACAGCTCGACGATCACCAGTCGGTCGCCGGGTCGCTTGGTGGCGAGCAGCGCGCGCGTGAACGGGCCCGTGCCAGGGCCGACCTCGAGCCATCGTTGGGGCGCACCCGAACCCAGTCCCGCCACCATCGTCCGGGCGAGCGCCGGCGAGGACGGCATGATCGAGCCGGTGTTCCTGGCGTCCCGGAAGAACTGGCGCAGGAAGGTGAGCATGGGGCGTGCGATGCTATCGAGCCGCGCGATCAGGCAGTGCCGATCGCCTGCAGGGACTCATGCCCAGTCATGGCGAGCGCCGCGCCCGCGAACACCTGGCCGATCTGCTCGAGATCCTTGAGCGCACAGAGTTCGACGGTGGTGTGCATGTAGCGGATCGGCAGGCTCACGAGCCCGCAGGGAATCCCGCCGTTTCGCAGGAAGATTGCGTCGGTGTCGGTGCCGCTGCGGCCAGCCGTGGCCGAGCGCTGCACGGTGATCCCCTGGGCGACCGCCGATTCGGCAAGCATGCGCGTGCAGGCGGCGTGCACCGGAAGGCCCACGGCAAGCTTCGGACCGCCGCCGAGCTTGAACTGCCCATGCTGCGCGTGGCTGATGCCGGGACTGTCGGTCGCGTGGCCGACATCGGTCACGAAGGCCAGGTCAGGGGCCAGGCTCTGCGCGATCATCGCCGCGCCGTGCAGGCCGACTTCCTCCTGCACGGTGCTCACCGCGACCACGCGGACCTTGAGCCGGCTGCGCTCGGCGTGCACGAGCCGGAGTGCTTCGGCAGCTGCGAAGATGCCGATGCGATTGTCGAGTGCCCGGGCCACCAGCAGGCCATCGCCCATGGCCATCGGCCCGTCGGCGAACACGCCCGGATCGCCGATGTTCAGGCGCGCAAGCGCCGAAGCCTGGTCCTTGGCGCCGATGTCGATGAACAGTTCGTGCAACTTGCGCACCTTGCCCTCGGCCGACTTGTCCTGCAGGTGGATGGCGGTCGCCCCGATGAGGCCGGTCACCGGCTCGGTCACGCCGGGCACGCTGCTCTGGAAGCGGATGCGCTTGCCCACGATGCTCCCGGCATCGATCCCGCCGATCGCCCGGCAGTACACGAATCCCTGCGCATCGACGTGGTTGACCATGAGACCGATCTCGTCGCAGTGGCCGCAGATGGCCAGCGTGCGCGCGGCACCGGAGGGCTCGATCGCGGCGAAGCAGTTGCCGTGAGCATCGCTCCACACGCGGTCCGCGAAGGGCTTCACGTACTCCATCCAAAGCCGCTGGCCGGGTGCCTCGAAGCCGCTGGGGGTTGGGGTCTCCAGCAGTCGGGTGAGGAACGAAAGGCTCTCGTTTCGCATGGGCCGAGCATCGTAGTGGGGTCGGTCCTTCATGCCGGAAACGACACCGCCGCACCAGGCGAGCCGCTGCGCGGTGGGCTCGGTGACTGCTGCGGCGGGCGTGCGCCGTGTGGAGACATCACGGCGCGATCCAGGAGGAGAAAGAGGCGGAGAAAGAGGCGGACTCGGATCAAGCAGGCTCGATCCGGGTGTTCAGTCCCACCATCGACGCCAGTCCTTACGCGCGCAAGGCCCGTACTGTTCAGGCATTGTGCGCTTGGGTGGCTACATTTCCCCGATGCTCATCGCCCTTCCTGCGTCGTGCGCCCTCGCTGCCTTCGTGACATCCGGCACGGTCGACCTGCCTCGCCTGCCTGCCTTGAGCCCCGACGGCTCGCAGATCACGTTCACGTGGCGCGGCGATCTCTGGAAGGTGCCCGCTCAAGGCGGCGCTGCCACGCGCCTGACCAGCCACCCTGCGGACGACGCCGAAAGCGCGTGGCTTCCCGACGGTTCCGGCATCGTCTTCACGAGCGATCGCGATGGCGGGCCGAATCTCTGGTTCATGCAGCCCGATGGCTCGGGCCTGCGTCAGGTCACCACGCTCGATGCCTCATCGATGCGCCTCACGGGGATCGGTGACTCGCCCGCAGGTCGTGCGGCCTACTTCGATGCGTTCCTCGAAGGCGATCTCTACCGAAGTCCGCGTTCGTACATGGTGCCCCTGGCCGGCGGCGAACCACGACGCGTGCACGAGGCCTTCGGTGCCAACGCGCGTCCATACGCCGATGGCTCAATCGTCGTCTTCGAGCGTGGTGGCAGCGAGTGGTCACGTCGGCACTACCGCGGCCCGGACTCGCGCGACGTCTGGACCTTCAATCGTTCCGCCGAGCCGTCGAAGGCGTACACGCGCCTGACCGATTGGGCAGGCAATGATGGCCACGCCTTCTGGACCGCACCTGCGACGGTCGTCTTCCTGTCCGATCGCAAGGACGACACGGTCAATCTCTTCCGGCGCACGTCCACGGGTGCGTTCGAGCAGCTGACGAGCTTCAAGGGCGAGGACATCAAGGATCTTGCCGTCTCGGCG
Source organism: uncultured bacterium (assembly GCA_903927725.1). Classification (GTDB taxonomy): domain Bacteria; phylum Planctomycetota; class Phycisphaerae; order Phycisphaerales; family SM1A02; genus SYIB01. The sequence goes on along the minus strand of CAIYOC010000174.1, from coordinate 16,823 downwards.
GATGGCTCGAAGGCGGCCTTCACGGTCTGGGACCGTCTCTACGCGCTGGACCTGTCGGGCGGCGGCCAGCCGCGGCTCGTGTCGGTGACCGCGACCGAGGATGCCGGCGATCTCTTCGAGCAGAAGTCGGTGGCATCGCTGGCGAGCGAGGCCGCGCTGAGCCCCGACGGCAAGGTGATGGCCGTGATCGCCTTCGGCGACGTTTGGGTGAAGGGCACCGACAGCAAGGTCCCCGCGCGCCGCGTGACCGATTGGCCCAGCCGAGAGAAGGACATCGCGTGGAGCGCCGACAGCCAGACGCTCTACTTCACGAGCGACCACGCCGGCACGGAGGATCTCTGGCAGGCGACCGTCACCAAGACGCGCGATGACGTGAAGAAGAGCTTCGAGGTCGCGACCAAGCCCATCGAGCAGCCCAAGCCGGCGGAGGCCCCGCCCGCTGATGCGGCAAAGCCCGTGGATCCTGCTGCAGCGCCCGCTGAACCGAAGTTGGCCGAGCCTGCTCCTGCCGCCGAGCCGAAGGCCGCCGAGCCCAAGGTTGCTGAACCACCTGCTGAACCCTCCAAGGCCACTGAGCCTGCGAAGGCCGATGCTCCCAAGGAAGACGCCAAGCCCGCCGACAAGAAGGACGAGAAGAAGCCCGAGGAGAAGAAGGACGAGCCGAATCGCTGGCCCGATGCCGTGGCGTTCGAGGTCACCGCGCTCCTGCAGGATGCTGCTCAGGATCGCCAGATCGTGCCGAGCCCCGATGGCACGCGATTGCTCTTCCGTCGCAACCAGGGCGACCTCTGCATGCTTGACCTGGCGACGAAGGCCGTCACCGTCGTGCAGCCGGGGTGGGATTCCGGCCTCGAGTACGTATGGAGCCCGGATTCGACCGCGATCTGCTTCGCGCAGTCGGACATGGACTTCAACAGCGATCTCTGGATCGTGCCCAGCGATCTCTCCAAGCCCGCCGTCAACATCACGCGCCATCCCGACAACGATGGCCGCCCGCGCTTCTCTGCGGACGGCAAGGTGCTTGCGTTCCTGAGCGAGCGCACGAACGAGGAACTCGACGCCTGGTACGTCTTCCTTGACCGCTCGCTCGAGTCTTTGCCCAAGCACGAGCTCGAGCAGTACTTCAAGGATGCCGGCGAAGCCGCCAAGAAGCGCAAGCCGCTTGCAGCCAAGGCGAAGGACAAGCCGGTCGATGCTCCGAAGGCCGACGCAAAGCCGGAGCCCGCGGTCGAAGCGAAGGCCGACGCCAAGCCTGAGCCCAAGCCCGAGGCCGCTGTGCCCGCCGTTGCAGACGCGTCCAAGCCCGCCGATGCAGAGCCCAAGAAGGACGAGGCCAAGAAGGCCACCATGCCTGCGTGGGACCTCGACGATGCGTACCTTCGCGTGCGCCGCATCACGAGCGCACCCGGCAACGAGGGCAACCTCGAAGTGCTGCCTGCAGGCGATCGCATCCTCGTCTCAGCGGGCGACGGCCTGCAGACGATGAAGCTCGACGGCACGGACACGAAGAAGCTCACGGGCTCCGGCACGGTGCTCGGGCTCAATTTCGCGGGCGATGCAGCCGTGGCCGTCTCGGCCGGCAAGGCCGCGACGATCGGCCTCGCTGGCGGCGAGGTCAAGTCGACCGACCTCGATGGCACCATCCGCGTGGACCGTCGCGAGCTCAACAGCCAGAAGTTCCTCGAGGCTGCTCGCGCCATCGGCGAAGGGTTCTACCACCCCACGATGAAGGGCCTCGACTGGGATGCGCTGACCAAGCGCTACCACGCGCTCGCCTGCCAGTCGCGCACCAGCGCCGAGTTCGATCACGTCGCGAACCGCTTCCTCGGCGAACTCAACGCGAGCCACCTGGGGATCCGATCGCCGCGCGAGCGCGCCGGTTCGTCGCCGCCGCCGCAGGGCCGCCTCGGCCTTCGCGTCGAGCCCGGAGCGAAGGGCTTCGTGGTGAAGTCGGTGCTTCCCGAGATGCCAGCCGCCAAGGCCAAGGTGCCGCTGCAGGCCGGTGACGTCATCACCGCCGTCGAGTTCGAGCCCGTCGATCTGACGCGCACGCTCGAGAGCCACCTGCCGGGCCTCGCCGGCCGCGAGGCCGCGCTCACCGTCGAGCGCACGCTGACCGATGGACGCACCGTGAACTTCGACTCGTTCATCGTGCCGGCCATGTCAGGGTCCGTGTCTGCACAGTCGTACGAGAACGAGTGGCGCCGCATGGAAAAGGCCGTGCATGACCGATCGGGTGGTCGCATCGGCTACATCCACATCAAGGGCATGGACCAGCCCTCGCTCGATGACTTCGAGCGCGGGCTCTACGCCGCCGGCTACGGCCGTGATGGGCTCATCGTCGATGTGCGCAACAACGGCGGTGGATGGACCGCGGACCGGCTCATGGCCTCGCTCGCGACGCCGACCCACGCCTACACGATCCCGCGCGGTGGCGATGGCAAGGTCACCACCGGCTACCCGCAGGATCGCCTCTTCATCCAGCGGTGCATCCTGCCGACCAACATGCTGTGCAACGAGAAGAGCTTCTCGAATGCCGAGATCACCGCGCACGCCTTCAAGGCGATCAAGCGCGGCACGCTGGTGGGTCAGCAGACCTACGGTGGCGTCATCTCCACCGGCGGCATCACGCTGCTCGACGGCACCACGTGCCGCATGCCGTTCCGCGGCTGGTATCTGCTCGATGGCACCGACATGGAGAACAACGGCGCCATGCCCGATCTCGTCGTGCCGCAGATGCCGCAGGACGAGGCCGCCGGCGTCGATGCCCAGCTGGATGCCGCCGTCGACGATCTGCTGAAGCGTTTGCCCAAGCGCTGAATCAAGGCGACCGATCACCTCAATGAAGAACGCACCCGAAGGGGTGCGTTCTTCGCGTTCCAGGATGTCTCCGGGGGATCAGGTGCCCCAGGCGGCGAGCAGGATGCCGAGGTCGGCACCGCCCACGAGTCCGTCGCCGTCGATGTCGCCTTGGCCCGACTGGCCCCAGTTGGCGAGCAGGATGCCGAGGTCGGCACCATCCACGAGGCCACTGCCATCAAGGTCGGCAGGATTGGCCGGCGCGAGATCGATCATGGCGCTGTCCATGTCGACGGGCGCGCTGCGTCCGAACTGGACCCAAAGGTTGTAGGCCGCCTGGCCGCGGTTGTCGGTGACGTTCGCGTCGCGCAGGAACTCCGCGTACTCCTTGGTCGTGGTCTGGTGATAGAAGGTGACCACGGCCTTGGTCGCGCCCGCAGGGATCGCGTAGAGCGTGTCGTCCCAGTGCTGGCCGTCGACGTACGAGTAGCCCACCGGCGATGCCTGGACCGAAGCGAAGCCGGCGTTCGTGAAGCCGCGCGGCGGGATGCGGTTGTCGAAGTCCGTGCGGTTGGCGATCGCGCCGTGGAAGGGGGCGCCTTCGGGCAGTCCCGAAAGGGCAGACATGGCAGCATCGATCGACGAGCGCTTCTCGTAGACCTTGGTGTCGCTGCCGTCGAAGGCGGCCGTCGACAGGTCGTACGCACCGCGCTCGGCGACGAGCGATCCGTCGGCGGCGAGGAACCTGACGTTGACCCACGCGCGCCGGCCGTTGCCCACGCCAGTGGGCAGCTTGTGGCCCGACTGGTTCGTGATGCGAACCTTGAGCTGGCTTCCCTGCTGGGCGAGCGTCATGTCGCTCGCGTCGCGAAGCATCTGCACGTTCCGCGCCACCGCGTTGTCGACGCGGTCCTGCGTGAGTCCATAGAAGTCGGCATCCTCGGCACCGAGCTGGGCCCGCACGGCGCGGACGACCCACGAGTTCGCGCCGGCGAACGAGTGCTGGCCAATGTCATCGCGCTGCTGCTCGGGCGTACCGCCGTACGACGGGTCGTAGAAGATGCAGCCGGCGCCGACCTGGCGCGGCATGTGGCAGTCCTGGCAGGACTTGATCACGCCCGTGGGGTGATTGCCGCCGAAGCGATTGTCGGCGAAGGTCACGCCCGTCGTCGCGAACTGGCTCATCTTCCACTCGCTGTAGGTGCGGTGCTCGGGATACATGTCCGCCGGATTGCCGGTCGGGTGCGCAGCACCGACGGCGTTGGGAACGTAAGCGTTGCCCTGCTTGTTCACGATCGGGTTGCTGACGTCGTGGCAGTTGGCGCACGCCTCGCCCTTGGTGTGCAGCGGCGAGTAGACGAGCTCCACGTTGCCGTGGAAGTTCTGCGGCACGTCGTCGTATGGACCTCGACGCACATCCTGCGGCGCGACCACGAACTGGCTCGAGGTTCCCGCGCCGATCGGGTGCGTGCCAGCGGCCACGAGCTGGGCCAGGATCTCGGGGTCGGGCGTCTCGTCGACGTTGCCCGGGTAACCCTGCGCATCATCGGTCGTCGACAGCTGCGGGTCGACCAGTCGGTGGCAGAAGTTGCAGTTGATGCCGTCGAGATCGTCGGCAGTCAGGTCATCGATCTCCCCGCCGGCCGACGTCCCGCTCAGGAACGACTGCGGCGAGTGGCAGCGGATGCATGACTCGCCGGAATTGGCGGCATCCTGATTGGCGATCGTGACCGCCGCTTGCCAGATCGGGTCGCGCGCGGCCTGCGCCATCATGCTGCCGATCCACGAATCAAAGGGGGCCGTGGCCGCGTTGTACTCCGCGTGGCAGTACTGGCAGTTCACCGAGGGGTAGATCGGGTCGATCGACGTTCCGGTTGGATCCGGCTGAGTGCCGTTGAAGTAGAAGTCGGCACTGGTGGTCGGGATCTGCGTCTGGCCACCGCGGAATCCCACGACGACGGGGGCGAGCATGGCCGCCGTGATGGCTCCGAGGGCGATGGTGACGGCGATGGAGGGGGTGCGCATCGTGGGTCGTGGGCTTGGGGGCAACGGGCAGCGCGCGCAGCCTCCTGCGCGCATGGATGAAGTCTCGCCCTCAAGTCGGCGATGTCAATGCGGTCCGTGACCGAACTCAGGGTTTTTTGTCACCCGGATCGCCCGACGGCTCGAGCGCGCGTCCGATCAGCCCGAGAATCCGTTGCTCGGTGGCCTCATCCCGGCCTACCGGGGTCCAGGTTCCACGATCCGCGGGCCCATCGGTTGCGGCACGCGGCTCCGTGAAGCCGCTCGACAGGCTCGCGGAATACGGTGAGATCCGGTCACCCGGGGTGTATTGCTGTTCCAGCGACACGATCGCACGCAGGATCAGGGTCGCGGTGGCTAGGTCGGTCGAGGGCGACGGGGCCTTTGAGCCGGGGAGCTCCGGCCCACCGAGCGTGGCTGGTTCGGCCAACGGTTGCTCTGCACCGACGGGCGTCCAGCTCAGCCGCACCTGCCGACGACGAGGCGACACCGTGTTGGAGGCGGCATCGGAGAGGCTGGCGTTGTCCGTGCGCCATGGCTCGACCAACGAACCGGCTCGCAGTGGATCGGTGTCCACCACGCCTGCCTCACGATCGATCACGGTGCATCGGTAGCCGAGCCGATTCAGCGTCTCGACGGCCGTCTGCACCGACCGGTCGTACTCGCCGGCAGGCACGGTGATCTCGGTCGGACCCTGCCAGGTGGTGCAGCCAGCCAAGGCAGCCAACGCAAGCATGGCGAGAGCGATCGGTCGCATGTGACGGACTGTACCTCAGCCCGCCTCGATCCGAGGATCGACGACCCGGTAGAGCAGGTCAACCGCCAGGTTCAGCACGACCAGGAGCGAGCTGTAGCAGAGCACGATCCCCATCACGAGGGTCACGTCCTTGCCGAGCACGCCCTCGACGAAGTGCCGGCCGATGCCCGGAACGGCGAAGACCTTCTCCACGACGAACGAGCCGGTCATCGCGGCCGCCGTCGCGGGCCCGAGGTACGAGAGCACAGGCAGCAACGCGTTCTTCATCGCGTGGTGCACGGCAGCACCCGTGCGCGAGCGCCCCTTGGCCATGGCCGTGCGCACATGGTCCGAGCGCATCTCCTCGAGCATGCCGTAGCGGACGAGCCGTGCGATCGCTGCCGCGAACGGAAGGCTCAGGGCCAGCGCCGGCAGGATCGCGCTGGGCCAGCCGTCCCAGGTGGCGACCGGGAACCACTGCAACCATGCGCAGAAGACCGCCGACAGCACCGAGCCGACCACGAAGCCCGGCAGGCTGATCCCGATCACGCTCACGCCCTGGCCGACCGCATCGCCGAGCGAACCCGGCCGCAGGCCCGCCACGATGCCCGCACCGAGTCCGATGGCGACTGCAAACAGCATCGCCAGCGCTCCGAGCGCCATGCTCACGGGGAGCCCTGCCGCGATGATCTCGTTCACGGTCCAGTCGGCATGGCGCAGGCTCGGGCCCAGGTCGAATGGGCGATCGTGCCGCCCGGCGAGCCAGGCCACGCCACTGGCGCGATCGAGGTACTGCGCGCCGAACGTGACGGGATCCTCCATGGCGTAGGAGCGCTCGAACAGCGCGGCGATCTCCGGCGGCGGCCGCCGGCCTTCGCTCTCCATCGGGTTGCCCGGCACGAGCCACATCAGCGAGAACGTCACCAGGAAGACCGCACCGAGCACCAGCGGCAGCTGCAGGCTGCGCCTGAGGATCATCGAGCCCACGCTCATCGTGCAGCCTCGCGTCCGAGCGTCGACAAGGCATCGCGCTCGGCATCCGTGCGCCGGTGCATGCGCCAGAACTCATCCTCGAGCATCGGCTGATGGCTCACGCCCGCTAGCGATGCCGGGTCCACCATGTACACCGTGCTCAGTTGGCACAGCGGAAGCACCGGCACGTCGTGGTCCATCAGCAGCGCTTCGGCGCGCGACAGGATCGCCAGGCGCTGCGCCGCATCACGCGTCGATGCAGCCTCGCGCAGCAAGGTGTCGTAGGCGGGATTCGAGTAGCCGCGATCGTTGTTGCCGTTGCCCGTCTCGAGCAGCTCGAGGAACGTGAGCGGATCGGCGTAGTCGCCATACCAGTTGCCGCGCGCGATCATGAACTTGCCCTGCTTCAGGTCGTCCTTGAAGAACTTGGTGTCCTTGCCGACGAGCTGCACATCGACCCCGAGCGTGGCGCGCCACATGTCGCGCAACGCGAGCGCGATGAGCTTGTAGCGGTCCACGCTCACCGAGTAGAGCAGCGTCACGCTGGGGAATGGCGTGCCGCGTGCATCTTCCGGCACGCCGTCTCCATTGCGGTCGCTCCAGCCGGCATCGGCCAGCTCGGCGCGCGCCCGGTCGCGATCCATGCCGATTCCAGACGGGCTCTCGTATCCGGGGATCGCACCGCGCGGCACGAGCGTGGTCGTCGTGGGCTCGCCCAGCCGCGTCACGCGATCGACGATGGCGGCCCGGTCCACGCAGCGTGCGAACGCCCGGCGCACGCCTGCGATCGCAAACGGATTCGCGCTGCCGTCAGGGAGTGTGGGACGGCAATTGAACTGCCAGAACTCCGTACCGAAGGCCGGAATCACCACGAGGTCGCGTCGCTCGCCGGCACCTGGTGCAGGCAGTGCCGCCACCAAGTCATCACCCTCGAGCCCGTCGGTGGCCAGTCGCTGCGCGACGGGCTCGACGCGCGCATCCCACGCGCGCCGCTGTGCCGCCATGTCCGATCGCCAGTCGACCGCGACATCACAGAGCCAATCGACCGAGCCCGTGCCGAAGGCCAGCACCGCGGTGCCGGGGTCCGCAATGGGGACGAGTTCGAGCGATTGGTTGCGCATGGCAGCGTGGTTCCACCACGTGGCGGATGCGACCATGCGCATGCCTCGCTTGTAGCGCCACGATTCGAGCCTATAGGGGCCATTCGTCACCAGCGCGCCGGGCTTGGTCCAGGCCGTGTCCCATCGCACGGCGCCGCTGGCGGGATCGATGCGACGGAATAGCTCGGCCTGTCGCTCCTGCACGGGGCTCGTGGTGGGAAACGTCATCAGGTCGAGCCAGTAGGGCACGGGCTGCACCAGCGTGATCACGAGGGTGTGCTCGTCGGGCGCGCGCATGGCGACGAGACGATCGAAGGCCTCGCGCGTGCGCGACCAGAGTGCTCCCGGATCACCCGGCGATGCGGCGTGCGCCGCAAGCGCATCGGCGCGCCAACGCAGGAAGTCCTCGGCACCCTCGATTCGCAGCTGGATCCCGGCGAAGTCCGTGGCCAGGTCGGGGAGCAGGGCGCGCATCCACGCGTAGCGCACGTCACCTGCAGTCACGGCGCTTCCATCCGACCATCGCGCCTGCGTGCGCAGGGAGAATGTCCACGTCCGGCCGTCCTCGCTGCACGACCACGACTGCGCGAGGCCGGCCTTGGGAAGGCCCGTCACGGCATCGCGCACCAGCAGCGGCTCGTAGAGCGCACGCGCCACGCGCAGGTCCTGTTGCCAGCTCATGCGCTGCGGATCGAGCGTGAAGACCTCGGCACTCACGAAGCGGATGTCGGCGCGAGGTTCGGGCTCGCCCCGACCGAGCCACAGCGCGCAGAGCACCGCGATCGCTGCAAGGACCATCCATGGCCGCATGACGGGAGCGTAGCCACAGCCGGGTCGAGGCCATCAGCGTGGGCCTCGCGATCGACGCGCCCGGTGCGCCGACTCAGTTGGTGGGCTTCTTCGGGGCTGGCTTGGCTGCAGGCTTGCCCGTCGGCTTGCCGGCAGGCTTGGTGGCCGGCTTGCCGCTGGCCTTCAGCAGTTCGGCCATCAGGTCGGCGGCCTTCACGGTGTCGGCGTAGGCCGAAGCCAGGTCGGCATCGACACCCGCCGGCGGAGCGCCTCCGGCCTTGCGGAGCGATTCAACCACCGGCAGCAGCGTCCCGGCCAGCGCCGAGCGGTCCGATGCAGGTGCGTTGGCCAGGTCCTTGCGCATGGCGGCGAGCGCTCGGCTGGCGCTCTTCATGAGCTGCGCATCCTTGGCGTCGCCCTTGCCGACCTTGTTGGCGATGGCGCCGAGGCCCGCAACCTGGCCGGAGCGTGCAGCGGAGACGACCTTCGCATCCATGCCGCTGCGCTTGGCGATCGCCGACAGCGCGGTGAGCTGGCTGTAGGAGCACGCCCATTCACCTTCACGCTTGGTGGCTTCCGTGATCGCGCGGACCAAGCCATCGGCCTGCGCAGAATTCATGTCGGTCCCCGCCTCGATCGCCGTCTGCAGCGCACGCGCCGCGGCCAGGCGCACGCCGACGTTGGTCACGGTTCCGGAGTTGGCGAGCTTGGCCAACTGCTGAAGGGCCTCGTGCGTCTGGACCACCCGAAGCACCTCGATCGCGTTCACGGCCTGGATGGGCTCGGCCCGCAGCACCAGGTCGGCCAAGGGTCCACATGCGGCCTTCGAGAACTCGCCGCGGAAGACGGGGGTTGAGGTTCCACCGGACCAGCCGGAGAGCTCTTCACGCGCCTTGGTGACCTGGCCGACGTCGCTCGAACCGAGTTGCTTCACGCCGTCCTCGACGGTCGACCGGATCAGCTGCTTCTGGGCATCGGAGAGCGCCTTGGCGGACGCCAAGTCATCGAGTTGGCCAGCCATCGCCGCCGGCACAGCGGCGCACCAAGCCAGCAGGGAGCACGTCAGGATGTGGCAAGCCGCTCGCATCGTGGGTTCCAGCACAGGTCGGGCATGGTAGCGCGGTGCCCGCTCCGACGATGCACGTCATCCTCGGATGCCTCCTGTCGCCTTATCGATCCTCACCGGCCGGCATGCGTGGCAGGCCGCACTAGACTCGACCCCATGCGAAGCCACGTGGCCGCCGCACTCTTGCTCACCTGGACCGCGGCAGCACCCGGCACCTTGGCTGCACAGCCATGGCAAGGCACCGTGCCCCCGGGCGAACCTCCGATCCTCCCTGTGGATCCTGCAGCTTCGGGGCTGGCGGCCGATGCAACGCGGCGCTTGGCCAGCCGCCTGGCGCTCGATGCCTATTCGTTGGTGCGCACCTCCGGGGTGACGGCGCAGGAAATCGATGTTGCGCTCGACATGACCCTCCTGGGTGCCCGCATCACGCCGGACTCGATCGAGGCGTGGCGCGACGTGCTCGCGCTCGCCGATCTGGTCGGTCAGGGCCAGGAGTCAGCCGCGGCCGTGCGCATGGAAGCCCTCAGCCAGCTGGCGCGGCTGCAGCCCAAGGATCAAGTGATCCTCCTTCGCAAGCTCGGCACCTCCATCGGCAGCAGGCAGACGGTGGAAGCGCGCATGAAGGCCTATGAGCTCGCGCTCTCGCCTGCCTACGCCGGCACGTTGGGGCCTCCGGTGGCCTCGCGCCTGGCGCTCGATGCAGCGCTTCTGCAGAACCGGCTCGGTGATGCCATGGCCTTCGAGTCGTGGCTGGGGCGCGCCTGCACGATCGACCCATCGAACCCGGTGAGCGCCGAGATGCGCGCCGGGCTGTCCGCGTCGCTCGATGCGCCCGACGTCATCGCGAACGACCTGGTGGCGGCGATCAAGGCCAATCCCGCCTCGTACGAGCTCTACAGCCGCCTCGCACGGCTGCTCCTGAGCCAGGGCGCATACGACGGCGCACGCCGCATGGCGCGCAATGCTGATTTTGCAATTCGTCCACAATTTGAATTGCAGGGTTTCGACCCGGCCATCCCGATCATCGTCGAGCGCTGCCTTGCCGAGTGGGCCGCAGGCAGCACCGAGCAATCGCGTCGCCGCCTGCACGAATTCGACCAACTGCGCCAGCAGATCTTCCGTCAGGTGGCGCAGCGCCAGGGCATGGCGGGGACCAAGCAGGACATCGAGTCGCTCGGCTTCGCCCCCGAAGGCCAGATCGAGATCATGCGGCTGGCGCTCGAGCTTGCCGATCTTGCGCTGGCCACGACCGGCCCTGGCGCGACCGGTTCCGCGCCGGCCAAGGTCGACGCGGTCGCGTCCGTGCGCAAGTCCGTGCTCGATGGGCTCGACGCCCAGGCACGCGAAGTCGCCCAGCACGATGATGCAAGTCCGGCCCAGAAGGTCGCGCCGCTGCTGCTCGGTGCGCAGCTCTGCGCGGCAAGCTTGGGCGACGAGGCCGATACGCGGGCCTGGCTCGCGCGCGTCGAGGCGATCGCGCCGCTCGATCCCAAGGCGCTCGCTCGGTTCGAGGGATGGATGGCGCTCAAGCGCGGCGACGCCGCGACCGCAGGCAAGCACTTTGCCGAAAGCGATCCCGATGCCCCCATGACGATGCTCGGCATGGCCGAGGTCCACCGCCTGTCGGGGCGCTCCGCCGAGTCGCTCGCGGCCCTGCAGTCGCTTGCGGTCCGTGACGCGGCAGGTCCCATCGGCTTGCTGGCCCGCACGCGCTGGGAAGCGCAGTCGGGCAAGCCGCTCGTGCTGCCTCGGGCCGCAGAGTTCGAACGCATCGCGAAGGGCGTTCCTGAATTCTGGGATGCCGTATTGCGCGGTGAGAAGCAGGCTGTCCTCGTCGAGGGTCGGCCCGTGGATGCCACGCTCAAGCCCTTCGATCCGCTCCTCGTGCGGCTCACGATCACCAACGTCTCGCCCGCGCCGCTCGCCATCGATGACGGTGGTCCGATCCTGCCGTCGATGGTGCTGCAGCCCACGCGCCTGCAGCAGGGGACGCAGAACGAGTCGCCGTCGATCGTGCAGCTTGACGGGGCGTTGGTCCTTGCACCTGGTGCGTCGGTGAACGTCGAGTCCGACATGCGCCGCTGGCCCGTGGGTCTTGCCACCGAGCAGCGCCCGCTCGACAGCGCCTCGCTCACGTTCCGTGCGGTGAGCAACCCGGTCTTCGTCGGCCGCGGCGTGAACCTCGGGGCGCTCGGCGCCGAGGCGGTCATCGAGCCCATGATCGTCACGGCGCCCATCACGAACGATGCGTGGATCGAGTCCGCGATCGCCGCCGCGCGCAACCCCGACACGCCGTCTGACCTGCTCGACGTTGCCCTGCTCATGTGGGTCGGCGCATCGGCCGAGGTGCAGTCCAAGGCTCGCGAAGACGCCCTGACGAACGCCCTCAATGCAGCAGACGCCGCAACGCGCGTGCAGCGGGCCGCTGATCTCGAGGCGATCGAGCGCGCCAAGGCTGCCAACCAGCCGCCACCGGCCGAGCGCGAGCCGGTCAAGCCCGAGCCCATCGATGAATCCAAGTATCCGCTCGTGCGGTGGCAGGTCCCGGTCTGGGATGCGGTGGCTGCATCGACCACGCGCATGCCGCCACATGCGCAGGCGTGGCTCCTGCTCATCAGCCCGGGTCGGTCCGAGGGGATGGACAAGGTGCGCGACGCCGTGCGAAGCGTGCAGGATCCCTTGGTTCGGCTCTGCTACCTGTATGGGGCGATCGTGACGCAGGATGATCCGGTGATGGCGCAGGAACTGGCCAGCACCGATCCCGTGCGCGTGCACCGCGCGCAGGGCATGCAGACCATGCTGCGTCGCAACCTTCAGGGCGCGCTGGACCTTCGCAAGATGGAACTCGACCAGCAGCGCGAGTTCGACCTCACGTCGCCCCAGGCGCCCTGATCGACGCCGGTTCCGTGGGCGTATCTCGCCCATCCCGGTGGGCTCGTGCCGCCAGGGCTCACTCGCCCGCGCGCTGGCGCAGGTTGTCGAGCACGTTCATGAAGTTGATGTACGCGTCGTAGGGGCTGTCGTACGGGCTGAAGTACTTGTGCACGTCGCCGTCAGCCCAGTACTTGGTGCACATGTAGTAGAGGTGGTCGCTGGTCGTGAGCTTGCGCCAGTCCTCGAGGATGTACGGATCGCCCTCGGCGTGGCGTCGGCGCACCGCAGGCTCGAGCGGGTAGAGCTCGGCGGCGGCGTTGTCCTGCAGCGGGTTGCCGAGCCATGCGCTCAGGTCGCGCTCGCTGTCGGCCCACGACATCGGCCGCTCCACGTCGTACGTGCCGGCGGGGGAGTGCATCGACGTCACCTGGTTCGGCGTCAGGAAGCCGTTCTGGCCGGGGTTCACGTCGAAGACCTTCTCTGGCAGTGCATCGAGGAACCCGAAGATCCCAGTCTCCGCCCACTGGTGCTCGCCGAAGGTCTCGTAGTCCATGAACAGGTTCACGACGTGGCCATCGCCGTTGACCTGGTTGACCCACTGGGCGAAGCGCTCTGCAGAGAGCGGCCACTCGCGCCAGTTCCGGTCGCCGAACCGGAACGCGATGTCATCGCTGAGCCTGTAGTTCTTCAGCAGCAGCCGTGGCGATGCCGCGCCTTCGGGAATCGATCGTGGCGGCGGCGCATAGACGTGATTGGGGCTGCGCGCACCAAGGTGCCGGTCCAGTCCCTCGCACAGGATCGTGCGGTGGCGTCCCATCCAGGCAATGTGCCCGGCGAGCTCGTTCATGTAGATCAGCTCGGTGTTGCGGAACGTCGTCGGCTGCTGGCCGAAGAGCCGCTGGATGCGCGCTTCCTGCAGCGCGACCTGCTCGTTGAACTCCGCCCGAGAGAAGAGGAACGACAGCGAGTGGTGGCTCGTCTCGGCGATGAACTCGCAGGCACCGGTCGCGCCGAGTTCCTGGAAGAGCCCGATCACGTCGGGCGCCCACTGCTCGAGCTGCTCGAGCACCACGCCGCTCAGCGAGAAGCTCACGCGGAAGCGGCGATCGTGGCGCTTGACGAGATCCAGCAGCAGGCGCGTCGTGGGCCGATAGCACTTGTCCGCGACCTTGAGCAGGATCTCGCGGTTCTTCTCGTTGTCGAAATAGAAGGGATCCGTGTCGAACACGGAGTAGCTGCGCAGCCGGAACGGCTGGTGCACCTGGAAGTAGAAGCACACGGCTGCCATGGGCGGCCGAGTCTACGCCCGCCCGGTTTGGGTGGCATCGGCTCGGTTCCCTACACTCCCGCCATGACCACGCTCGCCACGCCAGCGCCCGCCACCGTCGCCGTCCCGCTGCTTGATCTCAAGCCCCAGTACCAGGCCATCAAGGCCGAGATCGAGCCGGTCGTCTGCAAGGTGATGGAGAGCCAGATGTTCATCCTCGGCCCCGAGGTCGAGGCGTTCGAGCGCGAGATCGCCGAGTACTGCGGCATGAAGCACGCGATCGGCTGCACGAGCGGCAGCGATGCGCTGCTGCTCGCGCTGATGGCGATCGGTGCCAAGCCCGGCGACGAGGTGCTCTGCCCGAGCTACACCTTCTTCGCCACCGGCGGCGCGATTGCGCGGCTGGGCGTCAAGCCGGTGTACGTCGACATCGATCCGGCCACCTACAACATGTGCCCGAAGCTCACCGCCGCGGCGGCCGCCAAGTGCCGCCGTCTCAAGGCGATCATGCCGGTGCACCTCTACGGCCAGTCGGCTGATGTCGATGCCTTCCTCGCGCTGGGCAAGCAGCTCGGCGTCCCGGTCATCGAGGACTGCGCGCAGGCCATCGGCACGCGCGACGTGACTGGCGCCATGGTCGGTTCGCGCTGCGCGATCGGCACGTGGAGCTTCTTCCCCACCAAGAACCTCGGCTGCTTCGGGGATGGAGGCCTCTGCGGCTGCAATTGCCCGCACCTGGACGAGATGATGCGCATGCTGCGTGTGCACGGCAGCAAGGTTCGCTACTACCACAAGCATGTGGGCATGAATGGTCGCCTCGATGCGTTGCAGGCTGCGGTGCTGCGCATCAAGCTGCGCCATCTCGAATCGTGGCACGCTGGGCGCGCCCGCAACGCCGCCTTCTACGACGCTGCCTTCTCCAAGGCTGGCGCCATGGACACGCGCCATGGCTGGGAAGCGGGCGGCCTTGCGCTGCGCTTCCCGTACGCGCTGCCTGCACCCGCGCGCCACGTCTACAACCAGTATGTGATCCGCGTGCCAGCCGAGCGTCGTGACGCGCTGCGTGCGTTCCTCGCCGAGCGCAAGATCGGCTCGGAGATCTACTACCCCGTGCCGCTGCATCTGCAGGAGTGCTTCGAGTACCTCGGGCAGGGTCCCGGTTCGCTGCCTGTCTCCGAGGCCTGCGCGCTTGAGACGATCGCGCTGCCGATCTTCCCTGAACTCAAGCAGGAGCAGCTGCAGGCGGTGGTCGACGGCATCCTCGCGTTCCTGCGCGCCTGAACCCGGTTGGCCGCGCCCTGCGGCCCCATAAGGTCCTGAAACCACCAGCGCGCCCCGTTCCATGCGGGGCGCGTTGCATTTTTGCGTCGTTGGCTTGCACGGCCGCGGCGCGAATTCGACCCTTGATCCCGGAGGGACGGAAAGGGAGCTGGAGGGACGGAAAGGGAATCTGAGGGAAAACGGTCAGGTCCACGAAAGTGGCCCACCCAAGGGAACGATCAGGAGGCTGCCATGAACGACTCAACCAACAACGCAGGCAGCACTGGCACGACGCAGCAGGACGCCCGAGGGCGCTTGGAGGGAGCGCCCTTGGGCGTCCGTTGCGTCACGCCACGAGGCTGGACCGCCAGGCTCGGGCCACGGCCCGACGATGCGGATGCGTTCGAGGCCTGCGCCGATGCGGATGATCCGCACCGCGCGCCGGCGTGCACCGTCGAGGTGCATTGGCATGACCTTGCCGATCCCACGGAGGCCGACCCTGGTGCAAGCACCGAATGTGCCGAGGAATCCCTCGCCAGCTGCGTGCTGCGCGTGGTCGACCTTCTGCATTCGTTCGCGACCACGCACGATGTCAGGCTGCGTGCCGAGATCGATGCGAGCGCGCGCTGCACGCCTGCGGGACCGCTCGGCACCGTGCTCTTCAGTGCCGTGCGCCACGCGATCGAGGCGGCATCAGGCCCCGCGGCTGCAAACCCGATCGAAGGCCATGAAGTCTCGGTCTGCGTGCGCACCGATGGCCACAGCGCCTTCGTGCATGTGATGGACAATTCAGCCGACGCACAGTCGGCCGACTCGGTGATGCTCGGTCACAGCATGGGGCTGTGCCGCGGCATCGTGGAGCGGCTTGGCGGCGCGCTCAGCATGCGCCAGGTCCCGTTCGGGCCCGGCGCGCTCATCTCGGTCAGCGTCCCCGCGGAGAACCTGCGGCGCGCCGGATGATCATCGGTCCTACTTCTCCCGCGCAGTCGGTTCGCGCGGGACCTCCTGGTTGGGGCGGATCGCGGAGGGGCGATCCGCCCTTTTCCTTTGCATGCGGCGACAGCAACGATGACTCAGGGAATCACGCATGTTTCATGCATCCCTCGCGCACCGAACCGATACTCTCCCCGTAGGACCTGCATCATGCTCAAGGCACGAACCATCGTCACGACCCTGTGCTCGCTCGCGCTCGCCACGGTGGCGCACGCGCAGGCTCCGATCGGCTGGCAGGTCGCCGCGCAGGCGATCGATGCACCAGCCACCGGCGAGACATGGGGCTACAGCATTGCGTTCAATGATGATGCCTCGCTGCTCGCGGTCGGCGCGCCGAATGCGCGCGTGCTCGGGGGCAGCGGTGTGGGGAAGGTCTACATCTACGAGCGCCTGGTCGATGGTACTGGTGTGGTGAGCTGGAACCTCGCGCAGACCATTCCTGCACCGCCCTTCGTCACCACCGATCCCGATGATCCGTACGTCGTCGTCGGCTTCGCGCAGTTCGGCTGCTCGGTCGCCCTCGAGAACGACACGCTCGTCGTGGGTTCGTGGGGCTGGACGGCGCAGGGCGAAACGACCACCTTCAGCGGGCGCGCCTTCGTGTACTCGCGGGTGTCCGGCACCTTCGGCACGGTCGATGCCGACAATCCTGATGGCAACAGCTACACGCTGCCCACCGCCACGCTTGAACCCAACGACGCTGCGGCGCTTGACCTCTTCGGCTACGAGGTGGCCCTCGACTTCGAAGGTGCCAACGGCACGATCGTCGTGGGCAAGCAGCTCGGCGAGGGCCCGGCAGCGGAAAGCAATGCCGGTTCGGCCTATGTCTTCGAAGGCAGCGGCAGCACGTGGACCCAGGTCGCCAAGCTGACCACGGGCGATGCAGCCGCAGCCAACGACAACTTCGGCGAGCAGATCGCCGTGCGCGAAGGCACGGTCGTGGTG
>CAIYOC010000173.1 GCA_903927725.1 uncultured bacterium | reverse complement strand
GCGCTGGGATGAGCCCGCGCTCGCCGATCCATCGGTTCCGGCGGTCCTTCGCGCTCGCGCGCTCGTGCAGCAAGGCGCGTGGGACCGTGCGATCGCTGCGCTCGTCGACGATGCATCGCCGCGCGCGACGGCGCTCAAGGGCCTTGCGCTCGCGGGCGCGGGCAAGCTGGCCGAATCACGCGCTGCGCTCGAACCGCTCATGGCTGAGCCAATGCCTGCGGTCGTGCGCACGCAAGGGCAGCGCGACCTTGTGCTGGCCAAGGCCGAAGCGCTCGAGGCCTGGTCGATGACCGGTCGCGTTGCTCCGCAGCTCTACGAAGCCGTGATCGAGGCGCTCGGTGCTGCACGGGCGCTCGACCGGACCGACTGGGAAGCGATGCTGCTTGAAGCGCGCATCCTCGCGGCGCGCCACAACCGCGCCGATGCCTGGAAGGCGCTCGCCGATGCGCTCGCGCAGCACCCGCGCCTGGCCGAGGCCTGGCGCATGCGCGGCGAACTCAGCGCGGGTGCACTCGAGCAAGCCGATGCACTCGCGATCGCCGAGGGAATCGATGCCTTCTCGCCGGCGTGTGCGGCGGCTGCGCTCCTGCGTGCGCGCACGGCGCTGATGCAGGACGACGCCGACGGCGCCGAACCGATGCTGCGCCAGGTGCTCGCTACCGCGCCCACGCAGCCGGATGCCTTGGCGTACCTAGCTGCCATGCACGCGGTGCGCTTCCGGCCCGAGGCGATGGAGCAGGCCCTCGCCGATGCCGATCGCGTCGCGCCCGGCAGCCCGCACGCAGCGCTTGAGGTGGGCCGCATGCTGTCGAGGCGCCGCCAGTACGAGGACGCTGCGGTGCTGCTGCGCCGGGCGTGGGACCGCGCGCCCGAGTGGAGCGAGCCCCCAATGGAGCTCGGCCTGATGGACATGCAGTCGGGCGAGGATGCACGCGCGCTCGAGGCGCTGCGAGCGGCCGTCGAGCGCGATCCATTCAACGTCGGGGCCACGCTGAGCCTTCGCTTGCTCGAGGACATGGCGCCATGGCCCGTGCGCGAGGGCCGTCACTTCACGCTTCGTTCGCAGCCAGGCATCGATGATGCGATGGCCGATGGCATGCTTGCGCAACTCGATGCGATGCACGAGGAGGTCTGCGCGCGGCTCGGCCACGCACCGTCGCGGCGCACGCGCATCGAACTCATGCCCGACCACGAGTGGTTCGGGGTGCGGCTCACCGGCCTGCCCGCGATCCACACGATCGCGGCGTGCACGGGGCCGGTGATCGCGATGGAAGTCCCTCGCGAGGGCAGCCGCAAGAAGCACCTGGGGCTCTTCGACTGGCTCGACGTGGTCCGCCACGAGTATGTGCACACGGTCACGCTCTCGCAGACCCGCAACCGCATCCCGCACTGGATGACCGAGGCGATCGCCGTCGACCTGCAGCACAAGCGTCGCGACTACAAGGATTGCCAGATGCTGGCCGCCGCGGTCGAAGGCGGCACGCTCTTCGATTTCGACTCGATTCTGCTCGCGTTCGTGCGGCCGGTGAAGCCGACCGACCGGGCCCAGGCGTATGCCCAGGGCCACTGGTGGGTCGAGTTCATCCGCGAGACGTGGGGCGACGAGGCCCTTCGCCGCATGCTGGCGCTCTATGCCGAGGGTGCCACCGAATCGCAGGCGCTCGCGCAGGTGCTCGAGGTGTCGAAGGAGGAGTTCCTCCAGCGCTTCACGCCGTGGGCACGTGCGCAGGTCAAGGCGTGGGGGCTCGCCCCCGAGCCGCCCGCTGACGTGCTGCTGGGCAAGGACCGCGTCGAGCCGGTGAGCGACAAGGAACTCGAGCTCTTGCTGCGCACGCATCCTGATCACCCCGACCTGCTCGAGCTGGCCGTGCGCCGGCGCACCGAGCGTGGCGAGGGCGACGCACCCGAGGTGATCGCGCTGCTCGAGCGCTACTGCCGCGCGCGCCCGGTCGATCCCTTCCCGCACCGCAAGCTGGCCGAAGTGGCACTCATTGCAGGCCGCGATGCCGATGCCTCGTCGCACCTGGAGCGACTCGATGCCGTGACCGACCGCGAGAACTCCTACGCGATCGAGCTCGCACGCATCGCCCGTACCGCCGGCGACGGTGCCCGCGCCGGCGTCCACATCGAGCGCGCCGTGCGCATCAATCCCTTTGATCCATCGCTGCGGGAACTCGCCGCGGCCACGCAGCTCGAGGCCGGCAATCTTGCTGCGGCGCGGGTGCATGTGGTGGCGCTGGGGATCCTCGAACCAGCTCGCGAGCAGCATCGCCGCCGGCTGGCTCGACTGGACGAACTGATCGCGAACGCCCGCTGAGAAGCCGGCGATCCGCACGAGTGCCGTGTGCTCACGAGCGGCTCCGCGTGCCGCATCGGCAGGTTCAGCCGCCGCGCATCCAGGGGAGCGCGTCAAGATCGACGTTGCCTCCACAGAGCACCACGCCCGTGGGAACGGGCTCGCGCGCGCGGAACGACTCCTGCACCGCAACCGCCACGCCCACGGCGCTGCTCGGCTCGATCACGATCTTCATGCGTTCCCAGACCAGGCGCATGGCGGCAATGATCTCGTCCTCGGTCACGGTGATGACCTCGTCGACCAGATCACGCACGACCGGCAGCGTCAGCTGCCCCAGCGGCGTGCGCAGCCCGTCGGCGATCGTTCGCGTGGGGGGCACGGGCTCGATGCGGCCCGTTCGCTTGGCGATGGCCGCATCGCCGGCGTTGAGCGGTTCTGCGGCGATCACGCGCAGGTCAGGACGCAGCGCCTTCATGGCGATGGCGATCCCGCTGATCAGGCCTCCGCCGCCGATCGGCACGATGACCGCGCCGAGGTCCGGGCACTGCTCAAGGAACTCCAGCGCCACCGTGCCTTGGCCCGCGATGATGTGCGGATGGTCAAAGGGCGGGATCAGCGTGGCGCCCGTGTCGGCGACCACGCGCTCGGCCGCGGCGGCGCGGGCCGCAGCGTTGGGCTCGCATTCGACGATCGTGGCGTCGTGCGATCGCACCGCGTCCTTCTTCACGCGTGCGGAGTCGTGCGGCATCACGACCGTGCAGGGGATGCCGCGCAGCCGCGCCGCGAGTGCCAGCGCCTGGCCGTGGTTGCCGCTGGAGTGGGTCACCACGCCACGTGCAGCGTGGTCATCAGGCAGGCGGAGCACGGCGTTCGTCGCGCCCCGCAGCTTGAACGAACCAGTGCGCTGCATCGACTCGCACTTGAAGTGCAGGGGGCGGCCAGAGAGGGCATCCATCGTGCGGCACGTCATGACCGGCGTGCGGTGCACGAACGGTGCGATGCGTTCCAAGGCGCCTTGGATGTCGCTCAGGCTGGCAGCATGCATGCCGCGCAGGCTAGCCGCGTGCCATCACTCCTCGTCGGCGCCGCACCAGACGAACGATTCCTTGAGGATCGCGTGGTACGGGCAGAGCTCGACTGCAGCGATGCCCGGCAGGGCGGTCACGCGATCAGCAAGCGCCTGCAGCGCCTGGCCATGGGGCGCGCTGCACTCCATGGCGAGCGGGCTTGGGCCCGACACCATCGCGATGTAGCTGGGGTTGGCCACGGCCTTGGCGGCTTCAAGCGCTTGGCCGGTGGCGATGCGCGGACGCACGAACAGCAGACCCGTGGCGCGCAGTCCGATGCGCGACGGCTCCGGGAATGCCAACATCCTGATCAATTGATCATCGATGAGGTGACGAAAACGCTCGGCCGCCGCCGTGGAGGAGATGCCCGCAACTTCACCGAGCGTGGCGAACGTGGCCCGGCCGTCTCGCTGCAGTTCACGGATCATGGCGCGGTTCACGCGATCAAGCGGGCGGCCGCCGCGCCAGTGGTGGCGGTGGGCATCCGTCGTCTCCTGCGTGCCGAAGCTGTCCAGGACCATCCGCGAATCCACCACGGTGACGCCAGGATCGGCGCACAGGTCGCGGTCGAGCAGCGCGCGGAAGGCCGTGCCGTTGCTGGCCGAGCCGTGCAGCACCAGCGCATCGGCGGGTCCATCGAGCGGTCCCGTCGTGGCGATGAAGTGAATCCATTCGTGCGCGGCAAGGCGTTGGCCGAGCGCCACGGGATCGGGGCTCTGCACGATCATGATCGCGCTGGCCGAAAGCCCGGCGCGGTCGAGCGACATGAACGCGCGGATGCGAACCGCGTGTTCAGCGACGAGCCGACTCAGG
>CAIYOC010000172.1 GCA_903927725.1 uncultured bacterium | reverse complement strand
GCTCAGTTCGAGCACAAGCCAATCGGCTGAACCGGCGTCGGCGTTGCCGAGCAAGGATCCACCGTAGTTCCCGCCAATCACGGCGCGGCGACCGCTTGCCCGAAGAGCCTCGAGGGTCATCGCGCTTGTGGTGCTCTTGCCTGCGCTGCCCGTGATGCCGATCGTGCGTCGATCGTGCAGCGCCTCGATGGAGAGCCGGATCTCGCTGGTCACCGGGACCCCGGCCTCGCGCGCGGAACACAGCAGTGGATTGCTCCAAGGTGTCGGCACCGCGGCGTTGGCGACGAGCAGATCGGTCTGCGTGAACCAGTTGGGTGTGTGCTGTCCGCACTCCACCTCGAGCCTGCCACATGCGCGCAGCGGTTCGAGCGCCTCGAGCGCATCCGAGAGCACCGCTGCATCGCGCCGATCGGTGATCCGGACGTGGGCACCTTGTGCATGCAGCCAACGCGCCACGCCAAGTCCGCCTCCGAAGAGGCCAAGTCCCATCACCGTGACACGCCGACCGGCCAGGATCTGCGTCATGGAGCCTTGGGCTCCGCGGGCGGGAATCGCAGGTCGCCCTGCGCGGGGTCGATCAGCTCGATCCAGCGCAACTTCATCGAGAGCCCGCCTTGAGGCGTCGTGATCTCGGTGCAGGACCTGGCCTTGATCGTGGCGCGCTCGAATCGGAGTTCGAAGTCCGCCTCGAACTCCGGGCGCTTGGAGTCCGGCGTCGGCGCTTGCGTGCTGCGGTCGAGGGCGCAGGACACCAGATTCCCGTACCGGCTCTTGATCGCTTCGAGGAATGCGGCGGCTTCGGCGTCGACCTTGGTGCCCTCAGGAATCGTGAAGCGCGACACCATGGCGGATGCGCCGCCATCAAGGCCCGCGCGCAGCGCGGGAGCCGGGCCCTCCATCAGTGGCGCGTAGATCGTTGTGTACGACCACGCACCGAAGGCCAGCTGCAGCGCGGTCCCGACGAGTCCCAGTCCCAGACCCGCGATCGCCAAGCCGCGCCCCGATGCCATGCGAGCCTTGGTGGCGTTGAGGCCCACCGCGCCCAGCACAATGGCGGCGACCGAGGTGAGTGGGCAGCAGAGCACCAAGCCGAGCACAAGCGACGCGACGGCGCACACGGACATGCGGGGCGGGGAGAGTCGCTCGGCATCGCTCGGCATGGGGTCCATACGGCCGATCGTATCGGGCGCCACGAGAGTGGCCCTCGAGAGGACTCTCGCTGGTCCGGTTGGGCGCCTTCCGCCCACGGCACGACGTGGGTCAACGACAAGGACCCGGCGCGAGGCCGGGTCCTTGATGCAATCAGAGTTGACCGTCAGAAAACGATCGAATCAGCTGCCCCACGCGGCGAGCAGCAAGCCGAGGTCGGAGCCGTCGGTCGTGCCGTTGCCGTCGATGTCGCCAGCTGCATTGCCCCATGCACCCAGCAGGATGCCAAGGTCGGCGCCATCAACCAGTCCGTCGTCGTTGAGATCCGACGGATTGGCCGGCGGCGGGGGGGCGATGGGGCCCTTGCCCGAGACGTTGACCGAGGTCACCGTGCTGCTGGCCGTGACAGGCTTGAACAGTCCAAGCGTGGCGGCGACGGCCTGCGGCGGCTGGTCGGCATCGAACCGGAAGTTGTACATCGTCGACCAACGCAGGGCGTTGGCCGTGGCATCCTGCGAGAACGGCGTGGTGGCCCAGGTCACGGCGTCAGCCGTGCGGGTACCGGTCCACGGCGTGTTCTGGTTGTAGCCAGCCGCGCCCGCGGCCTGGTCGCCAGAGTGGTACGACGGCGCCGAGAACCCGATGTTGGTCACATTCACGCCAGCAGGAACCGGCACGCTGAACGAGCCACCGCTGCGGTCGCTGTTCATGTTGAAGATGGCGTACTCGTAGTGCCAGGTGCCGTTGCCGTTGTCGCTGGCGCGGTAGGCCACCACGAACAGGCCATCGCCGGGAACCTGATAGTCGCGCTGCTCGACGTCAGGCTGGATGGTCTTCCAGGCGTTGATCGCCGGCACCTGCTGCAAGGTGGCGCCCGACAAGGTCAACGGGTAGCCCTGCGTGGTGCTCCACGTGGCGCCAATGGTGACCTTGCGGTACGAGCAGTTGTTGTTGTCGTTGCCGCTCGAGGCATCATCCGGGTGGATGTACTGGCCCTCGACGAAGTACTGCGCACCAGTGTTCTGGGCCGGGTCGAGGTCGGCGCGCGCCACGCGCAGACGCTCACGCAGCGAGCTGGGCTCGGTCGATGCCGGGTCGGTGTAGTTGCTGCCGAACTGGCCGGTGGCGGCGTTCACGCCACGGCGGCTCTTCAGGTCGCCCTGAGCGCCGTTGAGCGACGCGGTGTAGGGATCGGAGCACCCGATGCCCAGCACCGTCGGGCAGCCCGAGCCGGCGGGGGTGCAAGCACCGCAGAGGGTCTGCTGAAGGGCGCAGAAGCCGTGCTTGATCCAGCTCATGCCGATCTGCTCGAAGCGGCCGCCCTTGAAACGGTAAAAGTTCTGCGGAATGGTCGGGTGCAGCGTGCTGGGCATGGGCTGCCACTGGAGCTGGGTCGTGCCGATGTTGCAGCTGGTGGTGCCGATCGCGTACGACGCGTACTCCACACCGCTCACCGTAGCCGGCGCGTAGCGGGCCACATCAGGGATCGCACCGACGATCACGTCGGGACCAGCAGAAAGTCCGCCGTCACCCTCGGTGCCGGGAATCGCAGTGGTTGCATTCAACTGGCCGAGGAACAGGGCCACGCCACCAAGGGTGAGGCCACCAAGGGTAAGTCCAATCTTCACGGTGCTTCTCCTCTGATTTCAATCAAGGCTGAATCAAGCGGGCAGACACCTGCTCCGCGCGTGGGCACGTCGAAGTGACTTTAGCCCAGCCCCGGTGAGCGGGAAGAAAGACCCCCGAATTCGTGACAGGAATCACTATTTTTTGGGCGTCACTTCGCCGATCCCGGACCATCACTCCGGAGTCTGTCGAATCGATTGACCGGCGCGCCTGCCGCTGGCGGTCGGTCGGTGGGCACACTCTTCAGCGCTTTCCGACCCGGTCCCACCGGTCACCAACACGATCGCGCCCGCCTGGCTGACCAGACGGGCGCGAGGCGTGGATCGGGCTATTCGGCAGCCAACGCGGGGTCGGCAGGGCGACGATCGTTCGGCTGCCGAATCGTTCAGCGGCGCCGCCGCCCAGTCAGCCCGGCAAGGCCCAACAGCGCCACAGCACCGGGAGCCGGAATGCCGGGGATCACGAACGTGCCATTGCCGAAGATGCCCACCGCGGTGCCGCTGGCCTTGTAGGTCAGCTCGAGCGAACCGATGTACAGCGAGGCCGTGGGCGCGCGCACGATTTGCGCGACCAAGAACGACATCGAGTTGGAGTCCACAGCATTTGCCACTCCCGGGGTCGCGTCGTACCAGCCCGCGAGCGCCGGGATCGAGCTGCCGGTCGATGGGTTGAAGTTCGGGTCCAGCGCTGTGCCGGAGCCGTAGGTCCCGGTAGCGGTGACGAACGAGTCGGTGCTGGAGTTGCCCGCGTTCGTGTAGTTCGCATCCCACGAGGAGAGTCCGTCGTTGTGGAGCGCGCTGAGCGACCCGCCGAGGGTGGTCCAGTTGTAGGCATTCAGGAAGACCCACTGCTGGCCGGCCGAAAGGCCGGTCGAGTTGAAGTTGGCACGGATCTCCCAAACGATGTTGCCGTTGGGGTTGCCCTGGCCGCGCACCACCGTGAAGCCGGTGAAGGTGGCGTGCGAGGCAGCCGCGCAAGCAGCGGCGAGTGAGGCGGTGGTCAGGATGATCGAGCGAGGCATCATGGTCGGTGGTCCTTGTGTGTGGGGGTGTGGTGGCGAGCCTTCCGGGGCGCGGCGATCACCGCGCCCCGGAAGCACTGCGCATGAGGAGTCGCTCCGTGTGGCGAACGGAGCAGGAGTCACATGAGCCGATCAGCGGCGACGGCGGCCGGCGAGGCCAGCGAGGCCGGCGAGCGCAACCGCGCCCGGTGCCGGGATCGTGTACTGGAACGCGCCAGGCTGGATCGGGTTGCTGGTGCCGCTGATCTTGTAGGTAACCGACAGGTTGGCGGTGTACAGCGTGTCGTTCGCAGCGGTGCGCACGATCTGCATCATCAGCATGCGGCCACCGGTGACGGTGTTCGCGGTGCCGGGGGTGGCGTCGTACCAACCAGCGCCGTTGTTCACGTCGCCGATCGTGCCACCGTTGCCGAAGCCGGGGTCGAGAGCGGTGCCCCAGCCCGAGCTGGTGGCCAGGCCGCTGGAGGTGACCCAGCTGTCGAAGTCGCGGTCAGCGGCCGACACCGACGAACCAGCCTGCCAGGTGCCGACTTCGCCGTCAGCGGTGAAGAAGTCCTGGTGGACTGCGTTCATGGTGCCGCTCACGGTCGAGTGGCTGTAGGCGTTCAGGAACACCCACGACTGGCCGGTCTGAAGACCCACGTTGTCGAAGTTGGCATACACCTTGTGCTGGATGTTGCCGTTGCTCAGCACCACGCGGTCAGCGGTGAAGCCGGTGAAACCAGCGGTAGCGAATGAGGAGGTCGCGGCAAGAACCACAGCCGACGACACGAACACGGAGGGCGTGCGCATCTTTCTTTCCTTCCCGAAAACGGGTTGTGAGGGGGATACCTGGATCAGCCACTGGCGAGGGATGCCAGCTTCAGCGGTCTATCCGCACCGAGACACCCAAAGGTTCCTGACGAAGTCAAACATCGATCGAATTCCAAAATGAAACGTGCCCGCCTGGCAAGCCAGGCGGGCACGGAAGAGTCAGGATGACGCTCAGAGGAGCGATCCGTTCAGCGGCGACGGCGGCCAGCGAGGCCGGCGAGGCCAGCCAGCGCAACTGCGCCGGGGGCCGGAACAGGGCCGATCGAGTACTGGGCTGCGCCCGGCTGAATCGGGGTGCTGGTGCCGCTGATCTTGAAGGTCAGCGAAAGATTGGCGGTGTACAGCGTGTCGTTCGCGGCGGTGCGGACGATCTGCATCATCAGCATGCGGCCACCGGTCACGGTGTTGGCGGTGCCGGGGGTGGCGTCGTACCAGCCAGCGCCATTGTTGACGTCACCGACGGTGCCGCCGTTGGTGAAGCCGGGGTCCAGAGCGGTGCCCCAGCCCGAGCTGGTGGCGAGGCCACTGGCGGTGACCCAGCTGTCAAAGTCGCGGTCAGCGGCCGAGACCGACGAGCCGGCCTGCCAGGTGCCGACTTCGCCATCAGCGGTGAAGAAGTCCTGGTGGACAGCGTTCATGGTGCCGGTCACGGTCGCGTGGCTGTAGGCGTTCAGGAACACCCACGACTGGCCGGCGGGAAGGCCGACAGCGTCGAAGTTCGCGAAGACCTTGTACTGAATGTTGCCGTTGCTCAGCACCACGCGGTCAGCGGTGAAGCCAGTGAAGCCAGCCGAAGCGGCCGACGCGGCGACGAGAGCAGCAACCGACGAAACAAAGAAAGCGTTCATCCTTTTTCCCTTCCTATATGTGAATCACGAATTCAGACTGCCTGGCGGGCATACTCATCCCCACAGGCCTCCCTACTGTCGAATCCATACGGGCGCACACAAGCGGTCGTTGCACACTTTTGTGCGAGCGGCGCAAAAGGGCTGCGTCGTACAGGCTCATAAGCCGGGGCCCGGGCCTCAGGCGCAAGGATCGGCGGCGGTTCGCCGGTTGCACCTAGCAAAAAAGCAAGGTGGCCGCCCTTACGGGCGGCCACCAGCTAGGCAGGAAGAATCTCGCCGCGGTTCAGCGACGACGGCGGCCAGCCAGGCCAGCCACGCCGAGGAGCGCCATGGCGCCCGGGGCGGGGACGACGCCGATGCTGAAGGTGCCTTCCGAGAAGAGCGCGGTGGTGGTACCGGCGACCTTGAAGGAGTTCTTCAGGTAGAAGGTGGCGAGAGCGTCAGCATCGCTGCCGTTGCGGACGATCTGGGCGAGCAGGATGCGGTAGCCGCCCTGCGAGCCGCCGGCCACGATCGCGTTCGGGGTGCCGGGGGTCGCGTCGTACCAGCCAGCGCCGTTGTTGATGTCACCAACGGTGCCGCCGTTTGCAAAGCCGGGGTCAAGAGCGCTGCCCCAACCCGAGGCCGTCGCGAGACCGCTCGCGGTGACCCACGAGTCTTCGCCGCGGTCGGCGGCCGAGACCGACGAACCGGCCTGCCAGGTGCCGACTTCGCCGTCGGAGGTGAAGAAGTCCTGGTGACGGGCGTTCATGGTGCCCGACTGGGTGGCGAAGTTGAAGGCGTTCAGGAACACGAGACCGCTCTGGTCCCAGTTCGCGAAGACCTGATACTGGATGTTGCCGCCAGTGGTGATGGTGCGCTGGACCGAGTAGCCAGTGAAACCAGCGGAAGCGACCGAAGCGACGGCCGCGGCGAGCATGGAGCCTGCAACGAGGGACTTAATCATCTTTCTTCCTTTCGAAACCTAGGGAAAAGGGGGAGGGAGGGAACTGTCCTCAGCGGGGACTGCTGAAGACGCTCCAAACGTAAACCACAGCGGGAACGGGTCAAGCCTTCAGGTCGCAAAATGCAAAAAGCACACAACCTGGTCCCTTTTCCACTTCACTCGGACCAGAGGCAAAGACCGTGATTGCCCGACGATACGCGCAACGCGCCTCGTCAGTTCCTTCGAACGTTAGGTTCCCACCAGCACGCCGTCAAGCAGAAGCGGCTTGGACCCAACGATTCTTGCAACTCGAACGTTCCCGAGCATCGCTTGAGCATCATCCGGTGCCGGGAGGGCCACGATGAGGTCGCCGGGCGTACGGCCAATAATCTGGCGACTTAGTGTTGCTCCAGAATTGGTCGTCATCGATCGGCCCGCCACGCTGAGGTCAACCTGGCCGTTGATCGGCATCGATGGTGCCGAGCGCTCTCTAATGTCCTCGAGGAAGACCGGGACCGTGCGACCGACCCATTGTTCGTGAACGCGTGCGCTGACCGAGTTCTGCAACGCCAGCAGGGCGTTGTTTCGCGCCCGCTTCACGCTGTCGGGAACATCATCGGCAAGGCGATCGAACGCCACGGTCCCGGGTCGCGGGCTGTACTTGAAGATGAAGTTGTTCTTGTACGGCACCCGGCGAATGAGCTCGCAGGTCTGCTCGAAATCGTCGTCGGTTTCGCCGCAGAAGCCCACGATGATGTCGCCGCCGATCGTGCAGTCGGGCAGGGTGGTGGTGACGCGATCGATGAATTCCAGGTATTCCGAGACGGTGTAGCCGCGGTTCATGGCTTTCAGCATGCGGTCGCTCCCGCTTTGCGCGGGCACGTGCAGGTACTGACAGATGCGCGGCGAGTCCCGCATGACCTGAAGGATGTCGTCGCCGAAGTCGCGCGGGTAGCTGGTGACAAACCTCAGCCGTTGGAGCCCAGGCACCTCCTCGTGGATCCGGTGCAGGAGGTCGGCAAAGGTCGTGGTGCGCGCCCCCGGGTCGAGCGGCTTGCGGAAGGCCGCCAGTCCGGGGCCGACTTGAGGGGCCTCGTGGCCATCGATTGTCAAGGCGGTGCCGTGCGTGTACCGATAATGATTGATGGTCTGCCCAAGCAAGGTGATTTCGATCACCCCGGCGTCGACCAAGCGCTTGCACTCATCGACGATGTGGTCGGGTGGTCGGTGGACCTCGGCCCCGCGGGTGTGCGGCACCACGCAATAGGTGCAGAACTTGTTGCAGCCGCGGGTGATGCGCACGTAGGCCGACTTCGACTTGGCATCGTTGGCGACCGGCTCGAACGCACGGCTCAGGTCGAGCATCTCGAGGTTGTCCTCGGCCGCCTGCAGCGTGGCGGACCGCCTGCTCTTGTTGCCGGCCAAGGCGACCCGCTCCGATCGATCGGCGGCATCGGCGCGGGCGGCGTTGTCGATGAGCAGGGGCAGTCGATCGAGTTCGCCCGGACCACACATGAGGTCGACCTGGGGGTATCGCTTGAAGAGGTCCACGCCATCCCGTTCGGCCATGCAGCCGATGACCCCGACGATGAGCTGTTCGCCCCGCTTCTTGCGGACCCCGGCAAGACCGAGCCTGCTGTAGACCTTCTGCTCCGCGTGCTCCCGGACGCTGCAGGTGTTGAACAGGACGACCTGGGCGTCATCGGGGTGCAGCACAAACTGGTGGCCGAGCGATTGCAGCTGTCCGCGCACGAGTTCGCTGTCGAGCTCGTTCATCTGGCAGCCGAAGGTTTCGAGGTACACGCGCATCGATCGAACGAGGATAGCGCGAGCCCTCGCGGGAACTGAAGGATCACGCCCTCCCGAGCCGATATCTGGACGTGCTCCGCGCTGGCCATGGCATCGCCCTGCTCGCCCTGACGCTGCTCCTCATCGGGGTGGTGTTCGTCAACAGCGCCGAAGTAACCGTCGCGCGAGACACCCGTACCACGCTGTCGGCGGTTCTCTTGGACCGGCACACGATCTTCGCGATCGCCTCGATGGGCTGCCTGCTTCTGGGCATGGTGCTGCCGATCGAGCGCATCGCCTCGTGGTCTGGATGGCGCTCGCCGTTGGTCTGGGCGACCGGGCTGAGCCTGTTGGGACTGCTGGCCGTGCACGTGCCGGGGCTGGGCAAGGAAGTCAATGGGGCGAGCCGCTGGGTCAGCCTTGGACCGCTGACCTTCCAACCAAGCGAGCTGGCCAAGTGGCTGATGCCCATTGGTCTGGCTTGGTACATCGCCCGAACCGGCGATCGCATGCAGCGGTTCGTGCCCGGCTTTCTGCTGCCGATGGCGATCGTGGGCGTTGTTGCACTGGGCATCGCCGGCGAGGATCTGGGGACCGCGGTGCTGGTCACGGGCGTGGCGGTGATCATGCTGCTCGCTGGTGGAGCCAACCTGTGGAACGCGGTTGCCTTCCTGCCGGTTGGAGCTGCGGGGTTCATTGCGCTGGTCTTCATCAGCCCGTACCGACTCAAGCGCATCTTCTCGGTGCTCGATCCCTACAGCGATCCGCAGGGCTCCTGCTACCACATCATCCAGAGCATGGGCGCGATCTCGGGTGGGGGTGTGGCGGGCCGGGGATTGGGCAACAGCGTGCAGAAGTTCGGCTACCTGCCGGAAGGCACCACCGACTTCATCTACTCGATCATCTGTGAGGAGATGGGGCTGCTTGGCGCTGTCGCTGTGCTGCTCCTCTACGTCGGTCTGGTCTGGTGCATCGTGCAGGTCGTGTCGAGCCGTGTGGCTTCGGACGCCGGCGCAGACCGTCCCGTGCTCGACCCGATGAGCCGGGTCTTGGCGCTTGGTATCGGCGCGACGGTCGGGCTTCAGGCGGTCATCAATGTGGTCGTGGTGACGGGCATGGCACCCACCAAGGGCATCGCGCTGCCGCTGATCTCGCGTGGCGGCACCGGCTGGATGATGACGGCGCTCTGCTTGGGCATGGTGATCGCGATGGATCGCCGCGTGGCGCGCTCAGAAACGCAGAACGCTGGGGGAGCCATGCCGATCGATGGTTCGAGCCCCGAAACAGGCGGTCCAGAGGTCTCCGTATCCGGTGGCATGCCGGAGCCGGCTGAACCATGAATGCCGCTGCCGCGAGCGCGGGCGTGTCGTCCAGCCAGCCGCTCGCCGTGGCACCCAAGTGCGTCCTGCTTGCCGGAGGCGGATCAGGCGGCCACATCAGTCCTGGTCTGGCCATCGCCGAGCGCATGAAGGCGATCGATCCAGGATGCCGGCCGGTCTTTGCATGCAGCCAGCGGCCGATCGATGCGCAGATGCTGACCGAAGCCGGTGCCGAGCACGTGGCGATCGCGGCCGAGCCGATGTCGATGCGGCCACGGAAACTGCTGCGATGCATGCGATCATTCGTGCGTGGACGCGCCGATGCGCTCCGCATGATCGACCGGATGCAGCCATCGTGGGTGGTCTCGCTCGGCGGCTTCGTGACGGCACCGGTCGTCCATGCTGCTCGTGCGCGCGGCGTACCGGTGCTGCTGGTCAATCTCGATGCCACGCCGGGTCGCGCGAATCGCTGGGTCGCGCGGCGTGCGAGTGAGGTCGTGAGCGCGATCCCAACGCCCGCGCTGCCGGGCTTCGCCCGGGAGATCATCGGCATGCCGCTGCGGCGACTGGCGTTGGCGCCAGCGGAGCAGGCATCGTGCCGTGAACAGCTGGGCTTGCTGCCGGGCGTGCGCACGCTGCTCGTGACGGGTGCAAGCCAAGGCGCCAACAGCCTGAACGACTTCATGCTGATCCAGGCCCAGCGCGACCCGACGGCGTTCAGGGATTGGCAGGTGCTGCACCTGTGCGGTCCGAGCGTGAGCGGTGGTGCTGCGAGGTTCGAGGCTGGCTACCGCGCTGCGGGTGTGCATGCGGTCGTGATGCCGTTCCTGCACCGCATGGGCCTGGCCTGGGGTGCGGCCGATCTTGCGCTCAGTCGTGCCGGTGCCAACAGCGTGGGTGAAGCTGCTGCCAATCACGTCCCCACGATCTTCGTGCCGTATCCCTATCACGCCGACCTGCACCAGATGCACAATGCACTGCCACTGGTCGAGCAGGGCGCGGCGGTGCTCGCGAAGGACGCCATCGAACCCGAGGCCAACCTGAGGGCCCTCGGTGAGCCGCTGTTGAGGTTGATGCACGACGACGCCACGCGGCGATCCATGCGTGCCCAGCTCGAGGCCCGCACCGAACCCGATGCAGCAGAGCGCATCGCCAGGTTCCTGCTTGGCGCCGGCTCGTTCGGCTGAAACGAGGCAACGCCTGGGCCAGGGACGGACCTTGGCACCCCAGCCAGCGGTGCATGATGGGTCTGGGCGGCCAGATCCCTTACAGCGAGACCAGACATTCGGCGAGCAGATCGATCGCTGCCTTCAGGTCCTTCTTGTTGATCGATTCGGTGACCGTGTGGATGTAGCGCGTGCCCGCACCGATCGCGATGGCCCTTGCGCCCTTGCCGCTGCGCTGGATCGCAGCGCCATCCTGGCCGCCGCGCGGCAGGATCGCCCGTTGGTGCGGAATCTTCTTGCGCTTGGCGATCGCGCAGACCTGGGTGAGCAGGCTGTAGTCGCTGATCATGCTGCCATCCTGCACCATGACCGCGGCGCCCATGCCGTGCTTGGTCACGCGTTGCGAGTCGGGCACGCCGGGCGTGTCGCACGCTAGGTTTACGTCGAGCCCGATGCCGATCTCCGCACCCACCGCGTTTGCGGCGGTCATCGCGCCGCGAAGGCCAACTTCCTCCTGGGTGGTGAAGGCAACCACCACGTCGCGCGAGAGCTGGCCGCGTCGCTTGGCGATGGCCCGGATCGCCTCGATGGCCATGAAGCAGGCAAAGCGATTGTCGAGCGCCTTGCTGATGACCGCGGTCGGCAGGTCCATGAAGGGCTCGTCCATCACCACGTAGTCACCGACCTGAACGCGGCTCTTCACGTCGCCTGCGTCGCGGCCGAGGTCGACGAAGAACTCCTCGGTGCCCGGCACCTTGCTGCGCTCGGCCTCGCTCGAGATGTGGATTGGCTTGCCACCGGGATTCATCACGCCCTTGAGGTCACCCTTCTCGGTGATCACCAGCACGCGGCGGCTGAACAGGTTGCGCGCATCGAACCCGCCGGCCGGGTTGAGCCAGAGGAAGCCCTGATCGTCGACGTGGCGCACGTAGAAGCCGATCTCGTCCATATGGGCCGCAACCAGGATCGGGCCTCCGGATCGCTTGCGGGCCTTGATGGTGCAGAGCAGCGAGCCCATCGGATCGACCGAGACCGAGTCGAACAGGCCTTTGGTCTCCTTCTGCACGAGCGCACGAACGCGTTCCTCGCGACCGGGGATGCCTGGGGTTTCGCAGAGACGTTGCAGCAGGGAGGTGTCCATGGGTCGGGAAACCTATCATGCTCCGCCCATGCACGATGCACTCCATGCCCTCCACGCCGAGTTCGCCCGAGGCGAGGCGCACCGTCGCGCCGGCGCCGTGGCGCAGGCGCCCGGAGCAGGGGAGCGCGGGGCAGGGATCCTTCCGGCCGAGGGTCAGGTGCAGTACCTGCCGTGGGCCGACGGTGGTGAGCCCGTTGCCCTGGTTCCCGCCAGCTACGGCAGCGTGGAAGTGGAGTACGCCGCGCTGCGACGTGGCTGCGCGCTCCTTGATGGATGTGCGCGCGGGGTGATCCGCGTGCGTGGCAAGGATCGGCTGGACGTGCTGCAGCGCATGCTGACGCAGGACCTTCGTGGGCTTGAGCCGGGTGGTGTTCGACGCAGTTTCTGGCTCAATCGCAAGGGCCGCATCGATGCTGACCTGACGGTCGTCGCCTTCGACGACCACTGGTTGCTCGAGTGCGACGCGCTCGATGCGGCCCATGCTGCCACGAGCCTGTCATCGTTCATCTTCAGCGAGGACATCGATCTCGCGCACGATCCGAAGCTTCGTTGCCTGTCGCTTGCGGGTCCCTCGACCTTCGATGCGCTGGCTGCCGTCGGTGCCGAAGCCGCAGGGCTGGCCGAGGGCGATGCGCGCTCCTGCACGCTGCAGGTGGCCGGGATCCCGTGCCACGCGTGGCGTCTGGACTGGTTCGGCGTGCCGACGGTGCACCTTGCGTGCGAAGCCGATCGAGCGGCTGATCTCTGGAAGGCGCTCATGGCGCAGGTCGATCTGGCCCATGGCCGCCGACGCGTGCGGCCGTGCGGCTGGTACGCGCAGAACATCGCCCGCATCGAGGCGGGCGAGCCATGGTTCCACGTTGATTTCGGTCGCGAGAGCCTGCCGCACGAGAGCGGCGTGCTGCGCGAGCGCGTGAGCTTCACCAAGGGGTGCTACCTCGGGCAGGAGATCGTGGCGCGCATGGAGAGCCTGGGCAAGCCCAAGCAGGTCGTGGCAGCCTTGCGGATCATCGGCGATGCGCTGCCGACAGCGGGGGAGCAGGTCTTCTCGCTCACCGAGGGCGGCGGGCTTGCGGAGCAGGTCGGTGCCGTCACCAGCAGCACGCTCAGCCCGATGCTCGGCGCCGTCAGCATCGCGCTGGCCACCGTGCGCACGGCGCATGCCGTGCCGGGCACGCTGCTTGCGGTCAACGCCGAAGGCATGACGGCTCGAGCCGTCGTGCAACCCTCCCTTCGGTTTGTGGAGCCCACGCCATGACGATCGACCTTGTCCTGCATGGCGCGCTGATGCTTCAGGATCTCCCGGCAGGAACGGCTGCCGATGACCTCAGCGTGGTGCCGGAGTTCTGGCTCTTCGTCGCTGCGGTAGTGATGACCGTGGCGCTGACGGTCGGCGTCGCCATCTTTTGGTGGCGCATCAGCAAGGATCACGACCGAGAGACACGATGAAGCGCATTCGCATCACCGAGGTCGGCCCCCGGGATGGGCTGCAGAACGAGAAGGCGATCGTGCCGGTGGCCGCGAAGGTGACCTTCGTCGAAGCGTTGGCTGCGGCGGGGTGCAGCGAGATCGAGGTGACGAGCTTCGTTCCGCCCAAGTGGGTGCCGCAGCTGGCCGATGGCGCAGAAGTCCTTCGATCCATCAGGCGGGTGCCCGGCGTGACGTACAGCGCGCTCGTTCCCAACGAACGTGGCCTCGAGGGGGCACTGGCGTGCGGCGTGGATGCGGTCGCCGTCTTCGCTGCGGCGAGCGAGGGCTTCAGCAGCCGCAACACCAATGGGTCGATCGATGAGGTCTTCGCTCGGCTCGCACCGGTGATCCGCGCAGCCAAGGCTGCTGGCGTTCGTGTGCGCGGCTACCTCTCGTGCGTCATCGCGTGTCCCTTCGACGGTCCCATCGCGCCTGCAGCGGTCGCCACGTGCTCGGCGCGCCTGCTCGAACTGGGCATCGATGAACTGGATCTGGGTGACACGATCGGCGCGGGCACCCCCGAGTCGATCGACGCGATGTACGCCGCGGTCGCGGCGGTCGTCGAGCCATCTGCCACCGTGCTGCACCTGCACGACACGCGTGGGGCAGCGTTGAGTTGCGTCGAGCGCGCGTTGACCCTCGGGGTCCGGGCCTTCGATTCGAGCGCGACCGGCCTGGGTGGCTGCCCATATGCGCCAGGGGCACCGGGCAATCTGGCGACTGAATCGTTGGTGCGCGCGCTGCACGCTGCCGGATGGCAGACGGGGATCGATGCCGATGCGGTCGCCCGAGCCGGTGCCCGGGTGCGAGCGTCCTTCGGCGCCGGCTCGACCCCCGGATAACTGCTTCCGGACGCGCATGATGCCTTTCGGTGTGCCCTGAGTTTCGCTATCGTTCGCGACTCGCCGCTTCCGGATGTCACGGAAGCCCCCTGACCGGGGACCACGGCGCTCCTGGGCTTCGGCCCGACAGGAACGAATGGAGTCACGCATGTCGCAATTCACCCCGCCTCCTCCGCCGACCTTCAAGCGCACCGTTGGCGCCAAGGGCAAGACCTTCATCGACTACAAGCAGGTCGAAGAGCTTCGTCGGGCGATGACGCCCAACGGCAAGCTGTACGGCCGAAAGCGCCTTGCGCTCGATGCGCAGGTCCAGAAGCAGCTTGCGCTCGCCGTCAAGCGCGCCCGCTTCCTGGCGCTGCTGCCCTACACCAACGCCGGCACCTGATCGCGACGGGCATCGTCAATCGATCGATCCGCAGCCCGTGGCCGCTTGGCCGCGGGCTGCTGTCGTGCGAGCTGCTGTCGTGCGAGCTGCTGTCGTGCGGGCTGCTGTCGTGATGGAGCGTGCGACGGCGCGCGGCCCGGCTCAGCACGCGGTGCGCAAGCCAAGCAGCCCGCGCAGGGCGCGAACCGCGCGGTGCCACACCAAGTGCACGCGCAAGGTGGTCAGGGCGTGGTGGTCGGGGCTGATCGTGCGCAGTCGACCGATGCAGGCCGAGGCCAAGCGGAGGTCGCCGCGACGGAGTCCCGCTACGGCTGCATTGAACGCGCTGGTCGCACAGTGGCGATCACGGTCGAGCGCCAGCAGGGCGGCCCGCGGATCATCGTGCTCGATCGCCGCGAGATAGCCGATCAATCGCGCCACCTGGGGCTGTTTGCAGAGTTCGCCTGCGTCCTTGGGATCGCGCCCCACAAAGGCCAGGTCAAACGCCAGTTTGCGCGCACCGAGCCCGAGCGCCAGTTCCGCCAGCACGACATACCCGGTGCTCGGGTGCTCATCGAGGGCCACCGTCGATCCTGTCTCGCGCGTTCGGGCGACCACGGACTGCAGCGCGAATCGCGCGCCGCCGGCGTCCCCGAGCCGGATCGCCGCTTCGGCCAAGCCTGCAAGCGCCACGGTGTCGCCGGGTTCCATGGCGAGCGAACGCTCAAAGCTGGAACGCGCATCGATGTACCGAGCAAGTCGCATCAGTGCGAAGCCGCGTCGGCGTGCGGCATCGGCCTGGAACTCGCCATGCAGCGAAGCGACCTTGAAGGCTTCCTCGGCCTCGTCGAGTCGACCGAGCGATTCGAGCACGAGGCCAAGGCCGATGTACGGAGCGCCGCTGTCGTCTTCGCCGCTCCCGGCGGTGTCGGGACGCGGCATCGGGCTTGCGGCGCAGACGGCGCGGAAGATGCGCAGCGCCTTGCGGTGCTCGCCGCCGAACTGAAGGGCGAAGCCAAGCCGGGTGCGAAGGCCGGGCAGTTCGGCACCCTGGCCCTGTGCATGTTCGTAGCACCACGCCGCTCGGGCGTGGTCGCCCTTGCGCGCGCAGACATCGCCCATCTCGATCGCGGTCAGCGGAAGCTGCGATGCATATTCCTGAGCGGTGTAGTAGGCGACTTCGGCATCGTCGAAGCGCTCCATGGCGCTGAGCGCATGGACTTGGAGCGCCCACGCGGGGTCGTGCGCACCGTCAGAGCGCGAGGCTGCCTGCGCCCATTCGAGGCAGAGTTCGTGAAGGCCCATTCGTGCAGCGCAAGCTGCGGCCATGGTCTGGGCGGGGCAGGGTTCTTCGAGGTGCTCGGCTGCCTGGGTGTACGCACGCAGGGCATCCTCGAGCCGGCCGGATCCCTCGAGGGCGCGCCCAAGGTGAAGCTGCCATTCGGGGTGCGAATCGTCGGCCTGCAAGGCAAGCCTGAGCACCGGGACCGCCACGGCGAACTCGCCCTTGCTCATGCGCTCAAGGGCGTAGCGGACCGCGTCGGATGGCGACTCGAATTCGCGTCGTTCCTCACCCATGACAAGATGGTACGCGGCGGACCATGCACCGGATCGGGCAATCCGGAATGGATGGGGGCTCAGTAGACCTCGACCATGCACCGTCGGGTGGCGTGGACGCGGCGGCGCAGCTGGTCCTCGGTCCAGGCGTCGGGCGCGATCCCCGCCAGGTCCTCGTGAAGGCTCAGGTACTGGTCGCCCAGGCCGTGGCGGGCCAGCATGCGGTACACGCCGACCTGCATGCCAGCGAGTCCGCACAGGTAGACCAAGCCGCGAGGCGCAGCCAAGGTCGGCCGGAGGCTCTCCACGATGCTGTCCATGAACTGGTGGACATAGGCACCGCGGCCGGGCGTTGCCGCTGACTCACGGCTGATCACCGTGTGGTAGGTGAAGTTGGGGTGAGCAGCGGCGAGCCCGGAGAACCACTCGTCGTAGATCAGGTCGGTGGTGTACGGCGTGCCCATGACCAGGGTGATCGACGAGTTCGACGGTCGCCACGCGGCACGGGCCGGCGTGCCTTCGGGCGGGCCGACGAGCATCTCGTGGATCATGCCGCGGAAGGGCGCGATGCCGGTGCCGGTGGCCACGAAGAGGTAGTCGTGGGCATTGCGATCGGTGGGCAGCAGGAACCGCTTGCCGGCCGGACCGGTGACCTG
>CAIYOC010000171.1 GCA_903927725.1 uncultured bacterium | reverse complement strand
GCCATGCAGGACCAGCCACGGTGCCGCACGCGGAGCCGACTGCGCGAGTCGGATCGTCTGCAGGCGATAGACCGCCACGCTCTCGGCGGGATCGATCGATGGCAGGTCGGTGTCGGCCAATCCTGCGCGGCGCATGAGGAGGCCCAGGCCATCGGTCGGACGCGCTGCGAGGCCCATGGACTGAAGCCTGCTTGCCGGCATCCAGTGCATCGTGGTGCCGCGACGCACGGCCATGGCATCGAGCGCGGGCCGCAACGACTGCGCGCAGTCGGCGAGCGTGCGGCCGGTGAGCGGCTCGGGCTCGCCGGTCAGTTCGAGTTCAAGCGTGACGGCCTCGGCCAGCGTGGCTGGACGGGCGACCCATGCGAGCCATTCGCTGTCCTTCTGGGCGGTGGCGATCGCCTCGGCGATGGCAGCGTCGATGCAGGACCGATCCGCGCTGGCGAGTGCGGCTCCGTGGCCGAGGACCCTGCCGTCGAGCCGCAGGATCGCGCTTGCCCCGGCTGCGTCCGGGGCAGGGCCCGCTTCGGGCGTGCCCGCAAGTGCGGCCTGCATGCGTTGCCAGGCGGCGGCAGCGGTCTCTGCATCTGGCGCTCCAGACCCAAGCAGGGCTGCTGCCAAGGGCAAAAATGCAAAGATCGCGTTGGACGAAAGCAGCATCCGTGCCATCCTACGGGGTCAGGACACTCGTCCTGCATGACATCACCTGCAGAGAGGACACGCGATGCTCGGCAAAGTTGTGACGTTCGAGACGCAAAACCAGCGCCTAGCCTTGCTTGCCGTGCTGAGCTTCATCGCTCTCTGCTGACCGATCCTCTTCCCACGAGGTCCGAAGTGCCCGCAAGGGCATCCGCCACCCCCTCAGGCCGCCAACGGCGGCCACACGTGGGGCGGAAGAGGTTGGAAAGGGACAACGGCCCCGCGGCTCACCGCCGCGGGGTCTTTTTCTTTGGTGGGTGGATCGTCCAGCGCTTGCCGCGCCAACCTCCGACGCATCAGACGGCGTGCCCCAACCCATGAAAAACGGGCCCCCAAGTGGGGGCCCGCGGTGATGGTGCTGGGTGACGCGACCAGGCTCAGTCGAGCTTGATCTTGTCGGTGCCGAGTGCGCCGTGGTCGTCCATGCCGCCCTTGGTCGGCGCCTTGGCGCGCTTGGGCGCCACGAACGCAGCCATGTCGGCGGGGTTCGACGATTCCGGAGTCGGGCTTGCGCCCCACTGCGCGCGCTTGAGGCTGAGGCCGATCTTGCGGTCGTCGGTGTCGACGCGCAGGATCTTGACTTCGACCTCCTGGCCGCTCTTGACCACGTCCTGCGGGTTCTCGACCTTGTGGTCGGCGAGCTCGCTGATGTGGAGCAGGCCTTCGAGGCCGTCCTCGAGTTCCACGAAGACGCCGAAGTTGGTGATCTTCGTGATCTTGCCGGTGACGATCATGCCCGGGCGGTACGCGCTCGGGATCGCCTCGACCCACGGGTCTTCCGAGAGCTGCTTCACGCCGAGGCCGACGCGCTGCTTCTCCTGGTCGACTTCGATGACCACGCACTTGACCGAGTCGCCCTTCTTGAGGACCTCGTTGGGGTGCGCGACCTTCTTGGTCCAGCTCATGTCGCTGACGTGGAGGAGACCATCGATGCCAGGCTCGATCTCGATGAACGCGCCGTAGTTGGCGAGGTTGCGGACCTTGCCCTCGATGACCGTGCCGAGCGGGTAGCGCTCGCCCACGAGTTCCCAGGGGTTGACCTCGGTCTGCTTCATGCCCAGCGAGATCTCGAGCTTGTCCTTGTTGAAGTCCAGGACGACCACGTCGATCTCCTGGTTCACGTTGACGACTTCGCTCGGGTGGTTGATGCGGCGGGTCCAGCTCATCTCGCTGACGTGGACCAGGCCCTCGATGCCGTCCTCGAGGCGCACGAACGCACCGTACGACATGAGGTTGACCACCGTACCG
>CAIYOC010000170.1 GCA_903927725.1 uncultured bacterium | reverse complement strand
GTGCACCGCAACGTGCCCGGCGTGCTGAGCACGATGCACGGACACTTCGCCCGCGAGTCGGTCAACATCAATGCGGAGTACCTGCAGTCGGATCCGCACACGAGCTACGTGATCCTCGATGTCGACCCCTTCGAGGGCGACGGCATCGTGCGCGCGTTGGCCGCGCTGCCCGAGACCGTGCGCATGCGGCTCACGCGGGCCTGAGGCCGGCTCGCGCCGGCATGCGCCGGCGTGGGGGCACGGCACCGACCGATCACCCGAAGCACCTGGTGCGGCTTAGGATCTCGTCATGTTCCTCCACGCCGTCCTCGTCCTGTCTGCCGCCATCGCTCCACCGCCGACCGAAGCGCGCCCGGTCACCGACACGCTCCACGGCGAGTCGTTCACCGACGAGTACCGCTGGCTCGAGGCGCTCGAATCCGAGAGCGGCGAGGTCGCTGCCTGGACCACGCTCCAGAACGATCACACGCGTCGCGTGCTCGATGCGCTGCCGTGCAGGGCCTCGCTCGAGAAGGCGCTCACGCCGCTCATGCAGATCGGTGGCATCTCGGCTCCGTCGATGCGCGGGAACCTCTACTTCTATTCAGAGCGGTCCGGCACCCAGAACCAGCCTGTGCTCAAGGTGCGCGAAGGCTTCGATGGTGCGCCGCGCACGCTGCTTGATGTGAACGCGATCGACGAGAAGGGTCTGACGAGCCTCGACTGGTACGTGCCGAGCCCCGATGGCCAGTTCGTGGCGTTCGGTCTCTCGCGTGCGGGCGACGAGATGAGCCAGCTGCATGTGCTCGCGACGTCGGGCGGATCGTGGCTCGCGGACACGATTCCCGGCAAGGCGGGCTTCGGCGG
The DNA here is from genome assembly GCA_903927725.1 of uncultured bacterium. GTDB lineage: Bacteria > Planctomycetota > Phycisphaerae > Phycisphaerales > SM1A02 > SYIB01. The sequence goes on along the minus strand of CAIYOC010000170.1, from coordinate 1,828 downwards.
CTGGGCGCCCGATGGCCGGCAGTTCCTCTACTCGCGGCTCTCGGATCCGAATGATCCCTACTCGCGCACGGTGAAGTGGCACCTGCTGGGCATGCACGAGCGCAACGATCCGGTGCTCTTCGTGCAGAAGGAACCCTCTCGCGTGCCCGGCGCCGGGCTGAGTCGCGACGGCAAGTGGATCACGCTGGGCGTCAGCGAAGGCTGGCAGCGCAACGACCTGTACGTCGCGAGCGTCGATGAATGGCGCCGCACGGGACAGGTGCGCTTCGTGCCCATCGCCGTCGGGCTCGATGGACGCTTCGATCCGGTCGCGATCGAAGGCACCACGCTGTACTCCTCGACCACGTTCCAGAGCCCCAACGGCCGGCTTCTGGCGATCGACCTCACCGAGCCGGCGCAGGAGCGCTGGCGCACCGTGATCGCCGAGCGCAAGGATGCGGTGCTCGACGGGGTCTCGCCAACTGCATCGTGGCTCGTCGCCTCGTGGAAGAAGGATGTCATCACGCGCATGGAACTCTTCCGACGCTCGGGGTCAAGCGCGGGCGAGATCGCGCTGCCCGGCCTGGGCAACGCGGGCATCGCGACCGAGGAGGACCGTGACGAGGCGTTCGTGACCTACGAGAGCTTCAACGAACCGCGCTCGATCTACCGCACGGAGCTCACGGGTCCGACGGCGCAACTCGCGCTCTGGGCGCGCCCCGAGGTCCCCGTCGATCCCTCGATGGTCGAGGTGAGCCAGCGCTTCGTGCCCAGCAAGGATGGCACGAAGGTCCCCGTCTTCATCGTGCACCGCAAGGGCCTGAAGCTCGATGGCTCGAATCCCTGCCTGCTCTATGGCTACGGCGGCTTCAACGTGAGCATGGAGCCGGGGTTCAACGCCACCAACTGGCCGTGGTTCGAGGCCGGCGGCGTCTACGCGCTGGCCAACCTGCGCGGCGGCGGCGAGTACGGCGAGTCGTGGCATCAGGCGGGCATGCGGGATCGCAAGCAGAACGTGTTCGATGACCTCTACGCGGTCGCCGGCTGGCTCGCCGCGAACGGCTACACCAAGGCCGATCGCCTGGCGGTCATGGGCGGGTCCAACGGCGGTCTCCTGACCGGCGTGGCGATCACGCAGCGTCCAGACCTGTGGTCGTGCGTGGTCTGCCAGGTACCGCTGCTGGACATGCTGCGCTACCAGCAGTTCCTGATGGCGCGCTTCTGGGTGCCTGAGTACGGCAGCAGCGAGGAGGCGGATCAGTTCCGATGGCTGCGCGCGTACAGCCCGTACCACAACATCAAGAAGGGCCAGCGCTATCCCGCCATGCTCATCACCGCAGGCGAGAACGACACGCGCGTGCATCCCCTGCACGCACGCAAGATGGCCGCACGCCTGCAGGCGATGGCTGCCAACGACCACGACACCGATCCGATCCTGCTGTGGGTCGATCGCGATGGCGGCCACGGCCAGGGCAAGCCGCTCACGCTGCGCGTGCGCGACGCGGTCGACCGGTGGTCGTTCATCATGTCGCAGACCGGCTGCTGCCGGTAAGCGCAGCGGCTCAGGTCAGTTCACGATCTCGAGACGCGCGTACTCCGCGACCAGGCTCTTCACGCCCACGGTGCGGAACGCGACCCGGAGCGTGGTGACGCTGCCTTGGCGCAGCACGGCCTCGATCTGTCCCATGCCGAACTGGCGGTGACGCACGCGCATGCCCGCCTTCCAGCCCTGGCGTTCGTCGGGATCGGGTATCCAGGCTGGTGCGTCGGGATCGGTCGAAGCACCGCGTGAACCACCGGCGAGGTCGCGCCTGGCCACGCGATCCGCGGGCAGCTCCTCGATGAACTG
>CAIYOC010000169.1 GCA_903927725.1 uncultured bacterium | reverse complement strand
GGCGGGTGCCAGCCCCGCCGAGCGACGCAGGAGGAGCGCGCGCGGAGCCGGGTGCAGCGCGCGCGTCCGCGCAGCCGGGACCCGAGGTCGCGGGAGGACGAGCGCACGATTGCGAGGCCGATGAGCACGGGCTCGGTGCGCGTCCGCGCAGCCGGGACCCGAGGTCGCGGGAGGACGAGCGCAAGGACGACCGTGGGATCCTGCGGTCGCGCGCCCGTGCTAGCGTGCTGTGATGATCGTCCCGCTGATTGCGTCGGTTGCTCTCGCGCAGGGTGTTGGGCCTTCGGCGGCGCCGGCGGCCGAGTCGATGGGCGCGCGACTCGCGGCATGGCATGACCTGCTCGCCGCCGAGCCGCACATGGCCGGCACGCCTGGCGACGCCAGGGTCATCGAGTCGATCGCGAACTCATTCCGCGAGCTTGGCCTCGAGGTCGAGGTGCATCCCTTCTGGGCGTACCTGCCGCGCCCGCGCGAGCCGATCGTCGAGATCGTGGGCACGCCGGCCGACATGCCGCTCGCCGAGCCCAGCGCACCCGGCGCCCGCCGCGGCGTGATGCGACTGGCGGTGCGCGAAGAGAACTTGGCCATCGATCCGCAGCTCGCTCATGCCGGGCTCACCTTCGCGTGGAACGCCTACAGCGGTCGCGGCGATGTGACCGGCGAGGTGGTGTATGTGAACCACGGCACACGCGCGGACTTCGCGAAGCTCCGCGAGCAGGGGATCGATCTCAAGGGCAAGGTCTGCCTGGCGCGGTACGGCGGCAACTTTCGTGGCTACAAGGCGAAGTTCGCCGAGGATGCCGGCGCAGTCGCGCTGGTGATCTTCACCGATCCTGCGGACAGCGGCCCGGCCAAGGGCGCCGTGTGGCCGGATGGCGGTTGGGCGAACGCCAGTTGCATCCAGCGGGGCAGCATCAACACGCTGCCGTACTCCGGCGATCCGCTCACGCCCGGGCGCGAGGCGACCGAGCACGCGGAGCGGCTCGATCCCACAGCGGTCGGTCTGCCGTCGATCCCCGTGCAGCCGATCGGTTGGGGTGCCGCACGCGAGATCGTGCGCCGCATGCGCGGAGCGCCGCTCTTCGATTCCACATGGGCCACGGGCTTCGAGGGCCCGACGCTGCTCACGGGCGGTCCGGAGCTTCGTGTGCGCGTGGCCGTGGAGCACGAACCCGCGGTGGTCCGGTCGGCCAACGTGATTGCGCGCCTTCCCGGCCGCGCAGCGGATGGCGGCCTGGTCGTCGTCGGTTGCCATCACGATGCATGGGGCTTCGGTGCGGCGGACCCGCTTGCCGGCACGATCGTGCTCATGGAGGCAGCGCGCGAGTGTGCTGCACAGGCCAAGGCCGGTCTCGGCCCGGCGCGCGACACGCTGTTCTGCGCGTGGGGGGCCGAGGAGTTCGGCATCGTGGGCAGCACTGAGTGGGTCGAGCGCGAGCGCGCGATGCTTCAGGATCGCTGCGTCGGCTACATCAACCTCGACATGGCGGCGATGGGCGTGAACTTCGGCGCCTCGGTGAGCCCGTCGCTCCGTGGGATCGTGAGCGATGTTTCCAGGCAGGTGCCGAGCGCACTCGATCCCGCCCGATCGATCTTCGACGTCGGTGCGAAGGAGGGCATCCTGCCGCTCGGTGACCTCGGAGGCGGCAGCGATCACCAGCCGTTCCTGTGCCACGCCGCCGTGCCGTCGATCGGGCTCTCGGCAGGCGGTTCGCAAGGCACGAGCTACCACTCGAACTACGACACGCTGCTCTGGTATCGACGCACGGTCGGCGCTGACTACGCCGGAGCAAGCATGCTCACGCACATGACGGTCGCGCTGGTCGATGCTCTTGGATCGCGAAGCCCCGAGTCCTGGCGAGAGTGCACGGCCGCCGCGATCGCGCTTCGTGCGTGCGCCGATCGACTCGCGCTCGATGCGGCCGCGCGCGCACGCGCACTCGCCGAACGCTTCGACGCTCTCGCCCATGCCATCCAAGCCCGCGCGCCGATGGATCGGATGGGTGCGCAGGCTCTGCAGCAGGGCTGGCTCGACCCCGCGGGGTTGCCCGGTCGCCCGTGGTTCCGCAACGTGTTCGCGTCGAGCGATCGGGACTCGGGCTACGGGGCGTGGGTGCTTCCGGGCCTCCAGGCGGCGATTGCTGATGCCGATCTGATGGCCGCCGAGGCCGCCCTTGACCAGCTGGACGCGGTGGTCGCGCGCATGACGGCGAGTCTGGGTACCCCATAAGCCCGCGAGGTTGGTCATTCCGCCCGCGCGAACGCACCGGTCCGCCCCGAAAGACACACAATCGGGTGGCCTCCCTGCGAGTGGGGCGTATAGTCAGTGCGTCCGGGAACGCCCGGCTGTCCGTCCACGAACCCTACAGACCGACCCATGCGAACCACCATCACTGCGCTGTCCGTTCTGGCTGCCACCGCCTCGGCCCTTGCCGGCACGACCACCATTCAACCCAAGCTTGTCGTGGGCACCGGGCTCGTGTACCCCACGTGGATCGGCCATGCGCCCGGCGACGAATCTCGACTGTTCGTGCTGGAGAAGGCCGGTCGCGTGCGCATCATCGACCTCGGTGCGACCCCGACGCTCCGCGCGACGGCGTTCCTGAACATCGATCCGATCGTCACGGGCGGCGCTTCGACGAGCGACGAGCAGGGCCTGCTTGGCATGGCCTTCGACCCTGACTACGCGACCAACGGTCAGTTCTACGTCTACTACACCGGCACGGGCACGAACAACCTGGCGCGGTACACGGTCTCGGCCGACCCCAACGTGGCCAACGCGACCGGCGTCGTCATGATGACCTGGTCCGATCCGTTTTCGAACCACAATGGCGGCGACATTCACTTCAAGCCCGACACGCGCGACCTCTACATGGGCACCGGCGACGGCGGCAGCGCCAACGATCCCGGCAACGTGTCGCAGAACCTGAGCAGCCGACTCGGCAAGATGCACCGCATCCGCCCGACGGTCGGAGGCGCCTCGCCCTACTACACGATTCCCACGGACAACCCGTTCTTCGGCGGTGCCACCACCGCTGATGACACGGTCTGGTCATACGGCCTGCGCAACCCGTGGCGCTGGTGCTTCGACCGCGACAACAGCGACATGTACATCGCCGACGTCGGCCAGAACGCAGTCGAGGAAGTCGACTTCGAGCCCAACGGCACGCCGGGTGGCCGTAACTACGGCTGGCGCTGCACGGAAGGCACCAGCAACACTGGTCTCACCGGGTGCACCTTCGGCAGCCCCACGCTGACTGCCCCGATCCGCACCTACGGCCACAACACGGCTGGCGGTTACAGCATCACCGGTGGACGTGTCTATCGCGGCTGCGCCATGCCCGACATGCAGGGCATCTACTTCTACGTCGACTACTCGACCAACAACTCGTGGTCGCTGCGCATGGTGAATGGCGTGGTCACCGAGTTCGTCACCCGCAACGCGGAGTTGGCCACCTCCGTCGGCGGCCAGACCGTGAACCAGGTCGTGGCGTTCGGTGAAGACGCCAAGGGGGAGCTGTACATGGCCGACCACGGCGGGCAGATCTACAAGATCATCCCGGCCGCCGGCGAAGTGACCTGCCCGACCCCGAACCCGAACGACCTGAACAACGACGGCCTCGTTGACGGCGCTGACCTCGGCATCCTCCTCGGCAACTGGGGCGGAGCAGGCTCAGGCGACATCGACGGCAATGGTGCCGTCGATGGTGCTGACCTGGGCATCCTGCTCGGCGGCTGGGGCGTCTGAGCGCACCGATCCGCTTCAAGCGAACTCCGCGGGCTCGGACCGAACGGTCCGGGCCCGTTTCGCTTGGCGTCACGCCCTCCGCTGTTGCGCCCCCAGCGATGCCATTGCCGACCTGTGAGGTCGCGGGGGCTTGCTTTGCCGCATCCGGTCGCGCTGACGATCAGTGCGAGCTGGGGCCTGCGGCCTTCTCCCTCGCGGCCTTGGCCTTGCTCAGGATGTTGAGCGTCTCGACCCCGAGGCTGAAGGCCATGGCGAAGTAGATGTACCCCTTGGGCACGTGGAAGTGCAGGCCCTCGGCCACCAGGCTCATCCCGATCAGGATGAGGAAGCTCAGTGCGAGCATCTTCACGGTGGGGTGGCGATGCACGAATTCACTGATGCGCCCGGCGAACACCAGCATGACGATCATCGAAAGGACGACCGCGAGGATCATGACCTCGATCGCCTCGGCCATGCCGATGGCGGTGATGACCGAGTCGATGCTGAACACGATGTCCATCAGCATGATCTGGCCCACGATGATGCCGAAGGACTTGCCGCGCCCGGCCGTCAGCGCGTGTTCGCCGCCCTCGACCGAGTGATGGATCTCCTTGGTGCTCTTGACGAGCAGGATCAGTCCGCCGGCGAGCAGGATGAGGTCGCGCCAGCTGGGTGCGATCTCTCGGCCGAAGGCACTGATCGTCGTCACGGGCGTGGTCAGCTTGGCGATCCAGCTGATGCACATCAGGAACGCCACGCGCATGAGCAGCGCGCCCACCAAGCCGGTCCGGCGCGCCTTGGCTTGCTGCTCCTTGGGGAGCCTGCCGCAGAGGATCGCGATGAAGACGATGTTGTCGATGCCCAGCACGATCTCGAGCACGGTCAGGGTGACCAGCGCGATGAGGTGCTCGGGCGTGAGGAGCGACGCGAGATCGATCAGGGCCAGCATGCGGGGGCGTACACTAACGCCATGCGGACCATCCTGATCGTGCTCTGGACCATGGGATCGATCGGCTGCGGGCAGGCTGCCGCTTCAACCGCGGCCCCGCAGCCCCCACAGCAGCGAACCGCTGCCACGCAGGTGCACCCACTGGTCATTGACCCGCCGAAGGTCGACTTCGGCGCCGTGCCGCCGGGGGCGCGCAAGTCGACCACGTTCACGCTCCGCAACCCAACGGGTGCGCCCCTGAAGATCATCGACGCCAAGCCGAGCTGCAAGTGCACCGACATCACGCCGATGAAGGGCGTGACGATTCCCGCCGGCGGCTCGGTCGAGCTGCAGGCGACCCTCGCCGTGCCGCGCACGCCGGGCAAGAAGGACGCCAAGGTCATGATCGTGGTCGAGCAGTACGGCATGACGGTCGCGCAGATGGAAGCGACGGCCACGCTGCCGATCATGGCCTCGCCCGAGTACGTCGAAGCACTCAAGGGAGTCGCGTCGGGCACCTTCACGCTCACCGCCGGTGATGGGGCGCCATTCAACGTGATCGGCTCGTGGGGCCTGCCCGTCACGGAAGCCCAGCCCGGTTCGAAGGCATCGCATGCGATGACCTGGACGACCACCGGCGTGACCGGACCGCTCCCGCAGTGGGTCGTGGTGGCGACCGATCGCGCCGATGCACCGCTCGTGGCGCTGCGCATCCGCCATGAATCGACCGGAACCCTCTTCGACAAGGATGCTCGCGAGGCGCGCCAGTGGTTCTTCGCGGATCCGCTGGTCGTGGCGGGGCGCATGGAACGGGGAGCCAAGCAGCAGCTCGAACTCGATCTTGAGAGCACGAACCCGGCTGCGCGCCGCATCCCGGTGCGGGAAGGCTGGAATGCCGTGACGGGTGCGACGTGCGCGACGACTGGATTCCTCTGCACGAATATTCCTTATTCTTTGCGAGCTGATTCCATAGTTCTTTGTCTACTGCATAGTTCTTTAGATATATATCACGCGCTCGCAGTCATTTGGCTATGGGCGATCGATTGCCTGTATTAATTCCGCAAAG
>CAIYOC010000168.1 GCA_903927725.1 uncultured bacterium | reverse complement strand
GCGGCGCAGCAGGTCCTGCACCAATGGCGGCAGGCCGATCTGTTCGAACGTCAGCAGGCGATTGGGGATCTGGCGGAGCACGAGGCTGAGTGCGCCGCGCTGGCGGAACACGCTCACGCGGAAGCGCGCCTGGTCGCCGAAGGCGAAGCCGAAGTCGGTGCTCCCCTGCTCCTGCAGCTCCTGTTGGTTCTTCTCGGGGGTGATGCTCTTCATCAGCGCCACGGTGTCATCGGGTTCGAGCACCTTGGTCGCCAGGTTGCGCAGGCGGCCGTTCAGGCGCAGGGTCGGCGGGCGGCCGATGCTGCAGTGGATGTCGCTCGCGCCCTGCCGGATGCAGGTGTCGAGGATTCGGTCGATCTGGATCGAGCTCGTGTTGCCGAGCCCGCCGCCCTTGGTCATTTCGTCGCCGCCTGACATGACTGGTCTGCTCCTTCGTGTCTGGGTTCAGTGAGGTGTGCTGCCGCGAATGCCTTATGCGTCGACGCTGTCGACCTGCGCGAGCTTCGCCACTTCTTCCGGGGTCGTGATGCCCTTCAGGATCTTCAGTCGCCCGTCGCCGACGAGCGTTCGCATGCCGCCACGGATGGCTGCAGCGCGGATCTTCGAGACCCCCGAGCGCTGGAACGCGAGGTCGCGGATCTCCTGGTTCATCATCATCATCTCGAAGATCGCACGGCGGCCTCGGTAGCCACCGATGCACTCGGCGCAGGTACCGGGCCCCATGATCTGTCCCGAGTCCGCATCGGCCTGCGTCAGTCCCACGAGCTTCATGAACTTGGGATCGGGGTTGGGGTTGTGCACCTTGCAGGTGTGCAGGCAGCGCACCAGGCGCTGGCCAAGCACGGCCTGGATCGAGCTCGCCACCAGGAAGGGCTTCACGCCCATGTCGATGAGACGAGTCACCGAACTGGGAGCATCGTTGGTGTGCAGCGTGCTGAACACCAGGTGACCCGTGAGGGCCGCCTGGATCGCGATGTCAGCCACCTCACGGTCACGGATTTCGCCGACCAGGATCACGTTGGGCGCCTGGCGGAGCATGCTCTTGAGGATGGCGTTGAACGTGAGCCCGATGTGCTCGCGCACCTGGCACTGGTTGATCCCCTTGAACTGGTACTCGACGGGGTCCTCGGCCGTGATGATCTTCACGCCCGGCTTGTTGAGCGTCTGCAGCGCGGCGTAGAGCGTGGTCGTCTTGCCGGAGCCAGTCGGGCCCGTGACCAGGAAGATCCCGTTGGGCCGACGAATGATGCGGTTGAACTGGTCGAGGCTGTCGGACTCAAGGCCCAGCGACGTCAGCGCCGTGTTGGCGCTGTCGGGCCGAAGAATACGCAGCACGATGCTCTCGCCGTGCACCGCAGGGCAGCTCGACACGCGGAAGTCGATCGCCGTGCCAGCGACCACCATCTTGATGCGGCCGTCCTGCGGGATGCGCTTCTCGGAGATGTTCACGCCAGCCATGAGCTTGACGCGAGCCAGGAGCGAGCCCTGCATCTTCTTGGGCACGTCGCCGATGACGACGCACTCGCCGTCGACGCGGTAGCGCACGATCACGTTTTCCTTGCGCGGTTCGATGTGGATGTCGCTCGCACGGCCCTGCACGGCATTGATGATCAGTCGATCGACGAGCTTGACCACCCCCTGCTCGATCTTGGCTTCCTTTTCGCCTTGGTCCATGCTGGCTCCGCGGTCCATGCTGGAGCCGCGATCCATGCTGGCGTCGATCGATGAGGTCACCAAGGTCTTGGGTCCCAATGCCGCCGCCGCACCACCACCACCCTCGATGAGCGACTTGATCTGCGTCAGGCTCGCGATGGCGAACGGCTCTGCACCCACGCGGAACCGCAGCACGTCGAACGCATCCAGATCAAGCGGATCGTGGATGACCAGCCGCTTCTTCGTGCCCTCGCCGGCGTAGCCGAGGACGAAGTACTTCTTCATCACGTCCTGCGGAATCGCCGTCATGGAGACCTTGTTGCGGTCCTCGGGGCGGTCGAGGTTCAGGTACTCCAGCCCGAACTGCGCTCCCAGCGCCTTGGCAACGTGCTCCTCACCGCAGATCGCCATCTCGATCAGGGTCTCGCCGATGCGCTTGCGGCTGCTCTTGGCGGCCTCCGCGGCCTTCTCGGCCTGCTCCTTCGTGATGAGCTTGAGCTCGACCAGGATCTCACCGAGCTTCTGACGGGTCTTGCGTGCCAACGTGGTGTCCTCGTGGGGCCGGCGGGGCGCCGATGGTGGGATCCCAATGCTATCGCCGCGCGTCAGGTGACGCGCCTCAGCATCCCATCCGCACGGGGCGATGCAGGTGTTCCGCCGCATCCATCATGCAGGGCTATATTCCCGCGCTCGCCAAGGAGGCAAGCATGCACATGGGGATGGTCGGGCTCGGTCGAATGGGGTTGGGCATGGCCCGACGGCTTGGCCGCGATGGCCACACCTGCATTGGCTTCGACCCCGGCGCGGCCGCCCGAATGGCGTATGACCAGGCGGGCGGCACGACCGTGCCGTCGCTCAAGGATCTGGTCGCTGCCTTGCCCTCGCCTCGCGTCGTCTGGATCATGGTGCCTGCGGGCATCGTCGACAGCGTCGTGGGCGAGCTCGCACCCCTGCTCGATGCGGGAGACACGATCGTCGAGGGCGGCAATTCGTGTTGGCAGGACGATCTTCGCCGCGCGGCCGAGCTGGCGCCACGGGGTATCCACTGGGTGGATGCCGGCGTGAGCGGTGGCGTGTGGGGACTGGAACGCGGCTTCTGCCTCATGGTCGGAGGGCCCGACGAAGCCGTGGCGCACCTGGAACCGATCCTGCGATCCCTGGCCCCCGGGCGCGGGAGCGTGCCGCCATCGCCAGGGCGCGAATCCCGGGGTGGCCGCGCGGAGGAAGGTTGGCTGCACTGCGGCCCCACCGGAGCGGGCCACTTCGTGAAGATGGTCCACAACGGCATCGAGTACGGGCTCATGGCTGCGTATGCCGAGGGTTTCAACCTGCTCCGCCAGGCCAACCGAGGGCTCTCGACTGCGGCAGCAAGTTCGGAGTCCACGCCGCTACGCGATCCCTCGCACTACCGATACGACTTTGACCTCGCTGACATCGCCGAGCTCTGGCGGCGCGGCTCCGTCATTCCAAGTTGGCTTCTTGATTTGACTGCTCAGGCCATGGCCGGTGACCCCAACCTCGACTCCTTCGCCGGCCGCGTGAGCGACAGCGGTGAAGGCCGGTGGACGGTGCAGGCAGCGGTCGACCTCGGCGTGCCGGCGCACGTTCTCACGGCCTCGCTCTTCGAGCGCTTCTCGAGCCGCGGCGAGGCTCTCTTCGCCGACAAGGTCTGCAGCGCAATGCGCAAGGGCTTCGGCGGGCATCTCGAACGCAAGCAATCCTGAGCCGCGCATCGCCCGCTCCGCGAGTCACGGCATCGGCGTCGCGATCAGGGCATCGGTGGCGGCGGCGGCACCGGCACTCGGGCACGACGAGCCACCGCCGTGCGCGTGAGCTGTTCCGGCAAACCTTGCAGCGCTGGATGAACCATGGTCAGGAAGCCCAGCGCCGGCGCAAACAGAACGACCAGCGCCAGCAGGCATCGCAGGGCGCGCCGCCCGACGGATGCACGCCATGGCGAACCAGGTTCCGTGCTGACGACGACGCCGCCGACCAGCCACTTTCCCGGCGATGCGCCGAGGAAGGACTCGACGATGGAGGCCTGCGCCCAACCCACGATGAGCATCAGGCTCGAGGCGGCGGCGGCCGTGGAGTCCGCGGTCCATGACGGCATCGCCAGCAACTCGCGCACCGACGCGTGCAGCAGCAGCATCGCCACGACAGCGCCCGGAGCCAGATCGATCACGAGCGCCAACGCACGACGACCCAAGGGCAAGGGCTCCCAACCGGCAGGCAGCACGCCCGCAGCATCGGGACCAGATCGAAGCAGGAACACGGCCAGGAGCGCCGCCACCGTGATCGCGCCAAGCAGCGGCAGGTGCAACCAGAGTCCCGTGGTCCTGGCCTGTTCCTTCACGGGCTCGGATGCGGATGCTGCGGATCCATCCATGCCGAGGACCGACATGAAGAGTTCCTCGCCGCGAAGACTGAAGACCACGAAGCGATCACCGCGGCCGGCGACGCACCACGGATCGGCACTGACGTGGAGCTCATGGGCGACGACAGCGCCCGACGGAGTGAGCGAAACCAGTTGCCGTCGACCCTCCCCCAGCTGAACGACCGTGGGACGCGACGCTCCAGGAACCACATGCACCGCAGCTGAAGGAACGGGCCAACGCTGCGAGGTCCATTGATCGCCCAACCTGGTCCAGGTTCGGAGCGCATCGCCCTCGATTGCGGCGAGCGCCGCGGAAGGTTGACCCTGCACCGGCCACGGAACGAACCACGATGCGTCCGGCAGGTCCGATGGAACATCGACCGGAATCCACGACGTGGCCGTTGGGCGGACGAGCTCGATGCCCGATTCCCTGCGACGCGCGGCCGCCGGCGATCCGGGAAGCGCCGCGATGCCGCGCCATCCATCGGCTGCGACCTGCGGCTCGAGCTTCATCGAGCCGAGCGGCAGATCGTAGTACGTGCCCACCGCAAGGTTCCGTCGCACAGTTGAACTTGCCACGTCGTAGACCGGTTCCCCGGGTCGCCCCTGTTCGGGGCCGAACACGATCCAGAGCCGATCACCCGATGCCACCAGGTCCACGACCGGTCGTGCGAACTCGAACGCCTGACGCATGCCCAGCGGCCCCATGTCCGAGGCGTGGTGCATGATCCTGGCGCCCTGCATGCCGCCGGCACCCGGAGTGGGGACCACCACCCAGACGTGGTCGCCACTCGACGCCACGCGGAGCATGCCGTCGCCGGTGGCGCTCTGCGCATGCGCGCGAGTCGCGAGCACAGCCAGCATCGACGCGATCACGATGGACGTGATGCGCACCCCTGCGAGCAGCCGACCAATCACGGCACCACCTCCGGCTGCAGCGCTTCGCGGATCTCGGCAAGCTTGAGCACCTTGTCCTTGCTCCCCGGCTCGAACGATGCCGGTTCGTAGAGATAGAGATCCGCCGTTGCGCCGTGTTCAGGCGACCGCAGGGTGCAGTGACCACACAGCGCATCGACCCCGCCAAGCGCGCGCCACTGCCCGACGTCGAGTTCGGACACTGCCACGATGCGTTCGCCGACCATGATGCGCGCCACCCGCGGGCGACCGAGGTGATCCCAGCCGATCGCACGATCCCCCCACGATGACCAGGCCAAACCCTCCTCGTCCCACGTGCGCTGCGGCTCAGCGGTCGGCAGCGGCGCCACGCCGATCAACCATGGGAGGTGCATCGGCAAGAGCGCCTGCGCCCAGCCCTCGGGCTCCTCGCCGCGAGTGATCACGCGCAGTTGCGGCGGCTTCGGGCGCAGGTCGATCACCCAGGCTTCATCCCGGTTGCGACCGGCCAGGGCCATGCGCTCGCCGAGCTTTTTGAGGAGCAGCCCCATCGACTCGGGTCGCTCCATCCACCACTGGGCATCGACGGACTCGAAGTGCTCGCCGCCAGCGTCGCGCCAACGCAGTTCGAGCGTTCCGGTGGCTGTCACCGCAGCGGTGCGTTCCACGCGGGCGGCCTGCAGCGAACGGAATTCCTCGATCGGCATGGGCGCCTGCACCGGACGGGCGGTGCAGCACCCAGCGCCAAGGACCACGATCGCCGCCATGAACGCGGCAGCACGCCTCATGCCTCGCTCCGCAGCACCTCGCCGAGCTGATCGGCCAGTTCCTGCACTTCATCGTCGCGGAGGCCGGGATTGGCCACCGCGATCGGCTCCGTTCCTTCGTCCGCACCGCGCGGCATGAAGAGCCAGCGCTCGCCGTCGGGCCCCTGATCGATGCGCAGGTGCCGCAGGGCACGCTTGCGCAGCAGGATCAACGCCAGCAACCATCGATAGCGTGCACGGCGCGGATCGGCATCGTCCATGCGCCGAACCATGTCCAGCAACGTGTCGTCGTCGATGAAGGCCTGACGCTTCTGTCCGGGCTCAGGAGCCGTGGTCCGCCAGAACGCCAGGAGCCGATCGGGCCTGCGGCCCTCGTCCCATGCCTGCACGCTCACATCCACGCGCGCGAACGGCGGTGCATCGGGAAGGTCCTGCTCCACCATCGCCGCCACGAAGGGCGCACCCGGAACGATCGCCTCGCCCG
>CAIYOC010000167.1 GCA_903927725.1 uncultured bacterium | reverse complement strand
TGCTCGATGGCTCGATCGGCCACGGTGACCGGAGATCCATCCGTCTTCGACTCGGCGGAAACGCCCTTGCGGAAGTGGGCCATCGCCAGAGTGCGAGTGTGGTTGATCCACGAACCAAGGGCCTCCATTCTGATCGATACAGCATCCGATTCGTGGCTCATGCGGCGATGGTAAGGAAGCGGCGGTACCCCGGGGCTTCCAGCTACGTCCCTAGGATGAACGCATGATCTTGCGGAACCTGCTGGTCCTGTTCGTCCTGCTTCAGGCCGCCGAGACTGCGCTTGAGCCACGCCTCGGGGCGCCACGTGCGCTCGCATGGGCCGCACACCATGTGGAGTCGATGCCATCAGTCAACGTCACCGCCAAGCGCGAGGTCGTCGTGCACTACTGGCGGCCCGATGGCGACTACACCGGTTGGAACCTCTGGGTGTGGAACGAAGGCGGTGCAGGGCGCAGCGTGCCGTTCGTCACCGACAAGGACGGTGCCGCGGCGCGCTTCGATGCGGATGACGGTGTCGAGCGACTGGGCTTCATCGTTCGCAAGGGCGACTGGGAGCGCAAGGACATTGACCAGGACCGGTTCATCGAGCTCAAGCCGCGCGGGCGGACCGAAGTCTGGCTTGCGGCGGGGCAGGCGGCGATCCATGCTTCCGCGAAGGCGATCGATCGATCAAGTTCCTTCGTCGGGGCGTTCCTCGATACGCGGCAGCAGATCACGCTCGCGATGTCAGGGCCGCTCGACGACAAGGCGCGCAAGGCGATCACCGTGCGCATCGGCGACGGTGCGGCCGTGCCGGTCGGATCCGTGACGGCCGATCGTGGGGGCGATGGTCGACCGACCTTCGCCATCAAGCTGGGCAAGGCGGTGGCGGATGATGCGATTGCCCGGTTGTCCATCCAGGTGGGCGGCGAATGGAGAACCGTCATCGCGCGTGGGATCCTCGATGATGCTGCGTTCACGGCACTCGATGCGGTGCTCGGCCCAACCTGTTCCAGGGACCGCGCGACGGTCACCACCTGGTCGCCAGTTTCGCGACTGGTCGAGCTGGAGCTGTTCGAGAAGGGGATTGATGCTCCCTCTCGGACGCTGCCGCTGGTGGCCGGCACGAAGGGGACGTGGTCGATCGAGGTGCCTGGCGATCTGCACGGCGTGCCGTACCGACTGGCGTTCACGCACTATGGGCGTCGTCGCGCGGCTGCGGACATCCATGCCGTGGCGGCGAGCGCCGACAGTTCGTTCAGCATCCTCGCCGACCTGTCGCGCTTGGAGCCAACTGGCTGGCAGAACGATCGGGGGCCGACGCTCGTGCAGCCTACGGATGAGGTGCTGTACGAACTCCATGTGCGTGACTTCACGGTGGCCGATGCGTCGTGCCCGGCGGATCGTCGCGGCTCGTACCTGGGCCTGGTGCATGAAGGCAGCGTGGCGGGTGCGCCGACGGGGCTGGCGCATCTGCGGCGACTGGGGATCACGGCCGTGCACCTGATGCCGATTCACGACTTCACGGCCAAGCCCGATGAGTACAACTGGGGCTACTGGACGGCGCTCTTCAACGTGCCCGAGTCGAACTTCGCGGCGGATCGTCGAGATCCGCTGGCGCCGGTGCGCGAGCTGCGCCAGGCGGTCGCTGGCATGCATGCGGCGGGGATCCGTGTGGTGCTCGATGTGGTCTACAACCACACGAGTTCCAGCGGCGAAGCCAGTCCCTTCGATGCGACCGTGCCCGGCTGGTTCTTTCGCACGACCCGCGACGGCTCGCTGACGAACGACGCCGGGTGCGGCAATTCCGTCGCCGATGAGCGCCCCATGGTGCGCAAGTACATCCTCGACTCGCTCTCGTATTGGCTGCGTCAGTACCACGTCGATGGATTCCGCTTCGATCTGTTGGGGACGCACGATCCGGCGACGGTGCGTGCCATCGTCGAACGCGTGCGCTCGATCCGGCCCGATGCCACGCTCTACGGTGAGCCTTGGACCGGCGGCGGCCCGATCCGCTTCGGCAAGGGCGCGCAGAAGGGCACCCGGATGGCCGTCTTCAACGATCACCTGCGCAACGCCCTGCGCGGCGACCTTGATGGAACCAAGACTGGTTTCGCCAACGGCCCCGGCGGAGACCGCGACGCGGTCAAGCGCGGCGTGGCAGGATCGATCGATGACTTCACTGCGTCGCCGGCCGAGAGCGTGAACTACGTCAGTGCACACGACAATCTGTGCCTGGTCGACAAGCTGGCGCTGTCGGCGAAGGGAGCGACCGACGCCGAGCGCGAGGCGATGCTGCGGCTGGCGGCCGGCACCGTGTTGTTGTCGCAGGGCATTCCGTTTCTGGAAGGCGGCTGTGAGATTGGGCGGACGAAGGGCGGCGATCACAACAGCTACGTGAGCGGCGACCGGGTCAACCGCTTCGACTGGGAACGGGCTGCCCGGTGGCAGGAGACCTCGGACTGGGTCGCTGGCATGATCGCACTGCGCAAGGCACACCCTGCGCTGCGCATGACCGATGCCGCTGCCGTGCGACGATCGATCCAGTGGTTGGGGGACGAGCCAATCCTGGCGTGGACCGTCGATGGTCGTGCGGCAGGTGATCCATCGCGAACGTTGCTCGTGGCGCTCAATGGCGAGCCGACGCAAGCATCGCTCTCGCTGCCATCAGGCCAGTGGAACATCCTCGCCAACGGTGAACGAGCCGGAGCTGTTTCCATCGGGACGGCCGCAGGATCGATCACGGTCGCGCCGTGGTCGCTGGTCGTGCTGTCGCGCTGAAGTCGGCACATGGTGCGCCGGGGCTGAGGGTCGTGCGGCCTCCGCCGCTACAGGTGCAGCAAAGCACAGCGGGTGCCGGCCGGAGCCGACACCCGCTGGAGGGGATCACGATGGAACGCGCTGGATCAGCGGCGGCGACGCGAGACAAGGCCCGCGACCGCGAGAAGCGCCACAGCACCCGGGGCCGGCACCACATCGCCGCTGATGACGACGTTGTCGATGCGGCTGGAGCCGGCCGCGGCCGTGGTGACCAGCGAACGGAAGCGAACGATGAGGAGGCTCGCGTCCTCAGCACCGGCGAGTGCCTGGCTGCTGGAGTACAGCGCGTTGTAGGTCGTCGACGACCACGTACCGGGAGCGCCGCCGCCGCCCGACTGCAGGACGGTGTACGCGGCGACGGTCGTCCAGCTGGTACCGCCGTCGACGCTGAAGATCAGTTCGAACGACGCTGGGCCGGTCGAGCTGCGAGTCTGATCCCACGACACGCTGATGTTCGAGTAGTTCGAGGTCGAGACGCGAGCCTCGTAGTAGTCGCCGATCGACCAGTTGTTGCTGCTGAAGGCGTACTGCGAGCCGTTGCCCGCGGGCGAGGTGTAGGTCGCGGCGGCGAGCGTGTGGTAGGAGCTCAGCGAGCTGCCTGAGGTCTGATCACCCTGATCAGCGGCGCCGACCGAGTAGGTGTTGCCGGTCGGCACGTTGCCGGCGCCGGTGGGGAACGCGGTCGTGATCGACCAGCCAGCGATCATGGCGCCATTGGCCGACGAAACGAGGGCGACAGCGATGACGCCAGCGGTCAGGGAAACGAGGGACTTCATTGGGAAAGGCTCCTGGGGGAAAAAAGGGGTGGTCTGCGCCCTTTGACCCGCCTCCAGTGCCTTCTCCCACGCCTTCCGGCGGGACTATAGCCCCAAACGAGGGGGTCTCCAAATATGGATTCGGTTCATTCCCGGGGAGCTCGGCCCGTTGGTGGTGTGGGGCTTCGTCTGGTTGGCTGGCGCAACC
>CAIYOC010000166.1 GCA_903927725.1 uncultured bacterium | reverse complement strand
AGTTGCGCGCGCGCACAGAGAGTTCGAAGTCGGTGACCGGCTGGTCGAGCATCTGGTTGCGCTTGGCATCGTCGCGCGCCTGGTCCTCGTCGTACAGGCAGTCGCGGCTGGCCAGGACGTCCTTCAGGAAGAGGCGCGCGCGCTCGTGGGCGGGCTCGGTCTCGAGCACCTTGCGCAGGCAGCGCTCGGCCCGCAGGTAGTCGCCCGCATCCTCGTACATGATCGCCAGGTTGACCAGTGCGTTCATCGGGGGCGTCGGCATGCGGCAGACGCGCTCAAGCAGCGAGATGGCCTCTTCATCCTCGCCGACCGACTCAAGCATGGACGCCAGACGAACGGCAAGCACCGCATCCTCGCCGGTGGTGGCGATGGGGCGGAGCAGGTCGATGGCCTTCATGCGCTGACCGGTCTTGAGGAATTGCTCGGCCTGTTCGGCGATCACGGGATGGGTGGTGGCGGCCACAGTGGCGGTGGTCATGGGTCGGCGCTCCTCGGGATGGTTCGTGCGGCGCCGGGCGTCCGGAGCCGAGCCCGGGGATCATAGCGGCACCCGAGCGATGCTCAAGAACCGCTGCCGACGCTGCCGGCGCCCCCCGGTTCAAGCCCCGGCGAGGGCTCAGGAGCCCCACCCAGCAGCCTGATCGACCGCCAGCGGCCGCTTTCGAAGCGCCACGCCATGAAGAGGCCGTAGATCACGATGTACGCAGTCGCCGCAAGCCAGGGGCCGGTGCTCTCCCACTGCGGGAACCACGCCACCAGCAGCAACCCGCCGCCCACGATCAATCCCCAGCTCAGGGTCACGGTGGCGATGCCGGGCACGAGCGTGTCGCCGGCGCCACGCAGCGCCCCGGTGTAGATGATGCCGAGGGCATCGAAGGTCTGGAAGACCGCCGCGCAGATCATGAGCGTGCCACCGATCGCAACGATGCGCGCGACCTGCTCCGCCGGCACGTCACCGGAGTCGGCGAAGATCCCGACCATGTCGTGCCGCCACACGAACATGACGACGCCCCACAGGGTCATGTAGGCGAGCGAGACCGTCAGCGCCGCGTGCGTCTGGCGCACGGCGTCGTCAGGCCGGCCCGCGCCGATCGACTTGCCCACGAGGCTTGCCGTCGCCACACTGAAGCCGACCGCGGGCATGAACGACATGTGCATGAACCGCAGCACGCTCCAGCCAGCCGCCAGGTGATCGGTGCCGAAGCGGCCGACGAGCGTGCTCATGAAGAGCGCCCAGCAGATCATCTCGTTGCTGAACTGGATGCCGTTGGGCACGCCCGTGCGGACCAGGCCCGCGAGCATCCCCCACTGCGGCCTCCACGCGGAACGCGTGCCGAGCTCGGCGTGCAGCTTCGGCCCGAGGAAGACGATGAACGGCACCAGGAACTCGACGAAGGTGCCGATCACGGTCGCGATCGCAGCGCCGGCGACGCCATAGGCCTGTGTGCCCGGAATCCCCGGCAGCCCCAAGGACGGCAGTCCGCGTTCGCCGTAGATGAGGATGAAGTTGCCGATGACGTTGACGATGTTGCCAAGGATCGCGGCAACGGTCACCACCTTCGGCCGGTGGATTCCGAAGAAGAAGTTCGACATCGCCTTGCCTGCGAGTGTCGCCAATCCGCCGCCCACGAGGATCCCCGCGTACTGCGTCTCCAGCTCCTCCACGCGCGGCTCGTGCCCCATCGCACCGAAGAGTGCGGGCAGCCCGAACAGCGCCAGCGGCAGAAGGAGCACCAGCCAGCTGGCCACAGCGATCCACAGCCCGCTCCACGCGTAGCTCGCCGCATCGTGCAGACGCTTGGCGCCCAGCGACTGGCTCACGTACGTGTTCACGAGCGTGATCACGCCGACCAGGAAGGACATCGGCGCCCAGCTCCAGACGCCCCCGTTGCCCTGCGCTGCAAGCTCCACCATGCCGACCTGCGCCACCATCAGGCTGTCGACGAACTGCATCATGGTGTACGAGGTCATCGTGACCACCGTCGGCCACGCCAGCGACCAGACCTCGCGCACGTCGGACAGCCGCGCGGCAACGCCGCGACCGCGGGATGGGCTCATCGGATCCATCGGGAAGCCGGCGGCGTCAGAGCGCCACCAGCTCCATGTCGGCCTGGACGGTCGCGACCTTCGTCACCGGATCGATGTCGGCCGTGAAGCCCTCGAGCCCCTTGGTCCGCGCCATCTCGGCACGCACCGTGGCGACTGCGAACGCGGCACCGCGCGCGTGGCGACGGTGGGCATCGAGCTCGAGCGCGATCTGCGACTCGCTGCGCGCGAAGTCCAGCGGTGCGATCGCGGCCTTGAAGCCCTGCAGCAGGCCGTTGGCGTTGACGAACGAGCCGGCCTTCTCGACCCACGTGCACGAGGGCAGCATGACGTCGGCAGCGTTCGTGAGCCGGTCCGGCAGCGTGTCGATGAGGACGAGCGCACGGCCGCTCACGGCACGCACGAGTTCGTCGGACTGCCAGGCGCTGGGATAGTTGCCGGTGACCAGGCAGGCCTTTGCGCCCGCCGATTGCACGGCAGCGCACCAACCTGCGGCGTCGTGCACGGCTGCGGCCGAGCGGCCGGCGAAGGACGCGGCCACGGCCTCAAGCGCCAGGCGCACGCCGCGCGCGTTGGGCGCCTTCTCGGCGCGCACCACGAAGCCATTGGGGAAGGTCTTGTCCTGGCCGTCGACCGGCACCGGTCCCACGCCGAGAACCGCGTTGGCATCGTGCGCCAGCACAGCATGCGCGAGCAGGTAGGCGTCCTCGCAGGAGAGCATCGGGCTCACGAGCAGCGCGAGGCGGCCCGCAGCGGCGCCCTGCGCGAGCACCGAACCGGCGGCTTCGATCGCGGTCGTCCAGGCCTGTGCAGCATGCGCGGCATCGCCGGCGGGCTGGCCCTTCAGCATGGGCAGCGACAGCCGATCCTCGCGGTGCACGAACTTCCAGCCGTAGCGCACCTCGTCGGTGATCCACCACTGGTTCACGGCAGCGTTGCGGCGGGGCTTGATGCGGTAGACGCGGCCGTCGTTGTGCTCGACGCTGATGTTGTCGCCGCTCGAGGTGATGCCGTCGATCGACGGCGTCTTCGTGAGGAACCACACGCGCTGCTGGAACAGGAAGTCCTTGTCGAGCAGCGCGCCCACCGGGCAGAGGTCGATGACGTTGCTGGCGAGCTCGTTGTCGAGCGCCATGCCGGGGAACACATCGATCATCTCGGTGCCGCCGCGGCCTTCGACCATGAGCTCGTTGGTCTGGGTGACCTCGCGCGTGAAGCGCACGCAGCGCGTGCACATGATGCACCGGTCGCTGTAGAGCAGGATGTTCGGGCCGACCTGCTTCTTGGGGTTCTTGATCTTCTCCTCGACGAAGCGGCTCTCGCCGCGGCCGTACTCGTGCGAGTAGTCCTGGAGGCCGCACTCGCCCGCCTGGTCGCAGATCGCGCAGTCGACCGGGTGGTTGATGAGCAGGTACTCCATCACGGCCTTCTGGTTGGCCTTGGCCTTGTCGCTGTCGGTGTAGACGACCATGCCCTCGGCCGCGTGGGTGTGGCACGTCGGGCTCAGGCGGCCGGTCGACTCGAGCTTGCCGGTCTTCGGGTTGGGCTGCCAGATCTCGGCCAGGCAGATGCGGCAGTTGGCCGGGATCGAGAGCGAGTCGTGGTAGCAGTAGTGCGGGATCTCCTGCTCGTTCGCCAGGGCGACCTGCAGGATGGTCTGGCCCTTCTGGAACTCCATCGGCTTCCCGTTGATCGTGATCTGCGGCATGGGGCCGGAAGTCTAGCGGCGCCGTCGACCGCCCGGCTCGCTCACGGTGCCGCGGGATCCGTGCGGCACTGGAGGACGATGCTGCCGTCCTGGAAGGCCAGGTCGAGCAACCGGACCGTTCGTCCATCGGCCAGGGGCATCGCCGGCAACCCATCGCCCAGCCTCGCAAGATCGCCCGCCAGTCCACCAGCCAGCATGACCGGCAAGCGCAGCGCACCGGCACCGACGCCGGTGACCGCCAGTCCGACCGAGCCGGGCTCGCCGACGACTTCAAGCCTGCACCAGTCGATCCGGCCCTGACGGGAGAGCATCACCAGCAGCGTGCCCTCGTCCTCGATCGCCAGCGCCACCTGCTCGAGGGGCTGCCCGCGAAGGTCATCGGGGATCGAGTCGCGGGCGAACTCCGCCCATGGACGCCACCGCTGGGCGAGCCAGTCGTTGAGGTCGTCGGGGTCGACCGCGATGGCCCAAGGCTCGGGGCCGCGCACCTGGTGGATCGCCGCGGCAAGCGCCTTCTCGAAGCCCGCGGCGCGCTCATCGGCCTCGATCGAGACCGCAGGATTGCGCACCCGCGACCACGCGCTCGGCACGACTTGGGCCAGCAACAGCGCGCCAGCGCCGCCGAGGAGCACCGCCACGCCCGCGGCCATGAGCAGCAGGCCACGGCGGCGCGACGACAGGCTCACGCGCCCCGCCACCGGGTCACGATGACGGTGTCGTTCTGACCACCGAAGCCGAACGAATTGCTGAGGCAGGTATCGACCTTCGCGGCGCGCGCGGTGTTGGGCACGTAATCGAGGTCGAGCTCGGGGTCGGGGTTGGCGTAGTTGATCGTCGGCGGCAGCATGCCGTGGCGGATCGACTGCACGCAGGTGATGAACTCGACCGCGCCCGCAGCCGCGATCAGGTGCCCCATCATGCTCTTGATGGAACTCATCGGGATCGACGGAGCGAGCTCGCCGAAGACGCGCTTCACGCCGATCGTCTCGATGGAGTCGTTCTCCTTCGTGCCCGTGCCGTGCGCGCTGATGTACTGGATCGGCGGGCGCCCATCGTCGAGGCGCTTGTGGGGATCGATCCCCGCCTGCGCGAGCGCCTGCGTCATGGCGGCTGCGGCGCCACGGCCATCAGGCTGGATGTCGGTGATGCGGAAGGCATCGGCGCTCGAGCCGTAACCCATGAGTTCCGCCAGCGGCGTGGCACCGCGCGCCATCGCGTGCTCGAGTGTCTCGAGCACGACCATGCCGCTGCCCTCGCCCATGACGAAGCCGTCGCGGCCGATGTCGAAGGGCCGGCTGGCCTTGGTCGGATCGCCCTTGAAGGTGCTGAGCGCGGTCAGGCGGTTGAAGCCCGTGATGCCCAGCGGGTGGATCATCGGGTGGGAGCCGCCGGCGAGCATCGCGTCGGCATCGCCGCGGCGAAGGATGCTGCACGCCTCGCCGATCGCCTGCGTGCTCGCGGCGCACGCGGTCAGGCAGTTGTAGCTCGGGCCACGGATGCCGAATTCGCGCGCTAGGTGCGCCAGCGGCATGTTGGGCTCCTGCTCGACCTCGCGCGCGCGATCGAGCATGCGCTGCGCGGCATCGAACCAAGCACCGCCGACACGATTGGACGCGGCATCCCAACCTGCGACGTTCGCGGCGAAATAGTTGGCGGTGTCGATCACACCCTCGCCTGCGCCAAGGTACATGCCGACGCGGCGAAGGCTCGGAGCTGGTCGCTCGTCGAGCCCGGCCTGCGCCCACGCCTGGCGCGCAGCGCCGAGCGCGTACTTGCTGTTGAGGCCGGCGGTCGCGTGAGCCTGCGGGTGCTTCACGAACGCGTTCACGTCGTAGTCGCGCACCTCGGCTGCGAAGGTCGTGGGGAACGTGCGCGCATCGAAACGCGTGATCGGCGCCATGCCGCACTCGGAGCGCATCATGCGGCCCCAGACGCCCTCGAGATCATGGCCGAGGGGCGTGACCCAGCCCATGCCGGTGACGACGATGCGCACGCTCATGACGCCCTCCGCAGGATGATGGCGGCGTTCTGTCCGCCAAGGCTCGTGGTCAGCACCAGCACCGCACGCAGCGCAGCCGGGCGCGACACCGCAGCCGCTGCATCGAGGCCAGGCGTGGCAGCCGCGTTCAGCCGCGCAGGAATCGACTGCGTTGCCAGCATCTGCACGCCAGCGCAGGCCGCCAGCGCACCGGTCCCTGCACCGCAGAAGCCAGCGTTGGGCACGACGGTCGCGATCGGCAACGAAGCCAATCGAGTACCGAAGACGCGCTCGAGCGCAGCGCGCTCGCCGGCATCGACCTCGGGCACGGCGCAGCCGGTGGGCACGATCGCATCGATGTCGCTGGCGGACATGCCCGCATCATCAAGTGCAGACTCGATCGCAGCCGCGATGTCCTCGCCGCTCTGTGAGAGATCCATGCCCATCGTGTCGGCGCAGACGGACTGACTGGCACCGAAGCCAGCCAGTTGCGCCAAGGGGGCCTTGCCGCGGCGCGCAGCGGATTCGGCGGATTCCACCACGAGGATGCCTCCGCCCTCACCGAGCACGGAGCCGCAGGCCTCGGCATCGAAAGGACGCACGAGCTCGGGGCCCTGCGCACCGGCTGGCATGTTGCGCAGGCGACCGCTGTACCAGTTGCGCATCAGGCCCATCTGGTTCACGCGGCTCTCTGCGCCGCCCGAGAGGCACGCATCCGCATCCCCGCGGCCGATCACGCGCATGCTCTCGCCGAGCGACAGGAGCGCGCTCGATTCACCGCAGGTGATCGTGTTCGACGGCCCCTGGCAATCGTGGATGATCGTCACGTGGCACGCCAGCATGTTGGGCAGGTACTTCAGGAGCCAGAGCGGCGTCAGGTTGTTCATGCCGCCGCTGCCCCACGCGCCCAGGTCGACCTTTCCGTCGGTGGTCGTGCTGGTCACGAGCGCGGCCGTCAGTTCATCGATGTCGGCCGCGATGAGGCCCGCGCCGATGTGCGCGCCGAAGCGCTCGGGGGCGATCGTGACCGAGGTTGCGCCCTCGGTGCCCCGGGTCATCAGGCCCGCGCTCTGCACGGCCATGTGGGCGCCGGCGACGGCGATCTCGATGTCGCGGGCCATGACCTTGGTGCCCTTGCGGAAACTCTTGGGCACGAGCGTGCGAACGTCGAAGCCTTCCGGCAACAGGCTCGCGAACGGGCACCCGAAGGAGCCCGTCTCGAACCGATCGATGCGGCGGATGGCACTCGTGCCTGCGGTCAGGGCCTGCCAGAACGGCTCAAGGCCCACGCCGAGGCCGCACACCGGGCCTAGGCCGGTGATGACGACGTGTGTGGCGCTTCGTCCCATGGGAGCGCCGGAGGATACCGGGCGCGCGCGAAGGGGTTTGGATGCCTCGATCAGCGCCCCGAGCGAAGGTGGCGCGCGAGGAGCATCGAGAGTTCGAGCGCCTGCTCGGCGTTGAGGCGGGGATCCACGGCGCTGCGGTACGCACGCGCGAGGTCGGCATCGTTCAGGCCGCGCGAGCCGCCAGTGCATTCGGTGACATCGTCGCCGGTGACCTCGATGTGCACGCCGCCCAGGTGCGTGCCGCACGCGGCGTGCACCGCAAAGGCGAGTTCCAGCTCCCGCATCACCTTGGCGAAGGCGCGCGTCTTGATGGGGCGCCCTGCCCCGGGGCCGTCCGTCGGCACCACGGTCTCGGTGTTGCCGTGCATGGGGTCGCAGATCCACAGGCCATGCCAGCCCGCGGCATGCACGGCGCGCAGGACCGAGGGCAGTCCGCGCTCGATCTGATCGGCACCGAACCTGTGGATCAGCGTGATGCGACCGGGTTCGCGATGCGGATCGATCGCCTCGAGCGTTCGCACGAGCGCCGCCGGCTCGGTGGCCGGACCGACCTTGATCCCGATCGGGTTCGAGAGCCCACGCGCGTACTCCACGTGCGCACCATCGGGTGCGGCCGTACGCATGCCGATCCATGGCAGGTGCGTGCTCAGGTTGAACCAGCCGTCGCGCCGCGGCACCTGCCGCGTGAGCGCCTGCTCGTAGGGCAGGACCAGCGCCTCGTGGCTCGTGAAGAAGTCCACGCGCGTGAGCGCGGGGTGATCCTCGCCGGTCAGCGTGCGCGCGAAGTCGAGGCTCGCTCGGATCTCGTGCACGATGCGCTCGTACTCGGCGCGCGACGGGCTTGCGTGCGCGAAGGACAGGTCCCACTGCTCGGGGTGATGGATGTCGGCGAAACCGCCGTCGACGAGAGCGCGGACGAAGTTGAGCGTGAGCGCCGCACGTTCGTAACCGCGCAGGAGCAGCTCGGGATCGGGGCGCCGCGCCGCGGCACTGAACTCGCTGCGATTCACATTGTCGCCGCGATAGGCCGGCAGCGAGACGCCGTCACGCACTTCGGCATCGGCCGAGCGGGGCTTGGCGTACTGGCCGGCCAGGCGCGCCAGGCGGACCACGCGCCGGCCCGAACCGTGCACGAGCACCAGGCTCATCTGCAGCAGGATCTTGAGCTGCGCGGTGATCGCATCGGGCCGGCACTGCGCGAAACTCTCGGCGCAGTCCCCAGCCTGCAGCACGAAGGCCTCGCCACGTGCCGCGGCGGCCAGCTGCTGCTTGAGCGCAAGCACCTCGCCGCTGGTGACCAGCGGCGGCAGCGCCGACAGCTCGGCAAGCACGGTGTCGAGGGCAGCACGGTCCTCGTAGGGAGGCTGCTGCGCGGCCGACTTGGCCATCCACGATGAAGGGGTCCAGGCAGTCATGAATGCGGGCGACAGGACTTGAACCTGCACGGGTGTTACCCCACGGGAACCTAAATCCCGTGCGTCTGCCAATTCCGCCACGCCCGCGGCGTCCTTAGCATCCTAAGCCAGCGGCTTGGGCCGCATCGATCCCATGCGACGCTTCTTCGCCATCTCCCTGATGCCCCTGCTCGCGCGACTGCTCCTGGCGCTGGCGCTCGCCCCGGCGGGCTATCGCGATGCCTTCGGCGTGCGCGTCTTCACGCCCAAGGAAACGGCGCTGCTCGTCGAGCTGGGCTACGACATCGGCCAGGAAGGCATCGTCCCGGGCACGACCGTCGACCCTGAATCGCTCGATCCCTTGCAAGCCCCGCGTTGGCTCGGCAAGGCGCTCGACCTGCATGAACTGAAGGTGGTGCCCGAACCCCTGCAGGTCGCGCTGTGGGAATCGGTCGCGCGACTGGTCGCTGGCACGCTGCTGCTCATCGGTTTCCTCAGCCGGCTCTGGGCTGCCGCCATGCTTGCCGTCATCGGCACGCAGTTTGCGCTTGGCCCCGCCCGGGCCATGGCAGAGAGCCTCTTCTACAGCCTCGAGCCTGGCGAGTACCAGGCGGGATTCGTGTCGTTGGCGCTGTGCGCGCTCGCGCTCAATGTGCTGCTCGTCGGCGCTGGTGCGCTGAGCATCGACCGCGCGGTCTTCGGCGGCACCTCGAGCAGCGAAGACGCCTGATCCACGCGCGGACCGATCGTCACTCCTTCATCTGCCGGAGCTCGTTGCGCAGGATGGCGGCGAGTTCGTAGTTCTCGCTGGCGATCGCAGCGCGCAGGCGCTCCTCGAGCTCGGCGCGCTGGCTGCTGGGCAGCCGCGGAACCAGCATGTCGCGCATCGACCGCAGGATCGCGACCTCGGGGCTGGCCTCGAAACGGTTTCGCTGGCCGATCATGGTGTACGCATCGCGCACGGCCGCGAGACCGGCATCGAGCGCCGTCAGGGCGCCACGGTGGTCCTTGACCTGCAGGGCAGCAGCCGCCTCGGCACGCGTGCGGGTGACCACAAGTCCCAGTCGCAGCTGCTCGAACGCAGCACGGTCCTCGGGGCGCGCGGCCCGCTCACGAACGACCTCGATGAGATCGAGGTTGCGGCGGCAATCCCTCGCCGCAAGGCCCGGGAACCCTGCCATCATCATGGCCGTGGCCCGTTGCTGGTAGAGCCCGGCCTCCTGGCGAAGCGCTTCGAGGCGTTCCGGCGCCAACGGGTCGGGCGCAGGATCCTCGCGCAGCAGGTCCAGGAGGCTCTCGCGCCCACCCGGCCGAAGTCCATCGGGACGCCCGTCCATCTCCATCTGCAGGATGCCCAGATCGAGCCTCACCTGCACCTTGTGACGGCCATCCTCCCCCTGCACCACCCGAACGCGAGGCGTCAAGGGGTCAAGGGGCCATGAAGACAGGAGGCCGGACAGGTCATCCATGGACGAATCCTAGCCTCGATGGTTCCGGTTCCAAGCGGATTGTCGCTCCGCCGGCGAGGCCGGCACGGGTTTGGCGGACGCTCCAGGATTCTCTTGCCACAGCCACCGCTCCTGCGCTTAGGATTGTTGATCCATGGCCCGGTCAGAAGTCCAGTCCGAGCTCCAGTTGTACCTGCGAGAGGTCAACGAGACTGCCCTGCTCACACCTGAGGAGGAGAAGACTCTTGGCTGGCGCATCATCAACGACGGCTGCCTGCAGTCGAAGGAGCGCATGATCAAGGCGAACCTGCGCCTGGTCATCGCCATCAGCAAGAACTACGTCAACCGCGGCCTCACGCTGCCTGACCTCATCGAGGAAGGCAACATCGGCCTGATCCGCGCAGTCGAGGGCTTCGATCCGGCGCAGGGTGCGCGCTTCAGCACCTACGCGAGCTGGTGGATCAAGCAGGCGATCAAGCGCACGCTGATCAATGCCGTGCAGCCGATCCACATCCCGGCCTACATGGTCGAGCTGATCGAGCGCTGGAAGGACACCTCGCGCAAGTTCGAGGAGAAGCACGGCCGCAGCCCGAGCCTGCAGGAGCTCTCCAAGGAGATGAAGCTCCCGGTCAAGAAGCTCGTCATCATCCGTCGCGCGGTGAAGGCGTACCAGGCCCCGAGCCAGGCGCCCATCGGCGAGGACGGCGTGGCGATGGACTTCGGGGACCTCTTCGAGGACACCCGCGGCAAGCAGCCCGATCGCGAAGCGAGCGAGAACGAGGACTTCAAGATCATCCTCAAGCTGCTCGACTCGATCGATGAGCGCGATGCGCGCGTCCTGCGATTGCGCTTCGGCCTCGAAGGACACGAACCCCTGACCCTGAAGCAGATCGGCGAGATCGTGGGCCTGACCCGCGAGCGCGTGCGCCAGATCGAGGTCGAGGCCCTGCGGCGGCTCAACCAGCAGCTGCACGACGACAAGCCCACGCGGTTCTTCCGCGGGCAGTCGGCCTAACGAGATCAATCAACGCACCCCCGGCAACGGGCCGTGATGCGGCGCGAGAGCCGTCAGCTTCTGCGGAAGCAGCATCAGCAGCAGCCGTGGCCCTGCCACACCCGTTCGGACACGCCCGCAGGCGGATCAGGAGCGCGTGGCCGAGACGAACGGCATCTTGACGACGGTGGC
The DNA here is from genome assembly GCA_903927725.1 of uncultured bacterium. Lineage (GTDB taxonomy): Bacteria > Planctomycetota > Phycisphaerae > Phycisphaerales > SM1A02 > SYIB01. Next base: position 7,475 of record CAIYOC010000166.1, on the reverse strand, counting down.
GGTGGCGCTCTCGCGGCCGAGATCCACGCTCAGTGCGGTGCCGAGCTCCGCGAGCGGCGCATCGACGAACGCCATCGCGATGGGCTTGTCGAGCGTGGGGCTCAGGCAGCCGCTGGTGACGCGGCCCACGACATCGTTGCCATGCTTGACCTGCATGCCTTGGCGCGCGCTGCGACGGCCATCGAGCACCAGGCCCACGAGCTTGCGCGCCGGACCAGCTGAGGCGATCCGCTGCAGCGCGTCCTGGCCGATGAAGCGGCCGGCACGCTCGTCATCCTGGCCCTTGTCGAGCTTGACCGCGAAGCCCAGGCCAGCGCTGATGGGATCGGTGTCCTCGTCGATCTCGTGCCCGTAGAGCGGCATGCCGGCTTCCATGCGCAGCGTGTCGCGCGCTCCGAGCCCGATCGGCTTCACGACGCTGTCCGCCTGCCCGGCGTTCTTCAGGAACATGCCCATTGCCAGCTGCGCGGTGCCCGCGCCCAGGATCACCTCCACGCCATCCTCGCCCGTGTAGCCGGTACGGCTCACGATGAGCTTGACGACGATGAGGTTCTTCTGCGTGAAGCGATAGCGCTTGAGGTTGGGGATCTCGCGGCTCATGCCGGCGATGAGGTCCATGGCCTTGGGCCCCTGCAGCGCGCACATCGCCGTGGATTCGGTCTGGTCATCGAGCTTGAAGACCATGTCCCCCTTCACGGCCGCGAAGTGGGCCAGCAGCTTGGCGCGGTTGCTCGCGTTGCACACGACGAGGAAGTCGCTGTCGTCCATGCAGTAGACGATGATGTCGTCCAGGCAGCCGCCGCGCTCGTTGCACACGATGCCGTAGCGGCACTGGCCAGGCTCCATCCCCAGGACCTGGCGCGTGCAGACCAAGTCAAGGAACCGGCGCGCGTGCCGGCCCGTGAAGCGCAGGCGGCCCATGTGGCTGACGTCGAAGAATCCTGCGCTCGCGCGGCAGTGGCGATGCTCCTCGATGATGCTGCCATAGGAGAGCGGCATCTCCCAGCCTGCGAAGTCGACCATCTTCGCCTTGTGCTGCAGGTGGAAGGAATGGAACGGGGTGCGCAGCAGCTGGGTCGCGGTGGTCATGGTGGTCCTCGCTTGGGGAGCGTCCATCGTAGACGCGCCGCCCGGCACCGGCCTGCCGCACGGGGGTATGCTCCGTTCATGACCGCCCGGAGCGCGCCCACCCGCCTCGCCCACGCGTTGATGCGCGTGCTGGCCGTGGTGATGCTCCTGCTGGCCTGCCCCCCTGCTCTCGCGCAGTCCATCGACGATGCCACGCTGACCGACCGACCGGTGAGCAAGATCATCTTCGTCGGCCTCGACCGCGTGACCGAGCAGGAAGTGCGGAACAACATCCGCATGGCCTCGGGCCAGCCCTTCGACGCCAAGGCCGTGAAGGACGACGTGGCGAACCTCTATCGCCTCGGCCACTTCGACGTGGTCCGCGCCGACGCCGAACTTCAGCCCGACGGCACCGTCCACCTGACCTACCGCATGGATGAGCAGCCGCTGGTCTCGGACATCCAGGTCGTGGGAAACACGATCCTGAGCGACCAGGAGCTCCGCAAGGAGATCGGCCTGTACGCCGGCGGTCCGCGCGACGACTTCCTGCTCGAGCGCGCGGTCACCAAGATCAAGGAGCTCTATCGCGGCCGCGGCCACTACCTGGCCGAGGTGACCGTTGACGAGAGCGAGCTCAAGGACAACGGGATCCTGATCTTCCGGATCATCGAGGGGCCGCGCACCCGCGTGCGCTCGATCGAGTTCACCGGCAACCGGGCGTTCCCGGCCAAGCGGCTGCAGGAGGAGATCCAGACGAAGGAATGGGTGTTCCTCTTCGGCAAGGGCGACCTTGACGAGGATCGGCTCGCCGGCGACGTGGCCGCGCTCGACCGCTTCTACAAGGGACAGGGCTACGTCGACGTACGCGTGGACCGGCGCGTGGACGTGGCGCCCGACGGCAACGAAGCGAAGGTCGTCTTCGCCGTCGAGGAAGGCCGCCAGTACCGATTGCGCAACGTCACGATCCTCAACCTCGGCGAGGAGAAGGTGCCGGCGCTGACCAGCGAGCAGGCGCTGGGGCTGCTGCGGATCCGCCCTGGCGATGCGTTCCTCGAAACGCTGGTGAAGGGCTCGGTCGAGGCCGTGAAGGGCGCGTACCAGGTCATGGGCCACGCCGACGTCGTGGTGCAGAGCGAGTGGGTGCGAACCGGCGAGAGCCCCGAGGTGGACCTGGTGCTCAAGGTGCGCGAAGGCGGCGAGACGATCGCAGGCATCGTGCGCATCCAGGGCAACAGCCTGACGCGTGACAACGTCATCCGCCGCGACGTCATGATCGATCCGGGCCGGCCGCTCGATGCCCGGCAGGTTGAGGAAGCCACCAAGCGACTCGAGCGCACACGGCTCTTCGGCGACGTGCGCGTGACGCTGCAGCAGCCGGATCCCCAGGACCAGGGCGTGCGCGACGTGCTCGTCGAGGTCAAGGAGCAGAACACGGGCTCACTGAACTTCGGCGTGGGCGCCAGCACCGATACCGGCCTCTTCGGGCAGATCAGCCTGACCCAGCGCAACTTCGACCTCTTCGACACGCCCCGCACACTCGACGAATTCTTCGCCCAGCGCGCCTTCCGCGGCGCGGGCCAGACCTTCAACGCATCGATCTCGCCCGGCGTCGAGGTGAGCAACTACACGATCGGCATCAGCGATCCGCGGCTGCTCGACTCCGAATGGGGCGGCGGCATCAACGGCTTCTACCGCACGCGCGTGTACGAGGACTGGACCGAGGAGCGCTGGGGCCCCAACGTGCAGCTCTCGCGCAGGCTGGGCGAGCTCTGGACCTTCACCAGCCGTCTCAACTGGAACCGCGTCGAGTTGACGGACTTCGACACCTCGACGCCCACGATCGTCTACGAGGAACAGGGGCCCTACGACCTCGATTCGTTGACGTTCTCGTTCACGCGCACCAACACCGACAACGTGAACCGTCCCTCTCGCGGCACGCGCATCGAAGGCAGCGTGCAGCAGTACGGCGTGCTCGGCGGCGAGTACATGTACACCGCGATCAACGGCGAGTGGACCGGGTTCTTCACGCTCGCCGAGGACCTGATCGGCCGCAAGAGCGTGCTCAAGACGACCGTGCAGAGCGGCTACATCTTCGACGACGAGGCCCCGCTTACCGAGCGCTTCTACCTCGGCGGCCGCACGTTCCGCGGCTTCGAGTTCCGCTCGGTCAGCCCCAAGAGTGCCAGCTCCGGGCCGCCGGGCTTCGAGACCCCCACGGTGAACGCCGACGGCCAGGCCGACGGCGACCCGATCGGTGGAACGTTCAAGTTCTTCGCCGGTGCGCAGTACGAGATGCCGCTCATCGACGAGTTCGTCAACTGGGTCGCCTTCTGCGACTCGGGCACCGTCGTCGACGAGGTCGCGCTCTCGGAATACCGCGTCTCGGTCGGCATCGGCCTTCGGCTCTACCTGCCGCAGTTCGGACCGGTGCCCCTGGCGTTCGACTTCGCGCAGCCGATCGTGAAGGAAGACACCGACCAGACGCAGGTCTTCAGCTTCTCCGCCGACCTGCCCTTCTGAGCGCGCGCCGGGCCGCGCACTCCGGGCATCGCTACCATCCGCGCCCATGAAGCACCGAACGTTCCTGCCTGCCGTGCTGTGCGTCCTGGGCGGCGCCGTCGTCGCCGCGAGCGCCTTTGCCGCCGGCCGCATCGCCGCGGCCCCGACCGCCGTCGCGAGCATCGACATCCAGAAGGTCCTCGAGAAGATCTCCGCCCGCGCCGACACCGAGGTCGAGATCTCGCGCCTGGCCGCGGCGTTCGAGAAGGACATCACCGACCGGAGCAAGGACCTCGAGGCCCGCCTGAAGGCGACCGAGGCCATGACCGATCCGGCGCAGGTGCAGTCCACGCGCGATGCGCTCGCGTTGGAAAACCTGCAGCTGCGTGAGTGGACCCAGCTCAAGGGCCAGGAGCTCGACCGCGAGCGCGCGCTGCGCTTCGAGGCGCTCTACCGCGAGATCCGCTCCGAGGCGCAGAAGCTCGCGCAGGTCGAGGGCTACGACTACGTCCTCGTGAACGACGGCGCCGCCGACATGAAGCGCGATCCCCGCAGCAAGGAGTCGTACTTCGAGCAGGTGCAGCAGCAGATCGCGCGCCGCCGCGTGCTCGTGGCCAGCGCCAAGGACGACATCACCGACAAGCTCGTGCTGCGCATGAACAACAACCGCGCCGCCGCGACCCAGGCCACCCCCAAGCCCTGACGCCGGACCACGGAAGGACCGAACCATGACCATCAAGACCGCCCTCACCGCCCTCGCCCTCGCCGCCCTCGCGGTGATCGCTGCCACGGCCCCCTCGTCCGCGCCGGTGATCGGCACCGTCGAACTCGCCCGCGCCCTCAATGGCCTCGATGCACGCGCCGGCCACGAACAACGCATGAACGGCGTGCAGTCAACGCTCAAGGACCAGGCCGAGAAGATGCGCGAGGAACTGCGCTCGCTGCAGGACGAGCTCGAGTCGTTCCAGCCCGGCAGCCCCAACTTCGCGCAGGCCGAGCGCAAGGCCCAGGAGAAGGTCGGCCAGATGCGCGCCTTCGAGGAGTACGCCAAGCTGAAGATGGAATCCGAGAGCGCCAACTGGATCCGCGAGGCCTATGCCGAGATGCGCGCGATCGCCGGCCGCATGGCCCAGGAGAACAACATCGACATGATCGTGCTGGATGACTCGGGCGCACCGGTCGAGCCCGGCACGGTGCAGCAGGTGCTGGCGCAGCTCAACGTGCGACGCACGCTCTTCGTCAACGCCAAGCTCGATGTGACCGACATGCTGATCCAGCGCATGAACGCCGAGTTCAAGGCCAAGCAGGCCGGCAAGTGATGCAGCATCCCCGTACCAGTGCCGAGGTCGCCGAACTGGTCGGCGGCGAGCTCTGGGGCCCGGGCAACGTGTCCATCGACGGGCTCGACACACTCGAGCTTGCCAAGCCAGGCCACCTCACCTTCATCGGCGAGCAGGCCTACGCCGGCAAGTGGGCCGCAAGCGCCGCGGGCACCGCGCTCGCCACGCGCGGGCTCACGATCGAGGGCCATGATCCTGCCGTGCGGGCCATCATCTGGGTGAAGGATGCTGATCGCGCCATGGCGGCCGTGCTCGCGGCCTTCGCACCCGCCGTGCCCGTGCCGACGGAAGGCGTGCACCCATCCGCCATCGTCGAGCCCGGCGCGCTGCTCGCCCCCGGATGCCGCATCGGCGCGAACTGCTTCATCGGTCCCGGAGCCGAGATCGGTGCGGGCGCCGTGCTCCATCATGGCGCACACGTCGCCGCAGGTGCGCGCATCGGTGCGGGCTCGGTCCTGTGGCAGCATGCGGTCGTGCGCGAGCGATGCATCGTCGGCGCGCGCTGCTCAGTCGGTGCCAACGCGGTGGTCGGCAGTGATGGCTTCGGTTTCCGTCCCGATGAACGCGGGTCGATCGTGCGGACGCCGCACATCGGCATCGCCCAGCTCGCCGACGAAGCGGAAATCGGCGCCGGCACCTGTGTCGACCGTGCGAAGTTCGGCGTGACCTTCATCGGGCCGGGCACGAAGATCGACAACCTCTGCCAGATCGGTCACAACTGCCGGATCGGCAAGGGCTGCGTGATCAGCGGCATGACCGGGCTGGCCGGCAGTGTGGTCGTGGGTGATTGGTGCCAGATCGGCGCGGGCTCGGGCATCGCGGACCATCGCACCATCGGCAACCGAGTCCGCCTCTCCGCACGGAGCGGCGTCATGCACGACATCCCCGATGGCGAGACCTGGGGCGGGCTGCCTGCACAGCCGATGATGGATGCGTTGCGGCAGATTGCCGCCATCCGTACACTCGCACCGATCGCGGGACGCCTGAAGCGCCTGGTGGCGGATCCGCCCAAGGGTGGCTGAGTCGACCGACGGTCGATTCGCCCCCATGGCACCAGCCCAAGCACCAGCCTCCGCATCCAAGCCCAAGCCGCGCCAGCACACGCTCGCCGGCCCCGTGCGCGTGCGCGGCAAGGGCCTGCTCTCGGGCGTCGATGCCGACCTCGAGATCCTGCCCGCACCAGCTGGGCACGGCATCGTCTTCGAGCGCTCCGACCTCGATCCACCCGTGCGCATCCCTGCGCGCGTGGAAAACGTGGTGGTCCGCCCCCGCCGCACGGTCATCAAGTCCGGTGACGCCACGATCGAGACGGTGGAGCACTGCATGAGCGCGCTTGCCGGCCTGCGCGTGGACAACGCGTTGCTGCGATTGCATGGCCCGGAACTGCCGGCCGGCGATGGCAGCGCCCTGCCCTTCGCCGAACCGATGCTCGCCGCAGGCATCGTGGCGCAGGATGCCGAGCGCATCATCCACCGGCTGCGCGCACCGGCGCTGTGCGAGGATCCCGACGGCGCGATGATCGCGGCGTTCCCGTCCGACGGCGAGCTCATGCGCGTGGTCTTCGACCTGGACTACGGCAAGAATGCGCACCGCATCGGCCGCCAGGGCTGGAGCTTCGACCTGGCCACCGGCGACTACATGCGCGAGGTCGCGCCCTCGCGCACGTTCAGCCTGAAGGAAGAGGCCGAGGCCCTGCTCGCCGCGGGACTTTGCACCCACCTCACGCCGCGCGACGTGCTCGTGATCGGCGAGGACGGCCCCATCGACAATGCCTTCCGCTTCGACAACGAACCGGTGCGCCACAAGGTGCTCGATGCGATCGGCGACCTCTACCTGATCGGTGCGCCGGTGCAGTGCCGAGTGCTCGCCTCGCGCGCGGGCCACGGCCTCAACCGCAGGCTGGGCCTGGAGATCGTGCAGCGCATCAAGGCCGCGAACCAGGCAGCGAGCCTGGGCATGGGCCGCGCGATGGATGCACGGGCGATCAGCCGGCTGCTGCCCCACCGCTATCCGATGCTGCTCGTCGATCGCGTGCTCGAGCTCGATGGCTCGCGCCGCGCGGTCGGCGTGAAGAACGTGACGATGAACGAGCCCTTCTTCCCCGGGCACTACCCGGGGCAGCCGATCATGCCCGGCGTGCTGATCGTGGAAGCGATGGCGCAGCTCAGCGGCCTGCTGCTGGCGCAGACGCTCGAGCACACCGGCAAGGTGGCGGTGCTGCTCTCGCTCGATGGCGTGAAGCTGCGCCGCCAGGTCTCGCCGGGCGATCAGCTCGTCATGGAAGCCGAGACCATCACGGCGAACAGCCGCAGCGCGACCGTACACTGCCGCGCCTCCGTGGCCGGAAAGACCGCCGCCGAGGCCAAGATCCGCTTCATGATGGTCGACGCCGACGCCGAGATCGAGTGAACCAGCAGCGAAACTCCATGCCGAGCATCCATCCAACTGCGATCATCGATCCCTCGGCCGACGTCGCGCAGAGCGCGCAGATCGGCGCGTACTGCGTGGTCGGCGCCCGTGCCCGCATCGGCGAGGACTGCGTGCTGCGACCGCATTCGCAGGTCGGCT